>JBBQXQ010000069.1:0-17487 GCA_038209515.1 Gemmatimonadales bacterium
AGTTGGAGCACGACCTCCCCGTTCGGGACCCAGCGCCCGGCCAGCTCCTCGGGCCGTGGGGTCACCACTACCCCGCTGCTCAGCGCCCGGATCCCCAGCTCCGCCAGCCGGTTTCGAATGTCGGCGAGCCTGGCCTCTTCCACCGACCGCGCCGCGTCGAGCAGGCTCATCTCGGCGGCCTGGTTCCGTGCCCGGGCCTGGGCCGACCGGACCGCCAGCGAGTCGGCCACTCGCTGATGCGAGACCATCTCGCGCTCGAGCTCGAGGTTACGGATGTGGAGCAGCGGAGCGCCGGCCGGCACTCGGCTCCCCTCCCGCACCCGGACCTGCTCCACGATCCCGCTGTCCGGCGCAGTCAGCGGGATGGCCAGCGCGGGGGCGACCACCAGCGGCCCCGAGATCGTGATCGGCCAAGGGAGGATGAACCCCAACACCGCGATCGTCGCGGCGCCACCGATCAGCCGGGACCGCAGCGGGCCGGTCTGCCAGATCTTCCCGTGCTTTCGCAGCGACAGCGTGACGGCCTGGGCCCATTCCTTGATCTGCTTGCGGAGCGTCAGCCACATGCCCACAGCGAAGATCAACAGCCCGAGAACGCCGAACCAGCGACTGAGCCAGCCGAGCGTGGTGGCGGCAAAGAATGCCAGGATGAGAGCGATGTAGGTCAGTGCCAGTCCGCCGTAGATGAGGAAAATCCGTTGCTCGCGCGCGTCCGCGGGCGGCTGGGGCAGATCGAGCCGGAGAACTCGGGTCTTCAGCAGCCAGGAGAGATGAGCAGAAGCTCGCTGGCGCAGATTCGGCACCTCAAGGTAGTCGCTGAGCGCGTAATAGCCGTCCAGCGGAATGAGCGGGTTCACGTTCATGAGGACCGTCATGATCCCGCCGATGAGGACGGCGGCGAGCGCCACCTCGGAGACCAGCGTTCCGGGTGTAGCGGCCCACCACACTATTGCGCCGATGCTGGCGACGACCATCTGGATCCAGGATCCCGCCGCGGTCACCCATAGGCGCGCCCGGAGCTCGGGAAAGGTCCAGGCGTCGTTCACGTTGCAGAAGAAGGCCGGCTCGAAATAGAGGAGCATGGCTCCGATCTCGTGGACCTGCCCCCCGAAGTATTTGCAGGTGAAACCGTGGCCCAGCTCGTGAATGACGATGATGACCATGCTGGTCAGGTAGAAGACCGCAAGGGTGCCGAGAGTAAACTTGAAGGTGTACAGGTCGGCGAGGGCCCTGGAAAACTCCGGCCACTTGACCCCGAGCACCAGGAAATACATTGCGAAGAGCGCGACCGATGTGGCGAGAAAGGTGCGGGAAAAGAAGAAACGAAGCCGGGGCACCCAGCGATCGAACAGCTTGTCGGGGTCGCCTACCGACCAGCGCAGTCGCAGGATATCACCCTGGAATATCCCCTTGCCGAGCCGCCGCCGGCGCTGGGCCCGGAGGCGTTCCATCAGCAGCACGGAGCGCTCGCCCAGGGTGCGCTCGCAGAGGCCCATCCCCGTCAGCTTGGCGGCAAACGACTCCACTCCCTTCGGCGTGACCCGCACCCCCTCCTCGGCAAGGGCGGCCGCAGCCTCCGCCGCGGTGTGCTCGCCGTCGAGCGCCTGCATGACCATCACTTCGACGGGACGAAAGCGGAAGTATTTGCGGGATTCGGGGTCCTTGATGATGTAGCTCTGTTCGCCCCGATAGGTCTGCTCCACCAAGACAAGGTCGCGGCGGAGCTTGGGACGGTCAGTCACGGAGCGGTCCGGACCACTTTCTCGCCGGCCGCCAGGCCGCTCAGCACCTCGACCCGGTCGCCGTCGAGCTCGCTGCCCAGCGTGAGGGGCCGAAGCGTGGTCCGGTCGTCGGCCCAAACCAGGGCGTACCCGTCCTGGGCTACCGCCGTGCGTGGAATGGCGACAACCTGGCGGCGCTGGGAGCCCAGCCGGACGGTGACACTGTTACCGGGGGTGAGGCGCGGACCACCGGCGGTGAGCTGGAGGATCATCTCCCGGGTGCCGCTGCCCGCATCGACGATGGGGGATGCGCGGATCACTCGAGCCCGGGAGGTGGCGCCGCCGAGCCCGACGACCTCCGCCTCTGTGCCCACGGCAATGCCCGCCACCGAAGCCTCGGGGACATGCACCACGGCCAGGATCGGCCGGAGGGCGGTGAGCCGAAAGAGCGAGTCACCCGATCCGACCAGGCGGCCGATTCGTGCGGTCCGGCCGGTCACCACGCCGGTAAAGGGAGCGACGATCCGGGTGAGGTCGTAATCCCGTTGCGCCTTCCGCAAATCGAGAATCGCTTCCCGGTGCTCGAACTCGACCCGCTCCGAGTCCGCGGTGGTGACCACGCCCGCTGTCTTGAGCGCCCGCTGCCGCTCCACCACCTGTCGGGTGTTGTCGAACTTCTCCTGGGCCTGATCGAGTGCGATGCGCTGGTCGGTGCTCTCCAGCCGGGCCAGCGGCTGTCCCGCGGCCACCGGGGCGCCGAGGTCCACCAGCACCGCTTCGACGATGCCGGCCGATCGGGCGTAGATGGTGGCGTCGTGCTCGACGTAGAGCTGGGACGGGAGTGCGAGCGGGACTTGCACCGTGGCCGTATCGGCGGTGGCGATGGTGGGCGCGGCGGCGGCTCCGAGGGAGCCGCTCTCCGTCGGGGGCGCGGCGGCCCGCGTGGCCGGCCGGCCGCTACAGCCCACGGTCAGGATCAACAGAAGCGCGAGCTTCATCCCCGTACTTTCCACCATAGCAGCCTCGCCCATCGCGCCGGCGCCCGTAGCAACCGATCCATCGCACTCGCCGGCGCGGTGAGGACGCGGGCATACGCCGCCATCTGAGGTTTGAGCACGCCGTTCGGGTTGGCCACCGACGCTCTGACCGGGTAGCGAACCGCCTTCCCGCTGTCGGCCGGGAGCTGACCGATCGAGGTCACCCGCCCCACAAAGGTGCGCTGGGGGAGGGCATCGACCCGGAGGTGGACGTCCTGCCCCTGCTGAACCCGGCCGATGTCGCGCTGGTCCACTCCGAACTCGAGCTCGAGCGTATCGGTCCGCCCGAGGGTGAGCAGGAGATCGCCCTCATCGAGCGATGCGCCGACCTTCTCGTTTACATGGGGTGTCAGCACGACACCCGCCACTGGTGCCCGCACCGTGGTATAGCTAAGCTGCTCGTCCAGTAATGCCAGCTCCTGCCGCAAGGCGTCGCCCCGGATTCGCTGGAGTCGCTCTTCCGCCGCATCGCCCCGGCTCGCCGCCAGGGCAGCGGAGCGGTCTGCGGAGCCCGCGGCTGCCGCCGTGGACGCCCGGTCGCTCGAGAGGCTGGTGGATCGGAGTGACGCCAGCGGCGTTCCCCGCTGGACTGAGTTGCCTTCCTCCACCAGCATCCGTTCGACCACGCCGGGCACCAGAGCCCTGACGGGTGCTAGCGCCGTAGGCCGGAACGATGCCGCTTCGCCCACCACCCGGAACGGCCACCGGATCAACGCCAGCGCGGCCAACACGAGTACCGCCACACCAGCGTAGATCTGCACCCTCCGCCGGGGAAGCGCGAGAACGGCCCGTTTCTTTGCGGCGAGTGCCTCGAGCGCGTCCACCATGGGCACCTGGTGGTAGAGCTGGGCGTTCCTCAGGGCGACCGCCGTCTGGTTGGCCAGGATGGCGGCCACCTCGAGCTGCGTCTCGCTGGCGAATTCCGGCGTGCCGGCCTCGAAGACGAGCACGCCGAGCACTCCCTCTTCGTCCCTGAGCGGGAGGTACAGCCCGCTTTCCACTCCGTCGGCCTCCAGGTCGGAGCCGAAAACGTTGACGAACATGCGCTCGGCATCCGAGGCCGGGTCGGAGCGGTCCCTCAGGTAGAGTTGCTCCCCCCGGCCGGCGGCCCATGCTGCCCGGGCGATCAGGTCCTGGAGCTTGGGGTCCTTGGGATTGGCGGTGTCCTGGCCAGCGACAGCGCGGATCTCGCACTGGCCCTTTTGGTAGAGCCCGACCGCGCCCCGATCGAAGGTCAGTGCCCGCGATGCCAGGTTGACCACCGACCGGAGCACCCGGTCGAGGTCGAGTGTAGCGGTGATCTCCCGGCTGATCTCGAGCAGCAGAGCCAGGTCCCGTGCTCGCTTCTCGACAGTGTGTAGCTGGGCATTGCGGAGAGCGGTGGCGGCGCTGGCGGCCAGCCCCTCGAGCAACTCGCGGTCGCGATCGTCGAAGACGCCTTTGCCGGTGAGCTTGTTGGAGATCTGAATCGCCCCGACGGTCACCCCACCTGCGACCATGGCCGTGGCCATGACTGTCGTGGACAGCATCTCGCTGGAGTCTATCTGGGGGTTGTACCGGGGGTCGTCCAGTGCCCGGGTGACAATGGTGGTTTTCTGCCGCTGAGCCACGTCGCCCACGAAGCCGGTGCCTACGGGCATCTGTGCCCCGACCAGCTTCTGGCCGGCACCACCGGAGGCCAGACGGCACCGGAGCATGTCGCCTTCCGTGATCCAAAGCGATCCGCCTTCAGCTCCCAAGGCGGCAAGCACCCGCTCGAAGACTCGGGGCAGGAGCTCGTCGAAATCGAGGGAGGCGCCGAACTCCAGGCTGATCGAGTGCAGCAGCCGGAGGCGCTCGATCTCCTCCCGCAGCTCTTCCGCGGATGCTGTCGGTGCGCTCAACACGTCAGGCGTCATTGGGAGTGGAGCGGCCGCTCTATGGGGGTTGGTGCACGCTGACGCCCGAGTGCCGGACCATTGGAGCTGGACCGGCACTCGAGCGGTTCAGGACGGTCATCCCGCCCAGTCGGACTCTGGTATTACTTGGGCTTTACCTCTTCTTAGGGCCCGTGACGAACGACGGCGCGATGCGCTCCTCGAGCTCTTCCACCGACAGCTCGACCGCCTCGGCGTCCTTCCCGGTCACGGTGCGAATCTGAGCCTTCTGCTCTGGGGTAAGCTTGATCCGGAACTGATCCTTGGGATTCGACACGGTATTCCTCCTGTAGGGTGTAACACAAAAATGGCTGTTTCGCTACGGGTGTGGCACCAAGCTTGGTCGGTTATCGTGAAAAAATCGTGAATTACCTTGGGAACCGGCGTATCATCGGGGCGATCCGCTCCTCCAGCTCCTCGACCGACAACTCGAGCACCTCGGCGTCTTTCCCCGTAGCCTTACGGATCTGCTCCTTCTGCTCCGGGGTGAGCGTCAACCGGAAATTCTGGGTGGTGTCCATGGTCCTGCTCCTGTGCGTTTGGGTCCGGAACCAGTAGAAGACTGGTTGACAATCTGGCGGCCTACCGTGAACCCAGCGTGAAAAATCCTCTTGCCGTATCGTGAATTCGCCATAGGTTGGTGACACCCCCTCGAGGTGCTCCTGTGGCGGGCGTGACCCTGACATTGCTGGGCCCACCATCCGTGTTACTGGCGGACGAGGGAAGGAGTGTGCCCCTCCTGGGCGCCAAGGACCTCGCGCTGCTCGCCTTCCTGGCGCTCGAACCGGGCCCCCACACCAGAGAAGAGTTGGCCGGCTTGCTCTGGGGAGAGTCATCCGAGCCAGAAGCACGGGCTTCGCTCCGCCAGTCCCTCCAACACCTCCGTGCCAAGCTAGGCCCGATCGTTCGAGGCGATCGAGCTGTCGTCCAGCTGGCTGGGCCTGTCCAGTGCGACGTTCGAGACTTCCGCGATAAGGTGATCCAGGAGCCGCGCCTCGCCCTCACGACGGACATCCCTCGCTTTCTCGCGGGGTTCTCGGTTCGCCATGCTCCTCAGTTCGATGAGTGGGTCGCCGAGACGAGGCGCGGCCTGCTCCGGCAATATCAGCATGCGCTCGGCACCGTGGCCCGCGAGGCGATGGGGCAGTGGCGTTGGCGGGAGGCTGTCGAGCTCGCCGATCGGTGGCTCGCCAGCGATCCCTTATCGGACGAAGCCGCCCGGCTCGCCACCGAGGCGCGATACCTGTCGGGCGACAGGGGTGGCGCTCTCGCCGGCTTTGCCGACTACCGCACGCGGCTTTTGCGAGAGACCGGCTGTGAGCCGAGTCGGAGTCTGTTCAACCTGATGCGCCGGGTAGAGGCCGACGCCGCCCCAATTAATGCCCGTCCGATTACCGATGAGTGGTATGCCAGGGCACCCTCTTTCGAATCCAATCTCATCGGCCGAAAGGAAGAATGGGGGGAGCTGCTGAAGGGATGGAAGGCCGTCCGCCGGGGGGCAGGACGGATCGTACTGCTCGAGGGCGAGCCAGGGGTGGGCAAGTCCCGCCTGGCCGGAGACTTCGTGCGGTGGGTGGTGGCCGACGGCGGGAGTGTCCTCCGCGGTCACGGATACGACGTTCGAGGCGGCGTCCCATTCGAGCCGATCGTGGAGCTGCTGCGCGACGCAATCGGCGCACCCGGCCTGGCTGGGACCGCGCCCGAGTGGCTCACCGAAGCAGCCCGCCTTCTTCCGGAAATCCGGCAGCGGTTCCCCGCGCTACCGAACCCCGCGGTGCCGGCTGACTCGGCGGAGGGATGGCGCCTGTTCGAAGGGGTTGCCCAGCTGGTGCTCGCCCTAGCCGCCGAGCGGCCGGTGGTGATCTCGTTGGATGACGTCCAGTGGTGCGACAGCGACAGCTGCAGCCTGCTTCGTTTTCTCATCCGGCGGACGGAACAGGCACCCGTGCTCTGGTTGGGCACCGTGAGTCTGGGCGAGCTGGAGCGGGATGCCCCCGCCGCTCGTCTCTGCCGGGTTCTGCGCGCCCAAGCGCATGCTTCGGTGGTTCCGCTGCGCCCACTCACCGAGGAAGAGCTCTGGGTGATGATTCGGGAAATGGGTCACGTCAGCACACCCACGGGGGCCCGTCGCTTTGCCAAACGCATCTTCGGCGTCACGGCGGGCAACCCGTTTTACGTGATCGAGCTGCTGAAGACCATGTTCGCCCAGGGGTTGCTTGCGGCAGACGAGGATACGGGTGAATGGACCACATCGTCCGGATCCCTGACGGACGGCCGCGAGCTTCCGGTGTCACAGACGGTGCATGACGTCATAGCCGAGCGGGTGGAGCGGCTGCCCGAGCAGTTGTGTGAGGTACTCGTCACGATTGCGGTGGCGGGTGCGGGGTGCCGCACGGAAGTGCTGTCTCACGCACACGGCATCTCCCGGCTGAATGCGGCCGGCGTGGCGGACGCGCTGGTGGACCGGCGACTCGTGGTGGAGGAGGGCGGGATCTACCGCTGCGCTCACCCGGTCATCGCCCATGTCGTCCGTGATGGGCTCACCACCTCGCGGCGGCGCGAGGTGCACCGCATCCTGGCGCTCGCGCTGGAGCGTGCCACGCCGCCACCGGGCATTCCCGAGGCGGCCCGGGAGATCGCGCGTCATGCGGACCGGGGCGGGGAACCGGCCCTGGCGTATCGGTTCGCGCTCGTCGCCGCAGAAGGCGCCGTAGAGCGCTACGCCTTTGCCGAGGCCATGTCGTGGCTCGACCTGGCGGCGACGAACGGGAGCGGCGTAGGAGAATCTGATGCGGTGAACCGGCTCACCGCCGATGTGCTGGAAAAGGCCGGCTGGAGTGAAGCGCCGCCGCTGGCCAAGCTGGGAAGTCCGATCACCCGGGAGTTGGAGCGGGAGGATTTCGATCTCCCCGTGCGGGGCTGATCTTCTCCGTCTTCTCCGCCCTCTCCGCCCTTCCCCCATACCTTACTGCCGTCATCTCCGCCAGAATCGCCAGCGCCGTCTCGGCCGGTTGCCGCCCGCCCAGGTCCAGTCCGATCGGCCCATGCAGCCGCCCGATCTGCTCATCCCTGAGCCCGGCCTCTCGCAGCCGCTCACGCCGCGCAGCCTGCGTCTTCCGTGAGCCGATCGCCCCGACATAGGCAGCGGGAGACCGAAGCGCGATCTGTAGGGCGGGCTCGTCGAACTTGGGGTCGTGCGACAGGACGCAGACATAGGACGCAGCGTCGAGCCCGATGCGCTCGAAGGCCTCTTCCGGCCAGGCCTGGATCAGCTCGTCCGCGTCCGGGAAGCGATCCCGGCCGATGAAGGCCTGGCGTCCATCGGCAACAACGGTCCGATAGCCCAGCGCCTTGGCCAGAGGGACGAGCGCCACCGCAATCTGGACTCCGCCAAACACGACCAGCTTGGGCTGCCGAGGATACACCTCGAGAAAAATCGTGAGCGGACCGGCGCCGCTCTGAAACTCGCTGCTGGCGCTGCTCTCCTTCTTCAGCGCAGCGAGCGCGGCGTCCCGCACTGACTCCTGAGTCACCCCTGGCAGCGCGCCGGCGATCCTCCCGTTCTCGAAGATTCGCATCGATCTTCCCAGCCCCGGCCCCGCGATGATCGTGGCGACCACTTCGCCGCCCCGACCGCGGGCCGCGTCCAGTACCTCGGGACGAACCGCCGGCTCGACGAAGACTTTGATCGTCCCCCCGCAGGCGAGTCCGACCTCCCAGGCGCGCTCATCGGTGACACCGTACGTCAGCAGCTTGGGGCTGCCCCGGGTGATGGCCTGTTCGATCTCGAGCGCGGTGGCACTCTCGACACACCCACCCGATACCGAGCCGGCAATGGCTCCATCATCGGATGCGAGCATGCTGGAGCCTTCGGGTCGCGGCGCCGAGCCCCATACGCTGGTCACCACCGCGCGTCCGAATGGTCTGCCGGTCTTGATGAAGCGGTCGTAATCGGTGAGAAGATCGCGCATGGGGTGAGCTTACAATGCAGCCAGGTGTTCCGCCAACTGCTCCAGCGATGCCACGCTCCCGCAGGGCACGAAGTCGTCCACGAACGGCAGTGCGGCCTCGAGCCCGACCGTCGCAGGCTCGAATCCGGCTCGGCTCGCCAGCGGATCGAGCCAGATCAGCCGGTGGCAGGAGCGCTGCAGCCGGGCCATCTCGCGTGCGAGCACTGCCGGATCGCCGCGCTCCCAGCCGTCAGAGACGAGGAGCACGAGTGCGCCGCTCCGGACGGTGCGCCGCACCCAGCGTTGGTTCAGCTCGCGGAGACTGTCACCGATCCTGGTACCGCCGTTCCAGTCCACCACCCGCTCCGCCACGCGCCGCAGCGCGGCATCGGCGCTTCGGGCGGCAAGCTGGCGGGTGATCCGGGTGAGCCGGGTCCCGAAGACGAAGACCTCGACCGGCGCACCGGTACGCCTGAGCGCGTGGGCAAAGCGGAGCATGAATCGGCTGTACCGCTCCATCGACCCGCTGATATCGCACACCAGGACGATGGGCCGGGGCCGGAGCGTGCGGCGCAGCCATCGCCAGCGGAGCGCCTCCCCTCCGGTTCCGAGTGCCCCGCGCAGCATGAAGCGTGTAGCCGGGCGGTGGCCGCTGTGCTCCACCCGGCTCCGGCGGGCCCGACGCACCGAGAGTCGCGGACGGAGTGCCGCAAGCATTGCCTCCGCATCCCGCGATTCCTCCGAGGTGAGCGCAGCAAAATCGGCTGTCCGGAGCACCTCTCTCGAGCTCGCCGCCTGAGCCCTCACCGTGGCAACCGGCTCATGACCGACCGGGGAATCAGGAGGAGATGCGCCGCCCGGTGACCCGCGCTCGGTACCTTGCCGGATCCGCGGCAGCCGGCCCGCCAGGCCACTCGACCCGCCAGGCCGGCGCCAGAACAGATCGAACGCCGCGTCGTACACCGGCCGGTCTTCCCGGCGGCGGACGAAGATGGTGCGGCCCGCGACCCGGACGTCCCCCCGCTCATCCATTCCGATGAGGGTGAGCGTCTTCAGGAAAGCCGCTGTCTGACCGGGGTCTACATCCAGACCGGCCCGCCGTAACAGCCGTCCGAACTCCATCACATTCGCCGCCATAACTCCACCATCGACTTCACGCATGTGCCCTAACCGGATCGAAATTTGCAGGCAATCTTCCCCTGCCATGAAACGCTTCGAATGTCGCGCGGTTCTCTTCGACCTCGACGGGGTGCTGGTGGACTCCGCCTCCTATATCGAGGAACAGTGGCGCCGCTGGGCCATGGCCAAGGGCCTCGCTCCCGAGCCGTTTTTGCGCGTCTGCCACGGAAGGCGGGCGCTCGAAACCATCCGGCTTGCCGCTCCGCACCTCGATGCCGAGGCCGAGATTGCCGCGTTTGTGCACGACGCGGGGAACGGCAACGCCTTGAAGCCGGTCGAAGGAGCTTCCCGCCTGCTGCAAACACTCCCGGTGGGGAGCTGGGCCGTCGCGACCTCGGGCACTCGCACGGCTGCAACCGAGCGTCTCACGGACGCCGGCCTTCCAATCCCCGGTGTCCTGGTGTGTGCCGAAGACGTGGTGCACGGCAAACCCAGCCCCGACGTGTACCTCATGGCCGCAGCCGGTTTGGGTGTCTCTCCGGCCGACTGCATTGTGGTGGAGGACGCCCCGGCAGGAATCCAGGCGGCCCGATCGGCCGGCATGGGTGTCGTGGCGCTCACCACGACGCACCGTCCTGAAGATCTTGCTGCGGATGCCTACACCAGCTCGCTCGCCGGCATCCATCTGGGGCGGATCGAGCGCCACGCCCGAGGCCCTCATTTTCTCGAGCTGCTGGTCCTGGAGGAGTAAGTCTCCTCCAGAATCGTTCTCGCTCCTCCGCCCCGCATCGCTGCAACGTCCTCCTGGTACTTGAGCAGAACGCCAAGTGTCTGTTCCACCTGAGCCGGCTCCAGCCGGTCGGTTCCCAGCGCGGTGAGCGCGGCGGCCCAATCCAGCGTCTCGGCGATACCCGGCGCCTTGGTCAGGTCCGCCGAGCGGAGACGCTGGACGAAGCCGACGATCTCGCGGCCAAGCGCCTCGGGCACATCGGGCAGCCGGGCCTGGAGGATGGCCAGCTCGCGTTCGGGAGTGGGATAGTCGATCCAGTGGTAGAGACAGCGGCGCTTGAGCGCGTCGTGCACTTCTCTCGTTCTGTTGCTGGTAAGGATCACGCGGGGCGGACGCGTGGCCCGTATGGTCCCGATCTCGGGAATGGTCACCGCGAAGTCGCTCAGCAGCTCCAACAAGAAGGCCTCGAACTCCTCGTCCGCCCGATCCACCTCGTCGATGAGCAGCACGGGAGGCTCCGCTCCCTTGCTCTCCAGGGCCTGCAGCAACGGCCGCCGGATCAGGAACTCCTGGCTGAAGATGTCCCGTGTGGCTGCGGATTTTGCCTCGCCGCGAGCCTCGAGCAGGCGGATCTCGAGCATCTGCCGGGGGTAGTCCCACTCATACACCGCGGTGTTGATGTCGAGCCCCTCGTAGCACTGCAGCCGGATCAGCTCGGCACCGAGGACCTGGGAGAGGGTGCGGGCCACTTCCGTCTTGCCCACTCCCGCTTCACCCTCGAGCAGGAGCGGGCGCTCCATGGCGAGGGAGAGAAAGACGGCAGTCGCCAGGTCGCGATCGGCGACATAGCCGCGGCCGCAGAAGGAGGATTGGATGCTGTCGATGGACGTTGAAGTCATCCTTCCGGCGCCTCGAGATCCCGCGCGTACGCCGGGAATCGAAACCGCATCTCCCGGGTCAGCACGCCGCCGTGGGCCAGCTGGGCCAGACTCTCTCGCGTGAGCCGCTCACCGGTGAGCAGGCGAGGGAGGATCAGATCGGCGGCTGTCGCCAGGGTGAACATGCCGCACTGCGGAAGCCCCAGTATTTGGCTGTCGGCCAGCTCCGCCAGCCAAATCATCGAGCCCGGGTGGGCGGGTACACCGTGCCGCACCACTCGGCCTGCCAGACTCCGCAGCGCGGCGAAGAACGGCGCGAGCGGGTCGCCGGCGGAGACACCGCCTACCAGGATGACCGGGAGCTTTCGCGCGACGGCAAGCGACTCGAGCGCGGCACGTGCCTCGCATTCGGCGGCGTCCGGCTCTCGGCTGGCGATCACCGTCGTCCCCGCAAGGCGGCCGCCGAGCGCCTCCACCTTGGTCCGGGCGCCGGCCTCGAAGCGCGCCAGCGCCGAGCCGGCGATGGTTTCCGCGACCAGAGCCGCAACCTCGAGAGCGAGATAGGGTCGAACTTGCACCAGCGGGGCGTGCTCCCCTGCGATGCGCACACCCGCTTCCACCAGCGCTGTCGGGATCAGGTGCGGCGCTACCTTGACCGAGGCAACCACCTCACCGGCCTGGACCGCCTGACCGTGGAAGAGGGTGAAGAGCTCGAGCGAATCGATGGTATTGAGCTGGGTGAGCCCATCCGTGTGGACGTGGAGTACCCCGTCCCAGCCGGCAGCCAGGTCCAGCCGGCTCTGCCGCAACGAACGCCGCTCGACTCCGGGGCCGAGCGCTGCCGCCGCGAGTCGCTCCGCCGCCTCGTCCTCGTGCAGATCACTCGCGTCGGGCCAGGCGATTCTGAGCGACTGGCTCAGGCTACCCGACCGGGCCGCCGCGATCAGCTCGGCCCCCAGACTGCCGTCCACCGTGGTGCCCTTTCGAACGGTCCCCCTGATCAGTTGGATCGGGGCGAGCAGGACGGCTCCTGCCAGCTCTTCCGGGGTAGTGCCGGCCAGAGCCGAAGGAGAGAGACGTTTGGCGAGCACGCCATCACCCCTCTTGGCTCACGCGCTGGGCGAAGTTGGCCCAGAACTGCTCGGTGAGCTTGCGGGCGGTTCCTTCCATGAGGCGAGCCCCCACGCTGGCGACGGTGCCGCTCACCTCGCTGGTCGCCGACCACTTGAGCTGGGTGCCGCCGGAGCCGGCATCGTCGACCTGCAGGTTGGAGACGACGTCGATCGCCGACCCGGGCGCCTTGCCGCGCACCCGCATCTTGGCACTCTTCCCTGCGTCAACATCGAACAGCTCGACATCCATGGTGAATCGCACCCGGATCGAGCCGACGCCAAATCCCGAGATCACCTTGAAGTGGGTCGGGTCCACCGCCTCGACCGACTCGACACCCGGAGCCGACTGCGCCACGAAGTGAGGGTCCATCAGACGCTCCCAGACGCGTTCGCGCGGTGCGGCGATCGCGGGCGAGCCGGAGAACTCGAGCTTCATCGGGTAAGCTCCTCGAGGGCCTTGAGGTCGGCCGGGGTGTCGATGTCGGGGTTGTCGCCCGGAACGTCCAAGGTGACGACACGGACCGAGCCCAAGTCAGCCAAGCCGGCAAAGCCGTGATCGCCGTCGAGTTTGTGGGCAAGGTGCCACACGGAACGATTGAGCAAGACTGGATGCCCCGGCCTATCGGGGCGTGCCTCGTAACGAGGACGGAAGATGCCGGCGTCCGCCGCGCGCCAGGCGGCCACCAGCGCCTCGACGACGCCGAGGCGAACCAGCGGCTGGTCGGCCAGGAAGACCAGCGCGGCGCCGGCATATGCCTCTCCGGCTTTCCTGCGCTCCAGGGTCGCGAGGCCGAGTTGTAATGAGCGAGACAGGCCTTGGCTCGGGGCGTCGTTGAGGACGGCTTCGAGGCCAGCCTTCTCCACCAAAGCTCGAGCGTCCTGGTCCTCGGTGGAAACGATGGCGCAGCCGCCTTTGAGGAGGCCACGCTCGCACGCAGCGCGGACGACGTCGAGCACATGGGACAACAACGGACGGCCTCGGTATGAGGCGAGGAGCTTCCCGCCACCAAACCGTAGGCCTTTGCCCGCGGCCAAAACCAGGGGCCGCACCGGGAGTGGACCCGCCCCCGTAGCCCCTAGGGAGTCCAGGGGGGCGTATGGACTCATCGAGATCTACCCCGCACGCTCGAGTGCGGTCTCCAGCGCCCGGCGAGTGATCACGGTCGCGAGGTGACGCCGGTACTCGGCCGGGGCGTGGATGTCGCCGTTTACCTCCACGCCGGTCGTTGCCTCGCCGGCCACTCTGGCGACGGCATCCGGCTCGCCGTTGCTGCCGACCAGGCTATCGGCACTCCGGAGCAGATAGGCCATCTCCCCCACACCGGTCAGCCCGACTACTGCGTGAGTGACCGCCTTGCGCTTCCGGGCGACGACCACGGCAGCGCCCACTATGGCGTATCCCGATGCAGGATGGTCGTGACTGAGGTAGGTCGTTCCCGCACCGCTTGGCAACGGTGGGAGGATGATCTCCATGAGTAGCTCGTCTTCGGCCAGCGCCGTGGTGAAGGCGCCCTGAAAAAACTCCCGAGCCTTGACCGAACGGCGG
Organism: Gemmatimonadales bacterium; assembly: GCA_038209515.1. GTDB lineage: Bacteria > Gemmatimonadota > Gemmatimonadetes > Gemmatimonadales > GWC2-71-9 > CAVVWJ01. The sequence continues at coordinate 14,010 of JBBQXQ010000069.1, forward strand.
CCCCGCTTCGAGCGGAGGTTAAACGTCGCGTCGAGCGCAAGCATGACGGCCGGCATGTCGGAGACCGGATCCGCGTGCGCCAGACTCCCCCCGAGGGTTCCCCGGTTGCGCACCTGAAGATCGCCGATTGTCTCGGTGGCCTCGACGACGATCGGAAACCGCTCCCGGAGCAGCTCAGATTCGAGCAGCTCGCGATAGGTGCTCCCGGCGCCGATCCGAGCTCCGCGGCCCTTCTCGGTGATTCCCTTGAGCTCCTCCAGCCGGCTGATGTCTACCAGGCGTGGTGGCTGGGCCAGCCTGAATTTCATGATTGGCAGGAGGCTGTGACCCCCCGCGATCGCTTTGCTGCCGTCCCCGTCGGAGAGGACCTTGAGCGCGTCCTTCAAGGACTCGGCCCGCACGTAGTCGAAACTGGTCGGAATCATCCCGCGACCTCCTTCCCGCTATTCCCGTCCTTCCCGCCCTGAATAGCCGCCCACACTCGGGCCGGCGTCAGAGGCTTATCAATGTGGCGGATGCCGAATGGCTGGAGCGCGTCACAGACCGCGTTCACCACGCAGGCTGCCGACGCGATTGTACCAGCCTCGCCGACGCCCTTCACGCCGAGCGGGTTGACCGGCGAAGGCGTGACGGTGTGCGCGGTCTCGATGTGCGGCATCTGGCTCGCCTTCGGCACGGCGTAGTCCATCATCGTGCCGGTCAGCAGCTGGCCCGATTCGTCGTAGACGGCGATCTCCTGGAGGGCCTCACCGATTCCCTGGATGACCCCTCCGTGGACCTGGCCATCCACGATCATGGGGTTGATGGGCGGTCCACAGTCGTCTACCGCGACGTATCGCAGGATGTGAACCTGACCGGTCTCGACATCCACCTCCACCGTGCAGAGGTGAGATCCGAACGGATACACGAAATTGGTGGGATCGAAGAATGCCGTGGCTTCGAGGCCGGGCTCCATACCAGCCGGCATGTTCCAGGCGAGATTGGCCATCAGCGCCGCCTCGGCAAAAGTCTTCGACTGGTCGGGCGAGCCCCGGACGCTGAACGTGCCGTCCTTCCACTCGACATCCTGCTCGTTGGCCTCAAGCAGATGTGCGGCAAGCTTCCTGGCCTTCTCCTTCACCCGCTGCGCCGCCACCTTCACCGCCGACCCGCAGACGGCGGTCGTACGGCTGCCATAGGTGCCCCAGCCCTGCGGCGTCGTCTCGGTGTCACCGGAGACGATCTCGATGTTCTCGACCGGGTAGCCGAATTCCTCCGCCACGATCTGGGCGAAGGTCGTCTCCTCGCCCTGGCCATGCGGCTTTCCTCCGATGTACACCCGGACCACGCCGGTGGGATAAACCCGGACGTTGGCGGAGTCGTACAGCCCTCCGCCGAATCCTACGGCGCCGGCCACTTGTGAGGGACCAAGGCCGCAGATCTCGATGTAGGACACGACCCCGATGCCAAGGTGGCGACCCTGTTCCCGGGCTTCGGCCTGGTCTTTTCGGAAGGCCGTGTAGTCCAGGATGCTCAGCGCCTTGTCCAGTGCGGCCGGATAGTTCCCCGAGTCGTAGGTCAGGCCCGTGGCCGTCGTGTAGGGGAACTTGTCGGCTGGGATGAAGTTCTTCCGGCGAATCTCGATCGGGTCCATCCCGATCTCGCGGGCGAAGCTGTCCACCAGCCGTTCGATGAGAAAGGCCGCTTCCGGCCGGCCGGCACCGCGATAGGCATCGACCGGTGTTCCGGCGGTGTAGACCCCGTAGATCGTGCCGTGGATGTTGGGAATGGTGTAGGGACCGGAGTAAACCAGCCCATGGAGGATCGTCGGGATACCCGGTCCCGCCGTCGACGCGTACCCTCCAAGGCCGGCATACACCTTGGTGCGGAGGCCGGTGATTTTTCCGTCCCGGGTGCCGCAGAGCTCGACATACTCGATGTGGTCCCGCCCGTGAATGGTGACCTTGTAGTTCTCCGAGCGGTCCTCCGCCCATTTGACCGGCCGGCCAAGATCTATCGCCGCAAGACTGACCAGGACCTCGTCGGGATATGCCGGTATCTTGCTCCCGAAACCACCACCCACTTCCGGTGAGATCACCCGCACCCGATGCTCGGGGAGCTTCAACATTACCGAGCAGAGAAAGCGGTGAATGTGTGGGTTCTGACTGGTGACCCAGAGTGTGAGCTGGCCGGTTCCCTTGTTATAGCTTGCCACCGCCGCCCGGCACTCCATGGCCGTCGGGAGCAGACGCTGCTGGACGATACGTTGCTCGACCTTGACCTCGGCCTCGTTGAAAGCCCGCTCCGCATCGCCTCCCGCCACCACCCAGGTGAACGCCACGTTGTTCGGCACCTCATCGTGAAGCTGAGGAGCGCCGGCCTGGGCCATCTTCTCGGGATCGACTCCACCGGGAAGCGGGTCGTAATCCACTTCGATCAGGTCAATCGCGTCACGGGCAGCCGACCGCGACTCGGCAATCACCATGGCCACGCCGTCGCCTGCGTAACGCACCTTGTCGTACGCGAGTAGCGGGTGCGGGGGGACCTTGAGATTGCAGTTGGGCACGTTCCAGGCGCACGGTACCGGCACTAGCCGGTCCTTCACCGCCGCCCCGGTGTAGACCGCGAGGACGCCGGGCGCACGCTCGGCCTCGCTGATGTCGATTAGGGTGATCCGGGCGTGGGCGTAGGGGCTCCGGAGAAAGGCGGCGTAGGTGAGGCCGGAGAGTTTGAGGTCATCGGTGTACGTCGCGGCGCCGGTAATCAGCCGGGGATCCTCCCGCCGCTTGATGCCCGATCCGAAGATTGTAGCCATGTTATCTCCTCAAACTCCAGCGCCGGCGGGCTGGCCGCTGCGGGGAGCGACGGGTGCTTGTTGGGGGTCCGCGGAGCCTGCCCCGAGCGGAGCGACGGGGAAGGAGGAGGCGTTGGCGGCCTGCATGGTCTTCGCGGCGGCCTGCACCGCCGCGACGATGTTCTGATACCCGGTGCACCGGCAGTAGTTGCCTTCCAGTCCGTGGCGGATCTCCTCCTCGCTGGGATCCGGATTTCTGGCGAGAAGGTCGACCGCTGTAAGGATCATCCCTGGGGTGCAGAAGCCGCATTGCAGACCGTGCTTCTCCCAGAAGGCGGCTTGAAGCGGGTGGAGAGCATCGGCGGTGCCGATGCCTTCGATGGTGGTGATGGCCTGCCCCTCACACTGCACTGCAAGCTGGGTACAGCTCTTCACCGCAAGGCCGTCGATCAGCACGGTGCAGGCGCCGCACTGGCTGGTGTCGCAGCCGATGTGCGTGCCCGTGAGATTGAAGTAGTCACGGAGCACATGCACCAGGAGCGAGCGCGGCTCGACGACGGCCGGGCGCACCGTCCCGTTGACGGTGAGAGTGACTGGGCGTTTCATGAACCGGAACTCCTTCCGCTCCGAAGGGCGAGGCGCGGTGGCGCACTCGAAGGCGGTGGGATGGGGACAGATATGCTAGGCTACTGTTCGCTTCCGAGT
>JBBQXQ010000070.1:0-16906 GCA_038209515.1 Gemmatimonadales bacterium
CTCCTGCGTTCGAGCCTGGCGCAGCAGCCGCACGGCCGTCTGCATCTGGCGGTCGGACAGAGCCCGGCGCCGGACTTCGACTGCCGGACCGAATACCGCGCGGCTGATCTCGTAGCCGAGCTGGTCGTCCAGGTAGCCGGACGCGTTGTCGAAAATGGGGCGGGGCAGTTCCACCCCGATCTGCTGGAGCCGATCGTACACCTGGTCGCGCATCTCTTCGGTGACGCGGAACAGCTCCGACTTGGGCGGAGCGGTCCGCCGGACCTCGGCAGCATAATCGGAGAGCACCAGCCGGAAGAGACTCATATCCTCACCCAACGCCGCGAGCAGTGACCGCTCCGCATCGGAGCGGGGAACGCCGCGCACGGTAAGATCCGGTAGTATCCCGCTGGCGTCCGGAATCGGACGGCCGGCGCTCGAATGGAAGATTCTGGGCGCCAGGGCAGGGATGCGATTTCCGATCGCGCCGTCACCATCGGTTCGTGGCCGCTGAACCGAGCGTCCACTGGGCGTGTACCAGCGCGCCGTCGTCAGCTTGATCGCGACCTCGTCCCCGAGGGGATAGGTGGTTTGCAGCACGCCCTTCCCGAAGCTGGGTGTCCCGACGATAACGGCCCGGTCGTGATCCTGGAGTGCGCCGGCCAGGAGCTCGGCCGAGCTGGCGGTTCCATGGTTCACCAGCAAGGCAACCCGCAGCTCGTTCCAATTGCCGGATGTGCCGGCGAGATAGACCTTGGAGTGATCGGGAGAGCGTCCCTTGGAGATGGCGACCGTATCGCCGGGGTTGAGGAAGAGGCTGGCGACGCGTACCCCTTCGTTGATGAGCCCACCCGGATCGCCGCGGAGATCCAGCACCAGCGACGTCATTCCATCGGAGACAAGACGGTCCACCGCCTCACGGAGCTCGGCCGCCGCGCCATCGCTGATCCGGCGGAGCTCGACGTAACCGACCCCACCCCCAAGCAGAATGCCCTCCGAGGTGGCAGGCACGTGAATGACCGTCCGGGTAAGCCGGCGCACGATCGGCAGCGTGGATCCGCGCGGGCGCACCACCAGGGTGACGAACGCCCCGCTGCCCCCGGTGAGTGCCTCTTCCAGGCGCCGGGCAGACCAGCCGCGGGTGCTCTTCCCATCGATGCTCAACACCTCATCGCCCGGCGCAATGGCGGAGCGTCCGCTGCCGAGCTCGGGATTCCAGCCGACATCCACCTCGGACCCGGACATCTGCCGCTGGTACTGCCGGTAACTGTCCCGGGTCAGGAGCTCTGCGTAGGGGTCGCTGAGTGAACCTACCAGCGATTTGGCCGCCGTCTGGTAGAGGTCACCTTCGGCCAGGGAGTCGATGTAGTGGTTGTGGATGGAAGCGACGACGTTCTCGAACAGGCGGGCTTGCTGGTAGACACTGCCCTCCGGGGCGGCTTTGCGCCGGAGGAGCCAGCCTCCGCTGATCACGGCAAGGCCAACGATTGCCACCAACCCGCACCAGCGGGCCCGAGTAGAGGGTCCCATCATGTCGAGATTCTCCCGCGAAATGCCAGAAGCCCTGCCGGATGCATCCCCAAGGAAAAGGCGAATGCCGTGCTAACCGCTGCTACCCCATCGAAGTCAGCAAAATGGGGGCCGGACGGGGCTTATTGACCCCGCGGATTCCCCGGATCCACCGTCAACGTCGAGTCCCGCCAAACCGCGGCCGAGGCCACGTGACAGGCATCGACGAACACCTTGGACGGGTGGGTACCACGCTGGAGCAATGCGTGGAGCATTTCGTGGCGAACCAGCCACTCCTCACCCAGGGCGCTGGCGGGCAGATAAACCCGATTCCCTTCCCGGACCCACCAGGCGTGGGCCATCTCTCCCGCAAGCTCGATGGCTCCGGACGGCGCGTCCACGGCGTAGAAGCTTACGTCGGTCATCTTTCCCTGGTGGCCGGAGCAGGCGACGGTCTTGTCCCACCATTCCTGATAGAGTCCCAGTGTGGGGACAGCCCAGGAACGCCCCAGCGGCGCGAGCGGGGCGCCCGCGGCCCGCGGTGCGGCGCACGCACCGGCACTCAGTATCAGAAAGACACCGTAGAAGATCCGACGCATTCATGGACTCCGGAGTGAACGTCACGCAACGGCGGCGGGTTCGGGGACACTCCACCGTGCCTAGCCAAAAACACGCAGGATTCGGTCCACGCCGGCGCCGCTTGGGTACCTGGGCGGCTTTCTGCCGGAACTAGGTTCGGGAGCCTTCACCCGGTGCCGAATCTTCTATGCTCGCCCGCATTCGCTCCGCCGCCGTCCTGGGTATCGATGCGTACCCGGTGGACGTCGAGGTCGATATCACCAACGGGCTGCCATCCTTCTCGACGGTCGGCCTTCCGCAAGGCGCCGTGAAGGAAGGCCGGGAGCGGGTCGGCGCGGCGCTGGTCAACGCCGGCTTCTCGTTTCCCCTCAGGCGCATCACGGTCAACCTGGCGCCCGCGGATATAAGGAAGAACGGCTCGGCGTTCGACCTGCCCATTGCCCTCGGCATCCTGGTGGCCAGCGGCCAACTGCCCGAAGACCGGCTCCGCAACCAGATGGTTCTGGGCGAGGTTGGCCTCGAGGGCGACCTCCGTCCCGTCCGCGGGGCGCTCTCCATGGCGCTCGCGGCGCGCGCCGCGCATCAGACCGGCGTGCTGCTGCCCCATGGCAACGTGCCCGAGGCGTCGGTCGTCGAGGGGGTCGAGGTGTGCGGGGCCCACACGCTGCTCGAGGCCTGTGCCCACCTTTGCGGTCAGCAACTGATTCCACCGGCCCGGGCAGACATGGCCGCCCTCATGGCCGTCTCCAACCCGGATCAGGCCGACTTCAGCGACGTGCGCAGTCAGGCTGCTGCCAAGCGAGCCCTCGAAGTGGCTGCGGCAGGGAGTCACAACATCCTGCTGATTGGGGCGCCCGGTGCGGGGAAGACCATGCTCGCCCGGCGGATTCCATCGATACTCCCCTCGATGAGTCTCGAGGAAGCACTCGAAACCACCAAGATCCACAGCGTTGCCGGAACCCTTCCGTCCGGCCAATCCCTGCTGACCGTCCGCCCCTTCCGGGCTCCGCACCACACCATCAGCGATGCCGGCCTGATCGGCGGCGGCTCCTCTCCCCGGCCGGGCGAAGTGAGCCTGGCCCACGGCGGCGTGCTCTTTCTGGATGAGCTGCCCGAGTTCCGGCGGAACGTGCTGGAGGTGCTGCGGCAACCATTGGAGGACGGCGTCGTCACCCTGAGCCGCGCCGCAATCAGCCTCACCTATCCTGCCCGGTTCATGCTCGCTGCGGCCATGAACCCGTGTCCCTGTGGCTACTCCGGCGATCCAACACATTCCTGCAACTGCGGCCCGCTGGCCATCGAGCGCTACCGCTCGCGGATTTCAGGCCCGCTGCTCGACCGGATCGACATCCACCTCGAGGTTCCGGCGGTGGCCTACGGCGACATCGTGGGCGAGCAGTCCGGCGAGACCAGCGCCGCCATCCGGGCCCGGGTGGAGCAGGCGCGGGCGGTGCAGCGGGACCGCTTTCGCGACCAGCCAGGGGTGCACGCCAACGCCCACATGAGTACTCGAGACCTGCGGCGGCATTGCCGCCTGAGCCAGCCGGTCGAAACCATGCTGCGCCAGGCCGTAGGGCGGCTGGGGCTCTCGGCCCGAGCGTACCACCGGGTGCTCAAGATTGCCAGGACGATAGCGGACCTGTCGGGGGCCGGCGAGCTCGGCACGGCCCACGTCAGCGAGGCGATTCAGTATCGGAGCCTGGATCGGAAACGGGAATTTGCATGAGAAAACGCCCGGCCACAACCACTCACCGGAGGTGCGGGCAGGTGCCGGTGGGTACCGATCTGCTCGGTCTGGTCGTCCAGTCCTCGAGACCTGGAGCGGGGAGAATCTTTAGGTCATAGCGCAGCCCTCTGGCCGCCGTCTCGGGCTCGGTCCAGTCCTTCCGAAAGCGCGTTCCAGCACCTGGGCACGGAAGCCCTCACGACCGGTGACCCACTCCGCTTCGAGGCCCCACGCTCAGGGAACAGCCATCCGGGTCGATGCCACCTGTCTCGCGGCCGGGGTCGTGGATGTCCTGGTCCACGCCAAACTGGCCCACCGAGGGGTTCGTCTCGGCCAGCAAGCCAATGACGGAGCGCCACCAGGAGCGGTTCCTGAACCGGCGGGCGGAGGCGTTCTTCGGGCTGCGGGACCGGCTTGAGGCGGGAGAGTTGGCGATCCCCAGGAGCGACGAGCTGATGCGAGAGCTCACCGCCATCACCCGGACCGTGCACGGGGCAGGACGGGTTGTAATCGAGCGGAAGGCCGACCTAAAAGCGTAGCTGGGGTTCACCCGACCTGAGCGACGCCCTAACCATGGCGGTCACCACTGGGGGGCGTGATCGACTTCGGTAGTGTTCCTTCGCAGACCGTGGCCTTTTAGCTCACCATTGTAAAGAGGTTGTTATTCAGCTTCGCAGCAAACTGCTGGACGTCCTGACCACCGGGCTGGGACTGCCCGGGATGAGCCGCATCGTTTCTCTGACCGAGGAGCCGTGCGAGTTCCTGGTACACCTGCAGGTCGTACCCGAAAAGTTCCATACTCACAACGAGCAATGCTGCGTCAGGCAACCGCTGGAGTTCGGGTCGGCTCGAAACCTTCGCGTCAGCCTTCACGATGGAAAAGGGGTGGCCCTTCCTGGTCTGGGTCGAGTCTACGGCCTTGATGAAAGCAGGAAAGCCGCGCGACTCGATGGCTGTATGCAGGTGTGCAATGCCAGCGGCCCAGAGCATGATCATCGCTGCGCGGTAGGCGGCAACAGTCACACACCGGGCGGCCTCATCCACGTAGGTCGCTTCCCCGGAGGTGAGCGGAGCGGTGAAAGCGGCCTCAATCTGCCGAGCCAGGACTTGCTCGGAACTCCCGGCGCGACGGATCAGCGGGACCACCACGGCCCCGGAGGCACCCTCAACAAACGCCTTCAGCTTCTTCCGCAGAGCGGATGCGCGGGAGTGGACCGCGCTCCCCGCCAGTAACCCCTGCATGTCGGCATCATACTGGTCGAGCTTGGCCCCCTCGCAAATCGCCGCCTCTCGGAGCACTGGGCTGACGCTGAGCCACTCCCGCGCGATGGCCCCCGCCTCCGTCTTCAAGGCCGGCTGAATCCGCTGGCTGGCACCGCGCTTGCCCAGCGCCCCGCTCAGTTGCTTCGCACGAGTCAGGAGACTCTCTAGGGCGTCACTGGTCGGCAGCATTACCCGCCAACTGGCCCACAAGCGTATGTGCCTCTGTGGTGCCCAGGCTGTTCAGTTCGACGGAAGTCGGGACGTTTACCGTCTTGAACAGCATGCCCGTGGCCTCGCGCATGGCCTTGGCAAAGTTGCCGGCGTCGTAACAGCTATTGTCGATGCAGAGCGCCTTGATCTCTTCCCAGTCCGCTACCCACCTCCCGGTTGTCAGGTAACTCTTGGCCGCCACTAGGAGCGCAACCTTCCGAGCTTTTTCGTAGTAGTTCCTGCCCTCAACCGTGACTGAGGCGAAGGTGAACGGGTCCGTGTTGAAGTCGAACAGATCGGCGAGCTGTTCGGGGGTCACCTTCGAGCGGGTGGCGAGACTCTTGAATCTCGTCCGGATTGCCGCGGGAACGACAACCCCATCGGCTCCATCCTCGCTTTCATCGGGAGCCGGCCCACTCTTTCCATTGTGGGTTTCTTTCACCGTCTCGACCGGGCGGCGGTGCAGTTGAGACTCTACGTAGCCGTGAAGCAAAAGCTCGAAGCCCTTCGCCTGGAGTTCCTCCGGGCAGGACTTCACCAGGGTGAGGATGCGATCGAGTTCGGGCTGTGCTTGTTCGTACATGAAAAACCTCCATAGCCTGGGCGATGGTTCGCCCACCAGCGTTCACTAAAGGGTTGTAACTACGCCGCCGAGCTATCAGTGCTGCGACGGAGCCCGGCCAGGTGAAGCAACTCTTCGGCAGCCACACGAAGGCCGTCCCGCACGCGGTCGATGTCGTTCTGCTGCGCGTTGAACCGCCGGTTGTGCGCCGCCTGGTCCCCGAGAGCCTTGTGATCCTTGAGCGCCTGGGATGCGTTCCGCCCCAGGTTGATCGACATGTCCGCCCGGATGTGGTTGATCAGGCCGTTGAACATGAGCAAGTGGCCATCCGGCCCCTTGATTTGCGTCGCCTGCTGCCGGTACTCGTAGACCTCGATGATGAGGGTTTCCAGCAGGCGCCGGCACATCACGGCCGAGCAGTCCCAGCACCTGGCGCCGTAGCTCATGTTGATCTGCTCCACCACCCGCTCGATGTAGCCCCTGGTGTTCGTAAACAGCTGGCGGGGCAGGACACTGTCGGAGGGGCCGGGACGCGCGGGTTCGTGGGCGAAAGCGTACACGGTGTCCAGCTCCCGCCTGGTCTGCGGGCGAAGCCGCCAGGCGCCCTTGCCGGCCTTGCTGGTGCGGCGATCCTCCTCCAGCTGGGTCTCCAGCCGGGTGGCGTTCTGCTTGGGATGGCCGGCCGTCTCAACCACGGCGCAGATGTCCTTCGCCGTCATCCCTACTGCGGGGTCCTCCCGGCCAATCCACCAGAGGACCGCAAGCGCGCGGTCTAGGCTCAACAGCTGCCGCTCGGCTTCGAGCTGGCCAAGGAATGCCGGCGCCGTCACGGGGACCGCCCGCTACTCATTCTTGCCCTTGCACTCAGCCCAATCCTTCGAGCAGAAGGCCCTGGTGATCCTCACCGCGGTCGAAACCTCACCGGCGTTCAGCTGGATTTGTCCACCGGGGCGGGGGATGAGCCAGGTGGCCCGGCGCACGCCCCGGCTAGGGTTATGGTCCGAGACACCGATACCCTTCAGCACGGCCAGCACTTGCCCCAAAGTGGGATTCGCCAGACCAGCAGTGCTGAACCAAAAGGCCATCAACGTCGAGGCCAGTACTATGGGGCTGAGAGCCTGTGGCCCTCCTGCCGGGAGTTGCTTCCGCATTGCCTCCCAGTTGTGCTTGTTGAGCTGCATGTACGGGACTTCCATAGTCGGTGAACAGGCGCCTTCGACTACTGCACGATCGATGTCTACTTCTTGAGCAAACCGATCGAGTGGATCGTTGCTCGTCACCCCAGCCCCGCCGTTCGAGGGTCCCGTTAGCTGATCAGGCTTGGCTGCTGCCGAATCTCCGAGGGGCACGTCCGACTTGCCGCTGTGGATAGCGTTAAGCACACTCTGCCAAAGTGCGGCGTCCTCGATCTCGGCCACGAGCACTTCGTCAGCCTTCAATGTCACGGTTAGCTTCGCCTTGACCGTCGTCATTCTTTCTCCGTAATGGACAGGGGCCTGAAGTCTGTGGGCAGGGGACGTGAAAGTCAACAAGAGCTGCCAAGGGAAACGTGGGGTCGAGGAGTGACGCGCGCAGCACCTGCGGGCCGTGTATTCGCTGTCATAGACTGATCTGCTCGGACCTGCTCCTTTGGAGCGTGCACTTGCTGTAGCTTTGCCCAAAGGATTGTGGCAGTGCCGGTCGCCACCTCAGCGGCGGCTTCCAGCCAGAGCCTGGAAGGGGGGCAGGGGTGCGGTGCTTGGGCGGTGCGGTGCGGTTCCGGTGCCAGTCGGCGTTTCGTAGCGTGCTGCCGGCAGCGGAGGCAAGGCGGGCGAAGGCGTAAGGAAGGTAGCGAAGGGACAGGTTTTTCCCCGGTGGTGCAACTCGACTAAGTGCGCGAGCAACAACGGCTTGTGAATGCGATCGCGAGGAGTCATTGTTTACCACCTCCCTCGCTGTGCCTCTACTCGCCTTGGGTCCGCTGCCGGCAGCACGCTATGAAACGCCGACTGGCACCGGAACCGCACCACACCGCCCAAGCACCGCACCGAGAGTACGAGACGCTGGCGGAAACGGATGACGGGCAGTTCAACAGCTTCCGGCAGAGAGTCGAGATTGCCGAGATAAGGTGTCTTGCGGTACCGCCATCCGAGGAGGCCACGGAGGAGGAGATACGGGAGCTGCTCGAGGAGCTTCAGGGCTTCTGCACCGGAAGGCTGGCGCAGTTCCGGCGGTTCGTCGATGAGGCGCTGCAGGCGCTCTGAAGGGCGGGCATCCCAGTAAATGTGTAAGCCCGGCCACAACCAGCGAGGTGGAATCAGCGCCGCCCCAATTTCTCGGCCATCCATTATGCTATAAAGCACCCCTCCCGGTGAGTCGTCGAGGCCCGGCCGCTCTGTCATCTGTCCAGGTGGATGATGCCGAGATCGAGAGTCACACTCCCGCAACCCGTGATGTACGTCCTGACGTCGGCGCTGCTCGCCATCGTGTACTATGGCGCGGCCCGGTTCGGCCTTCGCTACGCCTCCATCGGCCAGAGCATCTCGCTGGTGTGGCCGCCCACCGGGATCGCCTTTGCCGCGCTCACCTTGTTAGGGTACCGGTACTGGCCCGGTGTCGCGCTGGGCGCCTTCCTCGCCAACGCCGGCACTCCGGTGCCGCTCCCCGCGGCCGCCGGCATCGCCCTGGGGAACACGCTCGAAGCCCTGGTGGCGACGTACCTGCTCCGGCGCGTTACCGGTCCCCGGCCGCAACTGGATGACATCAGGCACGTACGCAGGTTCCTGATGGCTGCACTGCTGGGAGCACTGTGTGGCGCTCTCATCGGACCGGTGAGTCTCTGGTTGTCGGGAGCGCTACCCTCGCCGGCGCTTCCTGCGGCCGCCGGCGTCTGGTGGACCGGCGACCTGCTCGGCGCGCTGGTCGTCGCACCGGTCTTCTTCACCTGGGCCGTTCCCGCTCAGGTTCGGGATACACGTCGTCTCCTCGAGGTATTGGTGCTGTGCGTGGGGACCATCGCCGTGGCCGAGCTCGGACTGGGCCGCTACATCGACCTGGCCGTCCTGCGTGCGGTGGACTACCCCTATCTGCTCTTTCCCTTCGTCATTTGGGCTGCATTACGCTTCGGCGCGCGCGGCGCGTCGCGCATGTCGCTCGCGGTGGCAGCGGTGACGGTGGTGCACACGGTGCAGGGGGGTAGCCCCTTCGTGCGTGGCAGCGCCCTCAGGACGCTCTTCGGGGTGGCCAGTTATCTCCTCGTCGTCGCGGTAACGGGGCTGGTGCTCGCGGCGGCGGTGCGGTGGGAGCGCCGGCAGGCGACCCGGGCCCTGGCGAAGAGTGAGGAGCGGCTCCGGCGCGCGCTGCAGGCGGCCCGGATGGGAACTTGGTTCTGGTCGGTCGAGACCAATGTGCTGACCGGGGACGATAATCTGCGCCAGATCTACGGCCTGGGCCCCGACGACCGGATGTCCACCTACGAAGAGTTGCTGGAGCGGGTGCATCCCGATGACCGCGCGCTGGTCGCAGCCGGGGTGCGAAAGGTACTCGAGGACGGCGGAGAGCTGGACTACGAGTTTCGAGTGCTCCTCCCCGACGGACGGGTCCGCTGGATCGCGGAGCAGGGCGAGGTACGGCGTGACGAAGACGGCCGTCCAGTGTACATGACCGGCGTCTCTACCGACGTGACCGAGCGGCGGATGGCGGAGGAACGACTGAGACAGGCGCATCGGATGGAATCGGTCGGGCGCCTGGCCGGCGGCGTGGCGCACGAGGCCAATAACCAGATGAGTGTGATACTGGGTTCGGCGGAATTCATCCTGGGGCGGACCGACGTGCCGGAACCGGTGCTGGTGGACGTGGAGTTCATCCGGAAAGCAGCCGAACGCACGGCGGCCGTGACCGCGCAGCTATTGGCCTTCAGCCGCCGGCAGATCTTGAAGCCCGAGGTCCTCGACCTCAATGCGGTCGTGACCGGGTGGGAGCCGGTGCTCCGGCGGATCGTCGGCGCCGATTGCGGGGTGATGTTGCGGCTGGCGCCGGGACTCGGGACGGTGAGAGCCGATCCCGGGCAGCTGGAGCAGGTCCTGCTCAACCTGGCCCTGAATGCACGGGACGCCATGCCGCGGGGCGGAAGGATCTCGATCGAGACCTTCCATGCCGAACTCACTCCCGAGTACCGGCGCGGCAAGCCGGGCACGGTAATCCAACCGGGTCAGTACGTGGTGCTCGCCGTGAGCGATACCGGTCACGGGATGGACAAGGAAACGATGAGCCACATCTTCGAGCCGTTCTTCACGACCAAGGGGGTTGGGCAGGGGACCGGTCTCGGTTTGTCCACGGTGTACGGTATCGTCAAGCAATCGGATGGCTACATCTGGGCGTATAGCGAGCCGGGGGAGGGCACCACCTTCAAGATCTATCTCCCGCTGCGAGCCGGGACGGTGTCGCAGGCGAGGCGAGCCTCGGTGCCCCGGCCAACGATGACGGACGAGACGATTCTGGTGGTCGAGGACGATGCGGGTGTCCGGCACATGATGACTCGGGCGTTGGAGGACGCCGGCTACCGCGTGCTTCCGGCCGCGGGAGCCGCCGAGGCGATCGAGGTGGTGGCCCGCACGGCAGAGAAGATCAGCCTGCTGCTGACCGATATCGTCATGCCCGGCCAGAATGGCCGCGAGCTGGCCGAGCACGTCGAACAGTTGAGTCCGGGAATTCCCGTGTTGTTCACGTCGGGATACACCGATGGCGAGATCGAGCGCCGCGGGCTGCTGCGGGCGGGCTCGGCCTTCATTCAGAAGCCGCTGACGCCCAGCGCCCTCGCTCACGCGGTGCAGAAGACCCTGGCGGCGGCTAGTCCTCCGCGAGAGGTGAGCGACGGCGCTGCTTAGTGGCGGCCCGCCGTCGCTTGGCCTCGAGCCGCGCGGCCTTCGCGCCCCGGCTCGGCCTGGTGGGCTTCCGCTTCTTCCGCACGGCCAGCGCGGCAGCCACCACTGACCGCAGCCGCTCCGTCACATCCTCCCGGTTACGAAGCTGGCTCCGCGACCCGCTGGAGACCAGTCGCAAGCGGCCGGTTGAGTCGAGCCTACTCTTCAAACGCTCCAATAGCTGGGCCCGCTGCTCCGGCGTGAGCGTGGGCGACCCGGTAACATCCCACCAGACTTCGATGCGGGTCGAGGACGTGTTCACGTGCTGGCCGCCGGGACCGCCGGAGCGCGAGGCCTGATAGTCGAGCTCTGATAAAGGAAGGCGAAAGTCCCGGGTAATCTCCAGAACGTTATCGTCGGGCATGCGTGAAGGTAGGCGGTACGGCGGTACGGTGGTACGGCGGTAGGGCAGTGATGTTTCTCGGCATTCGGAGTCCCCGCGGTCCGGAGGACCGCGCCATCTTGGAGCCCGGGCCCGTCAGGGCCGGGTGGGCCGCAAGCCCAAATGAATCATGCATGCCCGCCCGGAGGGCGGGCGTTGTTACGAACGGTCCGCCGACGAAACGAATGACCGGCCATCCCGACGAATCCATTACGCCCGCATACGCGGGCCTACTTCGATCGATTTGGGCGTGGACGCCCACCCGGCTCTCACGGGCCGGGCTCTTGAATTGGCGCGGTCCTCCGGACCGCGGACACGCCGTGGGCCCGAGCGGCTCCCCGCAGGGAAACCATCTCACCCCGCCACCTCACTGTGACAAGGGTTCGCTCGCCGTACCGCCGTACCGCCGTACCGCCGTACCGCCGTACCGCCGTACCGCCTTACCGCCCTCACCGTTTCGCGGTTACGTTTCTGCCCATGGCCAACCTCGAAACTCTGCGCGCACACCTGAACACACTCGGCCGAGTCGTCCTGGGCTACTCCGGCGGCGTGGACTCGGCCCTCCTGGCGGTGGTTGGGGCGCGCGCCCTCGGGGAGGGCCGGTTCCTCGCCGTCACCGGACGGAGCCCATCATATCCGGAAGTTCAGTATCGGAACGCGGTCGAGCTGGCGCGGCGGTTCGCGGTGCCGCTGCTCGAGATCAATACCCACGAGCTGGAAGATCCCCGGTATTTGAGCAACTCCACCGATCGCTGTTTCTTCTGCAAGTCTGAGCTGTGGACCCGTCTGCACCAGGTTGCGCGGGAGCGCCGGTTCGACGCGGTCATCGATGGGACCAATGCCGACGATCTCGGCGAGCATCGGCCCGGACTGCGTGCCTCACGTGAGCACCAGGTACGCTCCCCGCTCGCCGAGCTCGGTTGGACCAAGGGCGACGTTCGAGAGGCTGCCCGCGAGCTCGAGCTGCCGACCTGGGATGCGCCGGCCGCGCCGTGCCTGTCGAGCCGGGTGCTCTACGGCCTGGAAATAACTTCAGAGCGACTGCACCAAGTGGAAGAAGGAGAGGCCTTTCTGCGTTCGCTCGGAGTGACCGGCGACCTCCGCGTCCGCCACCACGGGAGGAAGGCCAGGCTCGAAGTGACTCCCGATCAGATGGACCGGCTCCGGGCCCAGTGGAGCTCGATAGACGCCGAGTTCAGCAGCCTGGGGTTCGACGAGGTGGAGCTGGATCCGGCCGGGTATCGCCGGGGCGCGCTGCTTACGATCGCGCCGCACTCCACCGTTTGATGCGGCTCTTTATCGCGGTCCCGATCCCCAATCCGGCCCGGGAGCAGATCCTCGCTTTGCTGGGCCGCCTGCGTGAAGGTGGCTGGCCGGTGCGGTGGGTGCATGATGAGGGTCTGCACATGACCCTCAAATTTTTCGGTGAGGTGGCCTCGGAGCGGTTGGACGTCATCCAGGAGGCGCTGCGCTTCGCGGCGGCCGGTGCCGGAGTCCTTTCCCTCCGGTTAGGTGAGCTCGGCGCGTTTCCCAGCCGTAGCCGGCCCCGCATCCTTTGGGTTGGGGTGGAGGCTCCGGCCTCGCTGGAGCTGCTCCAGGATCGAATCGAGCGCGGTTGCGAAGCCATCGGCTTTCCGCCGGAAGGCGCGCCGTTCCAGCCGCACGTGACGCTCGGTCGTGTTCGCGAGGGCCAGCGGCTCCCGCCCGGTGGGCTGGAGGACAATGCGGATGGTTTCGAGCAGGTGCCGTTCGTGGCGGACCAGTTGGTGCTCTATGAGAGTCTCTTGACCACGGGGGGACCGCGCTACGAGTCTCGTCTCACTCTCGATCTCGGTCACTGATGGGCTGCCTGTCCGCACCCTTCAAGCTGCTCGGCGCTCTGGGCCTGATTGTCCTCCTGGCGATAGGCTGGCTGTATCGTGACCGCCTCGCTGACGAGGTGCACCGGCTACTCGGCACCGGCCTCACCCCGGGCGAGACGGTGACCTCGGGCCGGCCCGGGAGCCGGGCGCTGCTGTCGGCTCGCTCGAAGATCGATTCGCTCAATGGCTGGAGAGCCGACTCGGTGATCCTTAGTCCGTCAGAGGTGGCGTCGATGATCGGGGTGGGCCTCGATCCATCGGTCCGGAGCCAACTGGACTCGCTCGAGGTCCAGCTGCTCGATGGCTCGATCGGGGTGAGCGCGCTGCTCTCGACCGCCCGTCTCCCTCGGGAGCTGACCGGTCCGTTGGCCGTGGCTCTCCGGCCCAAGGAGCGGATCGAGGCGGCAGGCCCGCTCCGGGTGGTCCAACCGAGACAGGCCGAATGGGCGGTCCATTCCTTTCGCATCCGGAACTTTCCGATTCCCCGAGACGCGGTGCCCAAGCTCGTGTCCAGGGCATTGGGGGATTCGAGCAGAAGTACGGTCCCGATCCGAATTCCGGCGGGCATCCGGGAGATCCGGATTCGGCCCTCCGGCGCCACCCTCGTCGGAGCTCCCCGGCCGTGAGCCACCGGATCCTGATCGTCGACGATGAGTCAGGGATCCGGCAGGCCCTGAAGCAGGTTCTCGAGTACGAGGATCTCGTCGTGCGGGTGGCCGCCTCCGGCGGCGAGGCGATCACGCTCTATCCCGAGTACCGGCCCCATCTGGTCTTTCTCGATGTGAAGATGGCGGGGCTCGATGGTCTCGAGACGCTGACCCGGCTCCGAGACCTGGATCCCAAGGCACAGGTCGTAATGATCTCCGGACACGGGACCATCGCCACGGCCGTGGAAGCCACCCAGCGGGGCGCCTTCGATTTTCTGGAGAAGCCGCTCGACACCGACCGGCTCCTGGTCACCGTGCGGAATGCCCTCGCTCACGCCGAGCTGCTGGACGAGAACACCAGGCTCAAGGAGGCGACGGAGAGCCGGTTCGCCATGGTGGGTGACAGCCCGGCTCTCCAGACGGTGCGCGATCTCATTGCCAAGGTCGGTCCCACGTCGGCTCGAGTCCTCATCACCGGCGACAACGGGACCGGGAAGGAGCTGGTCGCTCGCGCGCTGCATGAGGCGTCGCCCCGGCGTGACCGTCCCTTTGTCGAGGTCAACTGCGCGGCCATTCCCTCGGAGCTGATCGAGAGCGAGCTGTTCGGCCACATGAAGGGGTCGTTTACCGGCGCCTTCGCCGATCGGGCAGGGAAGTTCGAGCAGGCCGACGGGGGAACCCTGTTCCTCGATGAAGTGGGCGACATGTCGCTCTCGGCCCAGTCGAAGCTGCTGCGCGTGCTCCAGGAGGGCGTCGTCACCCGGATTGGGGGCTCTAAACCGATCCAGGTCGATGTCCGGGTGCTTGCGGCGACCAACAAGGATCTCGATATCGAGATTGCCGACGGCCGGTTTCGGGAGGACCTGCTCTACCGCCTGAACGTGGTGCCGATCGATGTTCCGCCGCTGCGGGAACGCACTGAGGACATTCCGGCCCTGGTCGCCTTCTTCGCCGAGCAGCTGGCGTCGAGCGCCGGGGTTCCCGGCAGGAAGTTCGCCGATGACGCGGTACGCCGGCTGCGGTCACGCACCTGGCCGGGAAACATTCGGGAGCTGCGCAACGCGGTCGAGCGCGCGCTGATACTCGCCTCGGGGAAGACGATCACCGCCGCGGATATCGATCACCTCCTGCCGGGACCGGTGGCCGTCGGCGACGCTGCCGGGGAGTCAGGCAGCCAAACCTTCGAGACGTTCAAGCTGGAAGCGGAGAAGCAATTTCTGACGCAGAAGCTGAAGGAGCACGACTGGAACGTGTCCGAGACCGCGCGGTCGTTGAAGATGCCGCGCTCCAACCTGTACAAGAAGATCGAGCGCTACAAGCTCAGCCGGGAGTCGGTATGACGGAGCAGCCAAGAGACTGGGATCGGGAGCTGGCCAACATCGATAAGGCCATAGAGAAGCAGCAGCCGGCCGCCACCGGGGCGGCGCGAAGCGGCTCGGCACCACCACCGGTGCACCGGCGGTTTGTCGCCCTGACCTGGTTTTGGACCGGGCTCGCGCTGCTGCTTGCCGTCGCGCTTCTGCTCTGGCCCTACGACAGGAACTGCGGCATTCGGCTCATCTTCTTCATCGGCGCCGGCGGCCTGGCGCTGCTCGCGGGCGTCGTCGGGGCACTGAATAGCTGGGCCCATCATCGGGGGCTGGCGCACCTGCTCTCGTTGCTCGTCATCGTCTGGGCAGGGGTGATGGTGGTGCGGGAGATCCTCCCCCGGACCGGCTACACCAAAGAGCACCGCGACTGGACCTGCCCGCCACCGCCGCCGGTACCAAACCCAGCACCTCCAGCACAGCCGGGAACATGACCAAGACATCCAACGTGCGCGAGCCGCGGGTGAATAAAGCGGCCGGGGCACAGACCTTCAAGAACCTCATCGGCGGCGAGTGGATCGCACCGGCCAACGAGGCCTACTTCGATAACCGGAACCCGGCCAAGCCCGACGATCTGATCGGCCGGTTCCCCGATTCGGATCGCCGCGACATAGATGCGGCCGTGCGATCGGCGAAGCGCGGATTCGTGACCTGGTCGCGGACCCCGCCGCCGTTCCGCGGGGATGTGTTGCGGCGGGTCGGCGACTTGCTGGTCGAGCGGAAGGACGCCATCGCGGACGCGATGACCCGCGAGATGGGGAAGGTGCTCGCCGAGACGCGGGGGGATGTGCAAGAGGGAATCGACACCGCCTACTATGCAGCGACCGAGGGGCGACGCCTGTTCGGCCACGTCGTGCCATCGGAGCTTCGATCGAAATGGGCGATGACCTATCGCCGTCCCATCGGCGTCGTCGGGTTGATCACGCCGTTCAACTTCCCTATGGCCATCCCGACGTGGAAGATGTTTCCCGCGTTGCTCTGCGGAAACTCCGTGATCATCAAGCCTTCCGAGGATGTGCCGCACACCGTGCATCTCCTGGTCGAGATCCTGCTCGAGGCAGGGCTCCCGCCCGAGGTCATTCAGCTGGTGCACGGCCGAGGCGAGACTGCGGGGACGGCGCTGGTCGAGCATCCCGAGGTGCCGGTCATCTCGTTCACCGGGTCCACCGAGACCGGGTCGATCATCGGCGAGACCTGCGGCCGGATGCACAAGCGGCTCTCGCTGGAGATGGGCGGCAAGAACGCTATGATCGTCATGGACGATGCCGATCAGGATCTCGCGCTGGAGGGCGTGTTGTGGGGCGCGTTCGGCACCACCGGACAGCGCTGCACCGCCACCAGCCGCCTCATTCTCCACGAGAAGGTGCACGACCGGTTCCTCCGACGTCTGTCCGATGCCGCCGAGGCGCTAAAGCTCGGTGATGGCCGCCAGGAGAAGACCCAGGTGGGCCCTCTGATTCACCAGGCCGCGCGGGAGAAGGTCGAGCGCTACGTCGAAATAGGACGGGAGGAGGGCGCCAAGCTCGTCACCGGGGGAGCGACACCAGCGAGCGGACAGCTGGGCGAAGGCTGGTTCTACCGTCCCACCGTCTTTGCCGGAGTCGAGCCGGGGAGCCGGCTGGAGCAGGAGGAGATCTTCGGTCCGGTGTTGAGCGTGATCCGGGTGGGGTCGTTCGATCAGGCTATACAGGTCAACAACGATGTCCGGTACGGGCTCTCCAGCTCGATCTACACCCAGAACGTGGACCTCGCGTTCCGCGCGATGGAGGAGCTCGACAACGGCATCACATATGTCAACGCGCCCACCATCGGCGCGGAGGCGCACCTTCCCTTCGGCGGGGTCAAGGCGACCGGCAACGGCCATCGTGAGGGTGGCTGGCAGGTCTACGACTTCTACTCCGAGACCAAGGTGTGCTACG
>JBBQXQ010000071.1:0-16693 GCA_038209515.1 Gemmatimonadales bacterium
GGAGAACTGGACCTGGCGCGGCGGCCCGGGTGCCCGGAGCACGATCGGGTCGCCGGGGTGGCCGAACTGGGTGCGGCTGCCGCCGCCGGTGATGCCGTTGGCGAAGTTGCCCCACTCGGTTCCGTTGAAGACGTTGAACAGGTCGGCCCTGAGCTCGAAGTTGCCGATGCCGGTGTCGAGCAGATAGGTCACCCCGGTGCTCAGATTGAAGAAGCTGGGAAGTCGCTCGCCGTTGCGGGGGACGCCGAAGAAGCGATCGGTGTTGCCGACGAAGCCGTCGCCGAAGACCGGTCCCGAGCCATCCAGATCGTAGGTGACGGTGCTGCCGTCCGGGTTGATCGCGCCGGCCACCCGGTTGACCGGCAGACCGGTCTGGAAGTCGCCGATCACGCTGAGGCGCAGGTGGGACACGGTGTAGATGGATCGCACCGTGATCTTGTGCCGGCGGTCGTTGCTCGCGTCCGCCCACTCCGCCGCGAAGTCGTTGGCGATCCCGGCGTTGAAGTTGATGTCCTCGGTGTCGTTCCTGGCGTGGGACCAGACCCAGTTGGCGTCCACGGTCCACAGCCGGCTGAGCCGGCGCCGAGCGGAGAAATAGAGGCCCCAGTACCGCGCCGTGCCGGCGGACTCGGTGGTGGTGAGCCGGCGGAACGAGCCGTTCACCGGCGCCACCGGCCGGAGCGCGTCACCGAACGCCGTGGTCTTCGCGGCGGCGGCGCCCGTGTCGCCGGGCGCGAGAGTGTATCCGGGAGCGTTGAGGTCGAAGGAGTGCGGCAGGTGCCGGGTCTCGCTGAACACGCCGTCCACTGAGAACGCCCAGTCGTCCCCCACCTGGACCTGATATCCCACGGTGGCCTGATACGACATCGGCTGCTGCAGCCCGCGGGCGAACATCCGGCGCTGCTCCCGCGGCGGCAGCAGGCTCGCCTGCTGTTGCAGCTCCGGGGAAGTGAGCCCCTGGCCGAACGCGGGCGCGCCCGGCGCGGTGGTGGAGTCGAAGCTGACGGTAGCGTTGCCGTCGGGGCCGAACTGCACGGCATCGGAGTAGATGGCGTAGGGGAACTTCCCGGCGTACATCCCCGCCCCACCGCGGAGCACGCTGCGCGGCGTCGCATACCAATTGAAGGAGAGCCGCGGCTGGAAGTTGTTCAGGTCGGGCGAGCTCTCGCCCCGGCTGGTGATGTTGTCGTAGTCCCAGCGCAGTCCCCCGACCACTAGGAGCGAGGGCGACACCCGCCAGCGGTCCTCCACGAAGGCACCGACCAGACTTTGGGTCAGATTCACCTGCGCGGGGTTGGCGTCGATGGTGTAGCTCGCCACCCGCACGTTCGGGGGGATGTCCCGGAAGGAGAAAAGGGAACCCGACGGCGTGATCGGATTCCCCGGATCGTTGAAGATCGCGTACGCCCCATTCGGATTGGTGTTCGAGCCGGTGAGCTTGAACCACGAGCGGAGGACGTCAGCCCCGGCGCGGAAGGTGTGGGCGGCCCAGCGGGTCTCGAACACGTCGCGGAGCTGGAGCTGCGTCTCGGTCTCGTCGAAGATGAAGTTGCTTGACCCTACCACGGCCAGAGTGGCACTGGTGGCGCTGTCGAGGATGGTTACCTGGGGCCGGTCGAGGGTGCTGTTTGACGGCGGGAAATACCAGCGGAAGGTACCCAGCTGTATCGAGGCGATGTTGCTGGCCTTGCCGTCCCGCATGGTAGAGCGATGGGTGAGTGCGGTGAGACTCCCGATCCGCCGGGTGGTCACGTCGGCCTCCGGCGTCACCACGCCGCCCCCCTCGCCCGCCCGGCTCACCCAGCTATACGCGGCGCGTAGAGTGGTCGTCTGCGTTGGACTCCATCCCTGATCCAGCCGGCCAAACAGCTTGATCTTCTGCCGCTTCTCGGTGCCCACGAACGCGGTGCGCGCGGTCGAGGTGACCCGGTCCTCGTTCTCGTCGCTGTACTCGGCGGCCCCCGACGCAAAGCTGCGGTTGCGGGCGAGCGGTCCGGAGAGTCCGCCGCCCAGATGGAAGCGGTGGAAGCCCTCCTGTTGTCTCCGGAGGACATCGAGACCTCCAGGATCGGT
Organism: Gemmatimonadales bacterium; assembly: GCA_038209515.1. Lineage (GTDB taxonomy): Bacteria > Gemmatimonadota > Gemmatimonadetes > Gemmatimonadales > GWC2-71-9 > CAVVWJ01. Next base: position 2,074 of record JBBQXQ010000071.1, read on the forward strand.
GCCGAATGGGACTTTGGCCAGTGCGTCGAACGGGCGACCGGGCCGATAGTAGGCGAACAGGTCGCCGCGGGCCTTGTTGGCGCCTGCTTTCGAGAGCTGGTTCACGATGCCGCTCGGGCTTCGTCCGAACGAGGCGGAGTACGAGTTGACCAGGGCCTCCTCCCGCGCCAGTCCGCCCAGGGGGAACTCCACTCGCGGGCCGCCGAGAAACCCCTCGTTGTTGTCGAGGCCATCGAGGGTGTACTCGGTGTAGAGCGAGTTGATCGCGTTGAAGGAGAGCGGGGGCGCATCCCCGAAGAAGCCGCTGGCCTGGGCCACACCGGGGACATTGAAGAGCAGGGCGAGCGGATCTCGGGCATCGGTGGGGAGCGCCTGGATCTCGGGGCCCTCGACCGCACCGCCGGTGGCGGCGTCCTCGGTGTTGAGCAGCGGTCGCTCGCGGGAGGCGACCACGGTGAGCGCGTCCAGGACGTAGAGCGGGGCCAGGGTGACGGCCAACTCGCGGCGGGCACCGGCTTCCAGGGCGGCGACCGGCAACTCCGCCGGCGAGAATCCGACCGCCCTCACTGCCAGCCTGCCCGCCGACTCGGCCGGGATCCGGAGGGTGAAGCGGCCCGCCTCATCGGTCGCCGCCGAGGCGCCGCCTTGGCTGAAGACGAGCTCCGCCCCCGGCACCGGCTGCCCCGCCTGGGCGCGGACCGTTCCGGCCAGAACCGAGGAGGCCTGGGCGGCAACCGAGCCCGGTCTGCCGGTGAGGACCACAAAGACCGCCCAGAGGCCCGCCTTCCTCGTGCGCCACATAGAGCTTAGGGACACCGCAGGGCCTGCAATCCGTCAGGCGAAGACGGGAAACCAAGGGTGGAGGAGGCGATCAGGATGGAATGTCCCGTCCCAGGCCCGACCGGAGCTCCTCATAGTAGGCGTCTCGGATCCCCCCCGCGTTCACGGTGCACATAGGCACCAGCCGCTCCCCGACCGGCACGCGGAACACGCAGAGCGCGAGCCGGTCCTGGCCAGGGGGCGTCGCCGCCTCTGCGGCCGTCATGAAGTGGTGACTCACGATAACCAGGCTCCGAAGTCTCGCCTGACCACAGGCGAGCCGCAGTGCCAGCCGGCCGGGGTGAGCCGGGTCCAGGCGGCGGAGCCAGTGGCGGATCCATCGCAGCGTGCCCGGGAGCATGAACGCGGGGTCCCGGGCCGCGACGCTGACGCAACGCACGATGCGTTCGAGTCCTGAGTCGAGACGAAAGGAGAACCCGCCGAACCGGCGGAGGAAGCCGTCGACGATCTGCTCGTCCAGCGCATCACCGGCCTGGCGTACAGCGTGAAACGCCGGCGTTCGGCCGTCACTCGACAACACCATTCCCGCCAGGTACCGGTTGCACGCCGGGTGACCGATCCACATTTGGCCCCGGCGAGCCCGCTCGACTTCTTCCGTACTGCCGTAAAGTCCCTCGGCGATCCGGGCCCAGAGCGGTTCCACCGCTACCGTTTCCAAGTCGCCTTCCGTCCGCCCGACTGCCGCCACGGGCTGAAAGCTGATCATACGGAACGCATCGGCATTCCGCATCACCCATCGTACCACCGACGGCACGCCCGCGAGATTTTCTCCCGTGACGGTCATTGTTGTGGCAACCCGGAGGGGGAGCCCGGTGCGGCGAGTGGCCCCGCGAATCATCGCCGCGAACTCCTCGCGGAGCGGTGTCAACTCCTCCTCCCGTCCGGCGCGGCGGTAGTCGGGCCCCAGCCGCCCCCGCTGGGTAACGTCGATGTGGATGCTCAGCTCCGTCAGCCCGCCCTCCACCATGAGCCGGTCGAGCAGCCCGGGCCGGCGGCGAAAGCTGTCGCCGTGAGTCATGAGCATGGGGATGAGACCAAGTCGGCGGGCGTGTTGCAGCAGCTCGATCAGCTCGGAGACCGGCCGCAAGGTCACCTCGCCATCGGTGAACTGGAGGTTCCCGGCGTTGCCCAGCGCGGGACGGAGCGTCCCCATTTGTGCCTTGACTGTATCGAGCGGAGCGGCCGGGACGCGGTTCGCCTCCGCGCCGAGATAGCAGCCCCGGCAGGCGAAGTCGCAGCGTGGCATGAGCCCGATCGTTGCCCCACAGCCGTTCCCGGCTCGTCCGAGCATCTGCTGGGCACCGCGGAGGTCCTCCGGAAGCCGCGCCCAGGACCGGGCGAGATTGGCGCGGGTCTCCGCGAGAACGGGCTCGCGCAGGATGTGAACGAGACGGCGCAGGGTAGCAAACATGGGGGGACGCTGAGGGGTGGGAGTATCCGGCTCAGCGGGCTTGGCCGCTGGCCGCGGCCTGGCGGCCCAGCTTCTGGCTGTTGAGGGTCCAGTCGTAGTCGGTGTACACCCATCGGTCCCAGGAGCCGCTCTCGAGAAGGCTGCGCTCCGGCCCTGGTCCGTACCATCGGGCAATGAACCGGGCGATGGCCTTCTTGCTGCCGCCGAAGTCCTTGGCATAGTCGCGGAAGTTGAAGAGCTCGCTCACATACAGTGTGCGTTGGGCGACGTCCACCCGGTTCTTCGCTGGCGATTCGCGGAGGAAGATCCGGCCCTGATCCTCGAGCTGCCGGTCCAGGCGGGCGCCGGTGTACGCCTCGCTGCGTAGCGGCGGGCACCCTATGGCTGCGCAGACCAGCGCGAAATGGATGCGAGGCTCGTGGAACTGGGGCCGGATGATGCCCTGCTCGATCTCGTCCAGGCCGTAAGCCGCGCCCCCCACCCGGGCCAGCTTCTCCTTCCAGGGGCCGTACCCTTTGATGAAGCCGAGAGACTTGTTGATGTTCCGGATCGACTTGCGCTGGCCGTGCTCGACGATAAGCCGGATGGTGTACGCGTTGTAGGCGTTGATCCAAAAGGCGAGCCGCTCCAGCTCGGGCAGCGAACGAGGATCGAAGGCGGCGAGCCGGTCGAGATAGCCCGCGAACTCGGCCGACCGGCCGAACCCGTCGTAGTCCACCAGGCCGTTCACCACATGGGCCTTGAGCAGCGAGTCCCAGCCGGTCTGGTCGAATCTCGTCTGGGCGAGCCCGGGGGAGACCCGGGCTACGAGCAAGGCGAGCAGGCCGAGCGCTGAAACGGCGGGCGGTCGGAGTCGGAGCATGCGATATCCAGGTCTCCCATGCGTGTGCTACCTCACCGCCAGCGTCCCGGGGACGGGGCGGGTCTCTTCAAGGACACCGCCGACATCATCATCCTTCACCCAAAGATGTGGAACCAGAGGCCCAGGATCCGTCTGGCCAGCGGCGTGAGCTGCTTCCTCCGCCGGAGATCGGCCGCCTTGCGGTAGGCTTCGGCCACGGTGGGATAGGGATGGATGGTGCGTCCCATCGCCGAGAGGCCGAGTCCGTTGGTCATTGCCAGCGTCGCTTCGGCGATCAGATCGCCCGCGTCGGGTGCAACCACGGTCACGCCGGCAAGCGTGTCGCTCCCGCGCTTGAGGTGCACCCGCAGAAACCCCTCGGTCTCGCCGGCGAGCACCGCGCGGTCCACCTGCTCGAACGGCACCGTGATGGTCTCGATCTCTACGCCCTGGCGCTCGGCCGCCTCCCGCGTCAGGCCGACGTGAGCGACCTCCGGGCTGGTGTAGGTGCACCAGGGGATCACCAGCTTGCTGGCCCGGCCGCGGCCGAAGAACAGGGCATTGGCGATCACCAGCCGGGCCTGGAAGTCCGCGACGTGAGTGAACTGATAGCGGGAGGCGACGTCGCCGATGGCGTACACCCTCGGGTTCGCGGTGCGGAGCCGGTCGTCGACGGTCACCCCCCGCTTTCCGACCGTCACGCCCGCGGCGTCGAGGCCGAGGCCGTCCACATTGGGCGCGCGTCCCACGGCCACCAGGAGCGCGTCCCCGTCCAGCACGCCGGCCTGGCCGTCGCGCTCGAAGTGGACCCGGGTGGCGCCGGCGGTCCGCTCGACCCGCTGTGCCTGGGCACCGAACTCCAACCTCACCCCATCGGCCCGGAGTGCGGCCTCGACCAGCCGGGCGGCATCGGGATCGTCCCGGGACAGGGCCCGGTCGCCCCGGTCCAGGATAGTCACCGCGCTGCCGAGCCGGGCGAAGGCCTGGGCCAGTTCGCAGCCGATCGGCCCGGCGCCGAGCACGATGAGCCGCGCGGGACGCTCGATGAGGGTGAAGATGGTCTCGTTGGTGTAGTAGCCCGCGTCCTCGAGACCGGGGATGGGCGGCACCGCGGCCCGGGCACCGGTTGCGATCACCGCCCGCCGAAATTTGAGGACCGCTTCGCCGACGGCGATCCGGTCCGGCGCGGTGAACCGGCCATGGCCCAGAAAGACGTCGACCCCGAGTCCCGCAAAGCGCTCGGCGCTGTCCACCTGGCTCAGGTCGGCCCGGAGCCGCCGCATCCGCTCCATCGCCGTGGCGAAATCGCCGTCGCCGGTAGCCGCCGGCCCCCCGAACCGGGAGGCGGCGGCTCGCGCGTCATGCCAGGCCCGCGCCGCGGCGATGACGCCCTTCGAGGGAACGCAGCCGACGTTGAGGCAGTCGCCTCCCATGAGGTGCCGCTCGATCAGCGCCACCCGCGCGCCGAGACCCGCCGCGCCGGCGGCGGTGACCAGCCCGGCGGTCCCCGCCCCGATCACCACCACGTGATAGCGGTCCCGCGGAATGGGGTTGCGCCAGCCAAGCGGATGGACGTTGGCGATCAGGCGGGCGTTGTGCTCGTCGAGGGGGCTCACGAGAGCTTGTGTCATGGTATCCTCATCATGGGCCTTCTCGATCCCGGGGCGAGACACCTCACACCGATCCGAACCATAAGAACGCTGATCCGGGCTAGTCGGGATCGGCCATGAATCGGAGAATGGACAATTGAGGCACGCGAAGAATGGGCAGCGGGACCGGCCCCGGGTCGTGGCGATTTCCGGAGCATCGGCCCGGGTGGGTGCGAGCCCCTAGGCCATGGCCTCCAGGGCCTCGAGTGTCCCTTCCGCCGCCGTGCCGAATACCAGATGGCCCGCCAGCCCGCGGGCATGGGTCTGCCACGGGAACACGCGCGGGCCGGGAGTCAATCCAATCACCGGCGTTGCGACCTCGTCGATGAGGAGCCAGAAGGCCGCGCCGAATAGGAGCCCCCGCCCCAGGGCTGCGCTCTGCAGGCGGCGGCGGAGCACAGCGTAAAGCGCCCCGGCTCCGATCCCAAGCGCCCAGTGAATCGCGGAGCTATACTTTTGCCGCTGTTCTTCTGAGAGGTCGGCTCCTAGTGTGTGAGCCGCCTTTTCCGCCGCCACGCCATACGCGGTCTTGCCTTCACGTGCGCTGTCCTCGCTGTCGCGCGCCGCCTTACTCTCGTTCTGGTACAGGTAGGTGGTCGCCTTTCCCATCACCCATGTCGCCACGGCGCCGGCCACCGCCCCGGTGACCAAATCTGCCGCGACTGTTTGCTTCCGGACCATACGCCCATCCTCCAGTCGGAATGCGTTCGCATCAAGCGCTCGGCGTCGCCCATTTGGGACGTCGGCGCCGGCCGACCGGCGCCCCGCCCCCGGGCTGCCTCGCATGTATGAGCCCAGCGGATGCGGGGGCGAAGTGAGCCCTGTCACCGGTGAGGGAGGTCGCCGCCGCCGTCGCGGGCTGAGCGACCCGGCGGTATACTGGCACACTTCCGCATGCGAGGGCGTTGTGACGACCGTCATTCTGTTCGATGTGAACGAGACCCTGCTGGATATCGGCGCGCTCGAGCCGTTGTTCGAGCGCTTCTTCGGGAATGCGCACGTCCGTGAACAGTGGTTCCGGCAGATGCTCCTGCTGGGGTTTCAGGCCACGATCCTGGATCAGTACCGGCCCTTCGGTGAGCACGGGAAAGCCGCGCTCCGGATGGTGGCCCAGCAGCTGGGCCGCCCCCTGTCGGGAGCGGACGAAAGCGCCATCCTCGACCAGATAAAGAAGCTCCCTGCCTTTCCCGACGTGGCGCCGGGCCTGGCCCGCCTGCGACAGGGGGATTTCCGCCTGGCCGCCCTGACCAACTCGACGCAAGAGGTTGGCAATGCGCAGCTCCGGCACGCCGGCATCCTCGCCCAGTTCGAGCGAGTCTTCTCGGCCGATGGCGTCCACCGGCTCAAGCCCGCCCCGGAGCCCTACCAGATGGCGGCATACGAGATGGGGGCGGCACCGGCGGATGCCTGGCTGGTGGCGGCGCACGGATGGGATGTCGCGGGCGCTGCGGCTGTCGGTTGCCGGACTGCGTTCGTGGCCCGGCCGGGCCAGGTGCTCGATCCGTTGGGCCCGCCGCCGACGCTGGTGGTGGAGGACCTCGGCGCGCTCGCCAGCCGGCTGCTCGAAACCGCCGTGGCAGGCTAGGCCGGTCACTTGCGGACAGCCTGGCTCAAGGCGCTGACGGTCGCCGCCGCCCTCGCCGCGCTTCTCTTGCTCGGCCGCCGGGCGGCGGGCCTGGTGCCGGCGCTCGCCGAGCAGGTGTTGCGAATGGGCGCCTGGGGACCGGTGGCCTACGTCGGCATTTACACCCTTGGCGCCGTGCTGCTCATCCCCGGCTCGGTGCTGACGCTCGCCGCCGGCGCGATCTTCGGCCTGATCCAAGGCACAGTTCTGGTGTTGATGGCGGCGACCCTCGGGGCGGCCGCGGCGTTTCTCGTCGCCCGCTACCTCGCCCGCGACTACGTGGAGCGGCGCATCGGCACCGGACGCCTGGCCGCAGTGGACCGCGCACTCGCCCGCAAGGGTCTCCGCCTGGTTCTGCTGCTGCGGCTGACGCCGGTGGTCCCCTACAGCCTGCTCAACTATTCCCTGGGACTGAGTCAGGTGCGGTTTCGGGATTTTCTCCTCGCCTCGGTCGGCATGCTGCCCGGTACGGTGCTATACGTATACTACGGCAAGGTGATCGGCGACGTGGCGGCGCTGGCCGGCGGCGCCGCAGTGCCCCACGACCTGGCTTACTGGATCTTCATCGCCGTCGGCCTGGTGGCCACCATCGCGGTCAGCGTGCTGGTGACCCGCACCGCCCGGCGCGCGCTGGAGGAAGAATCCGCGGGCCCCCATAGGCCTCACACCATGTAGGGCAGGTCGGAGCCGGCCGTCGGGTAGGCGTAGAGCTGGTGCTTCAGGTCGGTCGCCGTCAGGCCCTGCCGGATGGCGAGCGCAAACAGATTGATGACGTCTTCTGCATGCGGGCCCAGCAGGTGGGCGCCGAGGATCCGTTCAGTCTCTTTCTCCACCACCGTCTTGAACATGGCGGCGGTCTGGTTGACCCGCCGGTTGGAGTACCACCCCGCGCTCTCCTCCGCCTTCACCCGGACATCGAGTCCCTGCCGCCGTGCTTCGGCCTCGGTCAGGCCGACGCCGGCAAGGGGCGGGATGGTGAACGCCACACTGGGGATGCCGCGATAGTCCGCCGTCCGGGAATTGCCGTCCAGAAGGTTCGAGGCCACGATCCCGCCCTGGTATCCCGCCACCGGTGTAAGTGGCAGGCCGCCCTGCGCGGCGGCATCGCCCGCGGCGTAGACCCTTGGGTTGGTGGGGCTCTGAAGGAACTGGTTCACCTCGACCCCCCCGTCCGCGTCGGTCGCCACCTTCGCCACCTGGAGACCTAGTCCCTCGGTGTGGGGGATCCGCCCCGCCCCGTGCACCACCAGATCCGCCTCCACCGCATCGCTCGAACCATCGCCGCCGGTGCGGACCAGATACCCGGACCCGCGCGGCTCCACCCCGGTGACGGCCGCGTTGAACCGCGCGTCCACCCCGATCTCCCGGGTGTGCTGAACCAGGCGGCGGACCAGGTCCCCATCGAAGTGCTCGAGCGGCGTCCCTCGGCCCAGGATGATCGCCTGGGATCCCGCACGCTGGGCCACGTGGGCGAACTCGAACGAGATGTAGCCGCCCCCGGCGAACGCGATGCGCGCCGGCAACTGGTCGAGCTCGAGGAAATCGGTGCTGGAGATGAGGTGGGCCTCGCCCTCGATACGGAGCGGCCGCGGCCTGGCGCCGGCCGCGATCAGGAAGTGGCGGGATTCGAGGGTCTCGTCTCTTACTATCAGCCGCTCGGGACTGGTAAATCGCGCCTGCCCCTGGAAGGTGGCAATGCCCGCCTTTTCGAACGCCGCCAGGCGGGCCGTGGGGACGGGATCGGTGAAGCTGCGCTTGAAGCGCATGAGCGCCGGCCAGTCGATTTCCATTCGGCCGGAGACTCCTCGCCCCTCCATTCTGCCGCTCCAGGCGACCAGGTCCGCCGCGCCGACGAGCACCTTCTTCGGGTCGCATCCCCGGAGCGCGCAGGTGCCGCCGAAGGCCAGGTCATCCACGATGGCCACCCGCCAGCCCGCGCGCCGGCAGCGGTAGGCGGTGCCGGACCCGCCGCTGCCGGTCCCGATCACGACGAGGTCAAAGGATGATGCTGTCAGTTCTCGCTCCAGCGCAGACCCCAACGGTCGGCGATCATGCGGCGCCCCAGATCGAAGGCATCTGCCACGGACAGCACCGAGGTGTCGGGCCGGCTGGACGTCCATGCCGCAGCGGACTCCGAGTCGGGAAAGAAGAATATCAAGTGGCAGAAGCTCGCCATCGCCCTGACCGCGTCTGCTTGAAAGCTCTCGGCGCTCGGCAGGAGAAACGACATGACCGCGCTCTGGGGCTCGACATGTTGAACCTCTTTCGGGGCGACCGTGAGCCGAATGCGAGCGCCACTCCCGGGCGCGGGGGACTCGACCTCGGCTTTCCGGCCAGGATGCCGGGAATGAACAGACTGTCCCACGCACACCACGTGTACAGCGTCCGGCCATCAACAGTGAAGCGATGAGTCATTTCCTGCACCGAGGCCGCCAAACCCTATGATATGTCCCTGCTCGTCCGCGTAGGTCAGGCTCTTGAGACTGGGGCGCTCGAGTAGCTCCGCGACATCGCTGGTGGCCAGCCGCAGCACCTGGGCGAGACGCGACGGGGCCACCGGCTGGCCCTCGGCGAGTTGGCGATAGATTTCGCCCCTAACCGCTGTTCCTCGTCAGTGACTACCGGAAGTCGATCGAGAAGATCCGAGGCCAGTTGATCGAGGGTTGTCGGGCTCTGCGTCATGGGAAACCTCCAGTTCTGAATTGGTGCCAGGATCTTGTCGCCGGCTACGCCGCGCAGCACGACAGCTTTCCCACATCCTTGTCAAAGGTCTGGGCGGCGAGCTTGATCCCTTCCGACAAGGTGAGGTACGGATGGAACGTCGAGGTGATGTCCTCGATGGACAGGCCGAACTTGATGGCCAGCGTCGGCTCGGCGATCATCTCCCCCGCCTCGGCGGACAGGATCTGGGCCCCAATGATCTTGCGGGTGGCCGCATCGGCGACCAGCTTGACGAACCCGCGGGTATCATGCGCGGCCAGGGAGCGGGCGACATGCTCCATCGGGAGCCGCGAGACCAGCGGCTCGATGCCCCGGGCCCGCGCCTCCATCTCGGTGAGCCCCACCGACGCGACCCCGGGATCGGAGAACGTCACGCTGGGCACGGCGGTCAGATCGGCGGGACGAGTATTCCCGGTCAGCGCGTTCTCCGCGGCGAGGGCACCCCCATACGCCGCCACGTAGACGAACATCGGCTCGCCCACTACGTCGCCGGCAGCATAGACGCCCGGGGCGCTGGTTTCGAGATGATGGTCTACCACGATCTCGCCCTTTTTCCCCAGCGACACCCCGATCGCCTCCAGGCCGAAGTCCTTCGTGTTGGCTCGGCGGCCGGCCGCGACCAGCAGCTGATCGGCCTCGAGAACCTCCGCCCGCCCATTGCGGGAAACGTGCACGCGATAGCTGCCGGCACGATCCACCCGCTCCACGGTGGTCTCGGTGCGAACGTCGATGCCCTCGCCGCGGAGATACTCCGTGAGACCCAGGGCGATCTCGGGATCTTCCCGGGTGAGCACCCGGTTCTGTCGCGCGAGGAGAGTCACCGAGACGCCGAGCCGGGCAAACATCTGACCCAGCTCCACCGCCACGAAGCCCGCCCCGATCACGAGAAGTGAGTCAGGGAGCCGCTCCAGCGCCATGGCGCTCACGTTGTCCAGGAACCCCGCTTCGGCGAGCCCGGGTATAGGGGGCGCCACCGGGCCGGCTCCCGTCGCCACCAGGATCTTCCCGGCCGAGAGGGTCCGGCCGTCCGCCAGCCGAACTGCGCGGGACGTGGTTAGCACGCCCCGCTGGTCGAACAGCGTGACCGAGTCATAGGATCGCAGGACGTCCCGATACTTCGTCTGCCGCAGCCGGCTCACCAGGGCGTCCTTCTGTCCCCGCACGAGACTCCAGTCGGGCCGGCCGTCGCCGGCGGGGATCCCCGCGAACGGATGATGCGCCCGGCGATGCCGAGCCTCGGCCGCGCGGATCAGCGTTTTGCTCGGCACGCACCCCACGTTCACACAGGTGCCGCCGAGAGTGCCGCCCTCGACCATGCCGACCCGGGCGCCTAGTTCAGCCCCCTTGATGGCTGCCGCGAATGCGGCTGACCCGCCGCCCACGATAACCAGGTCGAACCGGTCGCCATTCTTGGAAACGACTCCCGGACCACCCATGGCCCGCTAGTCCTTCACGCGGGCACGGTAGCCGGCCTTCGCCACCGCGGCCTCAATCCGCTCGACCGTTGCCTCCGGACCGGCAACGACGGACGCGAGACCGCCGGCATGGCTCACCTGGCGGACTTCCGCCACGCCAGGCACGGACTTCAACGCCTTCGTCACCGCTTGTTCGCAGTGACTGCACGTCATACCGCGAACCTCGATGGTCACTGTACGAGTGTCGCTCACGTTGCGGCTCCTGAATCAGGGTGGTTCATCCAGACGTCGATGAGGGAATCGTGCATGCGCGTAATAACTGCAGATTCCAGACACTGGCCAGCATAACCGCTCCGAACCCCACGAATGCGAGCGGAAGCCAGACGTACAGTCCCCCAATGGTGAGTGCTGCCCCCCCAAGCCCGAGCAGCAGGGCGGAGTGGCGCCCATGGCAGCGGCGCCCCTGCCAGAGCCCCCACCCGGTCACGCCCAGTGCGAGGAGGAGCAAGGGGACCAGCACCGCATCGTTGATCATGAAGCCCAGGCCGACAGCCGACAGGAGCCCCAACACCGGCGCCGCTCCAGCGCAGCACAACAAGGCGAAGCCGGACCCGAGCACGCCGCCCAGGCTGGCCCGCCGGGAGTTCCGGGTCCTCACCGCAATTCCCGACGAGTCATCGGGTGACGTGGGGTCGCTCCGGCAGAATGGCCGACTCCTCGATGATCCGGGCGCTGTATCCCGTCAGGCGGGTTAGATGGGTGGCGATCTGCGCTGGCGTCACCTTCCGCCGGTCGTAGCGCACCGTTCCCTCGCTGTGCTCGGCACTTACCGTCGCGTCCAGGACACCGGGCAGCCTCTTCAGCGCGGTCCGGGCCGTGAGCGAGCAGCTCCCGCAGGTCATGCCGGAAATGTGGAGCTTCACCGTTGCCGTATCGCCTGGCTCCTGCGTGATCAGGGCGACCTGAGCCGTTGCCGCGGGCACTCCGCCGCCGCAGAGGGGGCAGATGGTGCCTACTCCGGGGAGCGCCGTGACCGCTGCCGCGGCCAGCTTGATCTGAACCGTCATATCCGACTCCTCACGAAAGAACGAACTTCGACCACCAGGGAAACGACCCCAACACCAGAGCCAACACCGTCGCCGCCCAGAGGGTCGCCCGCATCCTCCGGCGGACCCGGGGATCGGCGCAGGCCTTACCCGGCTCGCAGGCCTTCGTCCCTTCCCGATGGAGGAGGTAAAACCCCGACCCCAGCAGCAGGGCGGTACCGCCGAGGAAGTACGGCCTGAGTGGCTCGAACGTGGCGGCGAGCCCGGCACCGCTCAGTCCGATGGCAACCGCGACTAGCGGCCCGGCACAACAAAGGGCGGAACCTGCCGCGGCGGCCACAGCACCCAGCGCCGCGAGAGTCGGCTTACGCATGCTCCTCAGGCTCCTCCAGCGCCTCCAGAATCGGGCATTCGGCTGTGGGCGCGCGACGCCGGCATGCCTCGACCAGCCGCTCGAGCGCTCGCTTCAGGCGCTCCAGCTCACGCAGCTTCCGCTGCACGACGGCAATCTTGACCTTCGCCCGACCGCGGACCTCGCCGCAGGCCTCGCCATGGCGGACACGCAGGGCAAGAAGCTCAGCGATCTCCTCCAGGGTGAAGCCCAGCTCCTGCGCCCGCTTGATGAAGCGGATCCGGAGGACCACATCCCTGGAGTACTTCCGATAACCTGCTGCCGTCCGCTGCGGAGCCGGGAGCAGCCCTCGCCGCTCGTAATACCGGACGGTCTGGATGTTCACCCGCGACTCGGCAGCGATTTCCCCGATGGTCATGGCTCCCTGCCTGCCTGGCATACACGATAAACCCTGTACTACGGTACAGGGTCAAGGGGAAGGGATCTCGTCGCCGCGAAGGTCGCCTCGACGAGATCCTGTGCCTCGGCCTGGATCCGGTGCAGATGGTCGCTACCCCGGAAGCTCTCGGCGTAGAGCTTGTAGACGTCCTCGGTCCCGGACGGGCGGACCGCGAACCAGCCGCTCTCGGCCACAACCTTCAACCCGCCGAGGTGCGTGTTGTTGCCGGGCGCCCGGGTCAACATGCGGGTGATCGGCTCGCCGGCGAGCGTGGAGATCTTCACCTGCTCGGGCGAGAGCCGTTTCAGAACCGCCTTCTGCGCTAGTGTGGCGGGGACGTCGATGCGCTCGTAGGCGGGGTCGCCGAGCTCGTCCGCGAGGTCCCGGTAGAGCTCTCCCGGATCACGGCCGGTGACCGCAGTTATCTCCGCGGCTAAAAGGCCGAGGACGATGCCGTCCTTGTCGGTGGTCCAGACCGACCCGTCGCGGCGCAGGCACGAGGCACCGGCGCTCTCCTCGCCGCCGAATCCGAGGCTGCCGTCGAGGAGTCCGTCAACGAACCACTTAAACCCCACCGGCACCTCCAGGAGCGGCCGTTGGAGCTTGCGGGCCACGCGGTCGATCATGCTGCTCGTCACGACCGTCTTGCCGATACCGGCCTCCCTCGGCCACCCGGCCCGGTGGGTGAACAGGTAGGAGATGGCGACAGCGAGATAGTAGTTGGGGTTCAGGAGACCGACACTCCTGGCCACGATGCCGTGCCGGTCGTGGTCGGTATCGCAAGCCCAGGCGACGTCGAAGCGATCCTTGAGCGCGATCAGGCGCTGCATGGCGTAGGGCGAGGAGGGATCCATGCGGATCTTCCCGTCCCAATCGACGGTCATGAAGCGAAAGGTTGGGTCGACCTCCTCGCTGACGACCGTCAGCGGCAGGTGGTAGCGCTCGCCGATCGCCCCCCAGTAGTGCACCCCTGCGCCGCCCAGCGGGTCGACGCCGAGGCTGATCTTCGAGCCCCGAATCGCTTCCATATCGATCACGTTGCCGAGATCGCTGACGTAGGCATCGAGGTAGTCGTGCCGACGCGTGGTGGCGGCGTGCAGCGCTATTTCGTACGGGATCCGCTTTACCCGCTTCAGGCCGGATTCGAGGAGCTGGTTCGCTCGTGCTTCGATCCAGCCGGTGATGCCGGTCTCGGCGGGGCCCCCGTGCGGCGGGTTGTACTTGAAGCCGCCGTCCTCCGGTGGGTTATGCGAGGGTGTGACCACGATCCCGTCGGCCTTGCCGCTGGTCCGGCCGCGGTTATAACCGAGGATCGCGTGAGAGATGACCGGGGTCGGCGTGTAGCCGTCCCGGTCGTCGACCCTCACGTCCACCCCGTTGGCCGCCAACACCTCCAGGGCGGTGGCCTGGGCCGATGCCGACAGCGCGTGGGTGTCGATGCCGAGGAACAGCGGCCCGTCGATCTCCTCCCGCTGCCGGTAGTCGCAGATGGCTTGGGTGATGGCCAGGATGTGGTCCTCGTTGAAGGCGCAGTCGAAGGCGGAGCCGCGATGGCCCGAGGTGCCGAAGGCCACCCGTTGCTCGGGCACCGAAGCGTCGGGCTGCCGGGTGTAGTAGGCCGTCATCAGGCGAGGGACGTCCACCAACGTGGCCGGGTCGGCGGGCTTGCCCGCGATGGCCGTGCGCTCGATCATCTCGACCAGGCCAGCCACCGGCTACTGAGTGCCTTCAGGAACGGGCTCAGGCGCGTGCGGGTGTAGGCATCGCCGGCCTTGCGGATCGCCTCTGCCTGGGTCGGATAGGAATGGATCACTCGCGAAACGGTCTTCAGGCCGATCCCCGCCACCATGGCCAGGGAGATCTCGTTGATCATCTCCCCCGCGTGGCGCGCGACGATGGTCGCACCCAGGATGGTGTCGGTGCCCTCGCGGACGTGGACCTTGACGAAACCCTCCTCCTCGCCGTCGAGGACCGCCCGATCCACGTCGCTCATCGGCACGGTGAAGGTCTTGAAGGGGAAGCCCCGCTCACGGCATTCCTTCACATAGAGGCCCACGTGGGCGATCTCCGGGTCGGTGTAGGTGCACCAGGGGATGGTCAGGGAGCTCAGTTTCTTGCGGCCCCAGAACAGCGCGTTCTGGATCACGATGCGCGCCGTGGCGTCCGCCATGTGGGTGTACTTCCGCTCCAGGGCCACGTCGCCCGCGGCGTAGATGCGCCGGTTGCGGGTCTGCAAGTAGTCGTTCACCCGCACGCCGTGCTCGTGGTCGTACTCGACGCCC
>JBBQXQ010000072.1:0-16647 GCA_038209515.1 Gemmatimonadales bacterium
TCTGCCGGGCGAAACTTGTCGGTTTCGTCGGTGAGGCGTTTGTCGGCCCCGAGCGCACGGCCCACCTTTACGTCGGTTACGCTGACGGGGGCGCTGGCGGTCGCTCCGCTCGCCGTTTCAACGGTCGCGGCGTTGTCCTTCTTGCCACATGCCGATGCCGTGAGCGTCAGCGCGAAGCAGGCGGCCCCCACGATGGCACCTCGATAGTACCGTAGCATGGCGAGCCCCCTCACCCCTGTGGCAGGTTCAAGACCTGCCCGGGATGGATCAGGTCCGGATTCTGTATCTGGTCGCGATTGGCCTCGAAGATCCGGTGCCATTTGGAAGCATCACCATACTCTCGCTTGGCAATCTTGGAGAGACTATCCCCAGCGACCACCGTGTACGTTCGGTTGAACGCGGCGGTCGAGGAGCTACCGCTCCGGACGTCAGAGAAATCCGCCGTAGCCTTCTTATCCTTCCCGCTGTCGTCGCCGAAAAGCTTGTCGAGAACTCCCATGAAGTACCTCGCTATGAAAGGCTGAACAGGCAAGCGTAATAAGGTCCAGACAGGGGCTCCGTGCAGTGACCTATCACACACATGTAGGTCTCGAAAGCCGGCTGGTTTAAGTTCGAGGTACCTGAAATGGAGCCCAGCCGAGTGCCCAAGTTCTACCTGACCACAGCGATCGACTATTCCAACGGAGATCCCCATCTGGGGCATGCCCTGGAAAAGGTCGGCGCGGACGCCATCGCGAGGTATCGCCGGCTGCGTGGTGATCAAGTCCATTTCCTCATGGGCATGGACGAGCATAGCCAATCGGTGCTCCAGGCCGCGGCGCGCGCGGGCGTCTCGCCTCAGGTCTGGGTGGACCGGATGGCCGCTCGGTTCGAGGAATTCTGGCAGCGCCTGGGGTGCAGCAACGACGACTGGATCCGCACCACCGAGCCGCGCCACGCCCGCTCCGTGACCGAGCTGCTCCGGCGGATTCAGCAGCATAGCCCTGATGATCTCTACGTCGCCGAGTACGAAGGGCTGTACTGCACCGGCTGCGAAGAGTTCAAGCAGGAGAGCCAGATCGTGAATGGCCACTGCATCGAGCATCCAACCCTCGAGCTCATCCCCACCCGCGAGCGAAACCACTTCTTCCGGCTCAGCCGGTACGGCAATCGCCTGCGGGATCTCATCACCAGCGGGCAGCTTCGGGTGGAGCCCGCCATTCGCCGCAACGAGGTCCTGCGCCTGCTCGAGAGCGGTCTGCAGGACATCTCCGTCTCGCGCCTACGGCAGTCATGGGGCATCCCCTTCCCCGGCGATCCCGAGCAGACGGTGTACGTCTGGTTCGATGCCCTCATCAACTATCTCTCGGCCACCGGATTTCCCGAGCCAGGATACGAGCGTCTGTGGCCCGCGGACCTCCACGTCGTCGGAAAGGGGATAACCCGATTTCACTGCGTGATCTGGCCGGCCATGCTCCTTGCAGCACAGCTCGAGCTTCCTCGCGAGGTCTGGGCCCATGGCTACGTCCAGTGGGAGGGCACCAAGATGTCGAAGACCGCCGGAACTGCGGTGACTCTCGACGAGGCCATCGAGCGGCACGGGCCCGACGCCCTTCGATACTTTCTGCTGCGGGAAGTCGGTTTCGAGGCTGACGGCAACTTCACCTGGGAGCGATTCGACGAGCGCTATACCGCGGACCTCGCTGATGGCCTGGGCAATCTCGTGTCGCGATCGCTCGCCATGCTGATGAAGTACCGCCAGGGCGTGGTGCCGACGGGCGGCCCCGCGCCGCTCGATGAGTCAGCGCGGAAAGCGCTACACGCCTACACGCGAGCGATGGAGGCCCTGGATTTGCGAGGAGGAGTGGAGGCAACCTGGTCACTCGTCTCGGCAGCGAACTTGTTCGTGCAACAGACTGCACCCTGGGCGCTGGCGAAAGCGGGAAAGGACCACGAGCTGGACCGAGCGCTGAGTGCACTTGCCCGAGCTCTTTCGCGGCTCGCAGCTATGTCGAGCCCGTTCATTCCAGGAAAGGCTCAGGCAGTCTGGACAATGCTCGGATTGGAAGGCCAGGTGGGGGCTCTGCAGTGGTCTGCCGTGGAGCAACCGCGGGTGTCCGGGCGCACTGTGAGACCACCTGAGGTCCTCTTTCCCAAGCCTGCAACGGTGTAGCAGTTAGAGTTGGTGTCCAGCCAAACTGTTTGACAGTGAAAGACTTATCACTTTAGGTGGCCCTTGACAATCCTCATCTCCGTGGGCCACCTTAACTTTGCAGGTCTGATTCGGGCCTTCCCCGCGCTGCAGGGAAAGCGGTGAGACTGTAGAGTCGATCAGCCAAGTATTCCAGCGAGGTTTGTTTGAGGTGTAACCATGGCTAAACGCCGTTGGACTCTGGTTCTCGTCCCCCATGGGTCGGAGCCGTCGCGCATCGTCGAGGTCTCCTACGGCCTGCTGCGACTGGTAACCGGTGCAGTTGGTGGCTTCGTGGTTCTCGCGCTTATCGCTGGATACGTCACCATCTCCCACACTGCCGACCTCTCGCGCGCTGCCAGACTCCAGCAGGAAAACGCCTCACTCGCGCGCGAAATCGGTGAGCTGCATGGCCGCCTCGTGACGCTGGCTGACACCCTCACCCGCATCTCTCAGCGTGACGCCCGCATTCGGGTCCTCGCCAATCTGGACCCGATCGATCCGCAGGTTCAGGCCGCCGGCATTGGTGGTCCGGCCTCACCTGAGATCGGTCTTGCAGGGCTCACCGGAGTCACCCGCCGCACCGCGGACATTCGGGTAGACCTCGGCGCGCTCATCCGGCGGGCCAACCTCCTGGCCTCATCGTTCAAGGAAGCGGCCGACAGCCTGGCGCTCCACACAGCAAGGCTGGCTGCGACGCCATCCATCATGCCGACGCAGGGCTGGCTCTCCAGCGCCTTCTCGTCGATGCGAGTTCACCCCATCCTGCATATGGCCCGCCCCCATGAGGGGATCGACGTCTCCGCGCCAATGGGGAGCCCGATCGAGGCGCCCGCGGCCGGTGTGGTAATCGATGCGGGTTGGGAAACCGGATACGGCAACACCATCACTATCGACCACGGGTTCGGGATCGTTACCAAGTTCGCTCACGCCTCGAAGCTCCTGGTGAAGAACGGGCAGCGGGTCTCCCGGGGCCAGCGGATAGCTCTCGTGGGCAATTCGGGGCTCGCCACCGGTCCCCACCTCCATTACGAGGTGCACGTGAACGGCCGGCCCGTGGACCCGTTGAAGTATGTCCTGCCCGAGGGGGTCGTGACGGATTGAAGAGGGCGGAGAAGGCGGAGAGGACGGAGGAGACGAAGAGGAAAAGACAAGAGGAAGTCCCCAGCGCTGAAGCCAGCACCGGGGACTTCTCTTTTTTTGCTCCTCTCCGCCCTCTCCGCCTTCTCCGTCTCCTTTAGAACGTCACCTTCGGCGCCTCCGCTGCGCCCTGGGCCGCCTCGAAGTACTCCCGCGCTTTCCCCATACCGAACACCTTGGCAGTGAGGTTGTAGGGGAAACGGCGGATGTACGCGTTGTATTCGCCGACGGCGGTGTTGTAGTCCTGCCGTGCTACGGAGATGCGATTCTCGGTTCCCTCGAGCTGATCCTGAAGCTGGCGGAAGTTTTCGCTGGACCGGAGCTGTGGGTAGTTCTCGGCGATGGCCAGGAGCCGTCCCAGCCCCTGGTTGAGCTGCTGGTTGGCGGCGGCCATTTCGGGCACGTTCCCTGATTGCACCGCGCCGCCGAGCCGGGCGCGGGCGTTGGCAATCGAGATGAAAACCGTATCCTCCTGCTTCGTGATCCCCTTCACCGTGTTTACCAGGTTGGGAATCAGATCGGAGCGGCGCTGGAGCTGGGTCTGAATCTGTCCCTGAGCCTGGTTGACCCGCTCGTCCATCGTCTGGATCGTGTTGTAGCCGCACCCCGCAATCAGCATGAAGGTCGCGATGAGCGGCAGACGCATTCTGAGGGAGCGCTTCATTGCTGATCTCCGAGCTGAAGTTGGTCGACGTACCTGGCCGAGTCCTCCACGGCCTTCATGTAGTTTTCGAATTCCGGGGCCTGGCAGCGCCACTCGCGGTCAACTCGGTGACGAACCACGTGAAGCAGATGCTCGCCCTCGAACCCAATGGCCGCGGCGGCGGCGAGCTCGAGAGGATCGGTGGGAACCGTCTTGCCGATGAGTGTCAGGACCCCGCGTAACAGCACCAGGATGGTCGCGGCGCTCTGGAGACCGAGCTTGCCGAGCGCGGCAGGGTCGGGAGCATAGATGGTGTACCCTTGCCGCAGGCGGAGCAGCTTGCCCCGAAACTCCCGCTCGAGTGCCTTCCGCAGATCGGTGGGATCTACCTTGACACCCTCGAGCGGATCGGGCCCCCGGAGCACCCGATACGAGGTCCGCATATCGGTAATCTCGATCGGAAAGGCATCCGTTGCACGAGTCCACTCGGCTCGGCTGAGCATCAGCGGGGGTTCCGTCGTTCCCTTGCGCCAGCCGGCGAAAGCGCGGCTGAGGGAGCGAAGGGTCGACGGTGTCACCTGATCCATGACAAGCATGAGATTGATGTTCGATCGCCCCGGGACAAAATCCCCCCGCGCTGCCGAGCCGTATAGCACCGCGCTATAGCCCTGGCCGAGAGCCTTGTCCGCCTCGGTAAGAAATGGATCGACCACCCGAGCGACCGACTCGCGCATCAGAATCTTCCCCCGGCGCCACCGCCGCTGAACCCGCCTCCGCCACCGAAGCCTCCAAAGCCGCCTCCACCTCCGCCGAAGCCGCCACCCCCACCCCAACCCCCACCGATCCATGGGCCACCCCAATATACCCCTCTCCTGCGGCGGCGACGGCCGCCGGCGCCCGACGCAAGCAGCATGAACACGATGAAGAAGAGAATGGGAATGAGGCTGCTGCCGACCGGTGATCCGCCACTGTTATTGCGAGGCTGGTACGCGGTCAGGCTGGTGTCGGAGACACCGAAGCCCCGCGCAATGAGGCTGGAGAGGGCACGCACCCCGGTGAGCAATCCGGGGCCGTACTTCTCACTCGAGAGCTCCGGGCGCATGAGGTCGCGCACTTGCCCGGCCGCCGCATCGGTGACGATGCCTTCCAGCCCCTGCCCAACCTCGACCCGGATCTGCCCCAAGTTGGGGTCGCCAGGCCGGCGCGGCACCAGGAGGAGCACGATCCCGGCGTTCCGCCGGGCGTCGCCGATCTCGACCTTCGAGCCGACCTTCCATTTGCGACCGATGGCAAGAGCCACCTCGGATGCTTCGCGATCACCGATCGAGGGCAGCGTCACCACAGCGATCTCGGCGCCGGTCGCAGCGCGCAGCCGCTGGATGAGATCCTCCATCTTGGCAGCCGACTCGGCGTCGAGCACCGAGGCAAAATCGTTCACGAAACC
This sequence comes from Gemmatimonadales bacterium, assembly GCA_038209515.1. Classification (GTDB taxonomy): domain Bacteria; phylum Gemmatimonadota; class Gemmatimonadetes; order Gemmatimonadales; family GWC2-71-9; genus CAVVWJ01. Next base: position 5,398 of record JBBQXQ010000072.1, read on the forward strand.
GACCGGCTGCGCTGGGATCAGCGAGTCTACGCCCCGGCTCTGCGCCCGCAGTTCGGCGCCGGGCAGTGGCCAGCCCGGCACGACGATCAGTTGAAGCACCGCGAGGAGCACGGTAGCTTTGGCCCGTGTCCCGCTCATTAGGTCTCCCGCTGACAAGCCGCTGGCTCCGTTGCTCGTTGTTGGGTTCCACGCTGCTTTGCGCGGGGCTCGCGGCGGCGATCGCCGGATGCAAGAGCACGCGAGATGTGGCCGTGCGGGTCTCGATCCCTGGTGCCGATGCTGTGGAGACCCCCGCCTCGGGCGTGGGGGTCGTCGCGCTGCCCTACGACCGTGACAGCGTGCTCGCGAGTCTCGAGGCCCGTGCCGCCAGCCCGCGGCCGCACACCGCGGAGATGGATACCCTGTTCGCCCGCTTCCGGGGGCCGTTCATCGCGTATACCACGACGGCATACGCCGCCGGCAAGCTGCGCGACAGCCTCGCGGAGCTTCAGGGTCGGCTTGACTCGCTGGGACGGGGCACCCCGCAGTATCAGTCGCTGCACGGCCGCGTTTCCCGTCTGTCCGACTCGCTCGCGTCGATCGAGATCCGGGGCGAGCGTGCCCGCGCGACACTGAGCCGCGCACGCTCTGATTTCGTGGGCCGGAACGAGCGCCTCCGCACCGCCATGCGCCAGTGGGAAGATAGCACCTACCGTGGGTGGGACAGCATCGTCGAAAAGCTGGCAAAGGCGCGCGGCCGGGAGCCGGCCACCGATACCACCGACGCCACCGGCTGGGCCCGATTCACCCTCGCGCCAGGCACGTGGTGGATCTACGCTCGCGCCTGGGACACCAGCGACCCGAATTCCGAGTGGTACTGGAACGTTCCGGTTAACGGAGACACCGTGCTCCTGTCCAGCCGGACCGGACACCAGCGGCCGCGCTACTAGGAGAAATGATGACCCTGGAGATCTTTCGGTTGGGGAGCCTGTCCCGAGCGGCAGCAAGGAGCTCTCTCAGGATGACGAGAGTATTGGGCACAGCTCTGGCAATCCACCTCGTTGCCACATCGGTGGGCGCTCAAACCAAAGCGGCACCGCTGGAGACTCGCAGCAAAGGCTCGCCCAAGGCCCCGGTCACGGTGTATGAAATGTCGGATTTTCAGTGTCCCTACTGCCGGCGGTTTGCCCAGGAAACCTTCCCCGGGCTGGAGCGAGGCTACATCACGACCGGCAAGGTCCACTGGGTTTTCATCAATTTCCCCCTCACCGACGTCCACCCTCATGCGGCCGCGGCGGCGCAGCTCGCGCTCTGTGCCGCCAAACAGAACGGTTTCTGGCGGGTGCACGACCTCCTCTTTCGATACCAGGACACCTGGGCGCCGTTGAAGGAGGCGGGCCCGTTCTTCCTGTCGCTGGCCGATTCCGCGGGCCTCTCCAAACCCGCGTTGCTCACCTGCCTCGAGGCACCGGAGACGCTCCAGGCCGTGCAGGCGGACGCACAGGGAGCCGCACGCTCCGGGGCAGGCAGCACACCGACATTCTACATCGAGGGGGGCCTGCTCGAGGGAGCGGTGCCGCTGAGCGTCTTCCGGAAGGTGCTGGATTCGGTGTACGAGGTTAAGACGGGAAGGGCGGGAAAGACCGAAAAGACGGGAAGGTGAAAGCGGAAGTGCTCCTACCCGACTGCCAAAAACACATCGTACAGCGCGTGACTCCATGCGGTGATGCCGAAACCGCGCAGCACATACAGCCCACTGAAAAGAAGTCCGGCCACGGTTCGGAAGGTGAATGAGCCGAGCTCCAGTGGCTCGCCGTACGGTCCGATGTAGTGAAAGGCGGAGAAGATGAGCGCGCCCAGGCACACCGCGAACACCTTCGCCCGAGTTGCGCCCCAGCCGAAGCCGACAGTTGCCAGCCATGCGAGCCCCGACACGAGGATCACCCGGAACAACAGCTCCTCGTAGATGCCGGCCCCGAGAGAGATCATCAGCTGAGTCGGCAGGCTCCATTCGGCCAGCAATCCCACGCCCAGGGCGGAGGCATTCCTGACGACTGAGAGTCCGGGCAGCAACAGCACGGTGAGTGTGCTCGCAACAATACCGAACGTGAGAGCATAGACTATGGATTCCGCGGCCATCCAGGCGAAGTAGCGCGGCCGGATTTGCCCCGAGCGGCGGTAGTCCTTCCAGATGGCGGCGGCGCCTCCTCCCACCAACAGGACCCCGAAAACCGCCAAGCCATCCCGACCACCCAGCATCAGGAACAGGCTCTTCAGCAGAACATCGGCGCCATTGCGCACTCCCGAGACCTCGCTGCGGGACAAGGTGAAGGCGAGGACCTCGTATGCCACCAGCAGGGGAAATGCGAAGCCCAGGCTGTAGCGCGGTGCCCTGGCCTCGTGCCAGTAGCTGGACACGGTGGAGTTGGTCATGGGATGAGATAATACAAAAAAAAGGGGCCGCTCTTCGCGGCCCCCCCAGGTTCGAAGTGTCGCCTGGGTCTCAGCTTGCAGCTCAAACTACCGGCCGCAGGCGACCCTTGACTCTGTAGACAATGGATCACCTCCTCGGTTGCAGGTGGAACAGGGACTGCGAAGGAATTTTAGCTGGACCCCTCGATGGGGAGCAAGAGCCTTCCTTTTGGGCCTGGGTAGCAGCAACATTGCCGCCATGCCCACCACGTCCTGGGGTTACCGAGCGGCGCTGCGCCTCGGGACCGCCCTCGCTCCGACGCTCGGGCGCTTCGACCACAAGATCCGGACGGGCGACCACGCCAGGCGTGGCGCGGGCGACCGGCTGCTCGAATGGGCCCGCTGGAACCGCGATACCGCCCGCCCGCTGGCCTGGTTCCATGCCTCATCGGTCGGCGAAGGGCTCCAGGCCGAGGCCGTGCTCCGCCACTTCCGCCAGCTTCGTCCAGACTGCCAGACCATCTACACCCATTTCAGCCCGTCCGCCGAGGCGCTGGCGCGGCGCCTCGAGGTCGATGTCGCGGACTACCTGCCGTACGATCTGCCCGACACCATGCACCGCCTGCTCGCATCCCTGGAGCCGGACCTTCTCGTGTTTGCCAAGCTGGATGTGTGGCCCGAGCTGTCGACGAGGGCGGCCACAACCGGCGCTCAGGTCGCCATCGTAGCTGCAACGGTGAGCCCGGGGAGCGCGCGACTCCGGTGGCCGGCCCGCCGGCTCCTGGAAGCGGGCTACCAGGTAATCGCCGCGGCAGCGGCCATCTCGCCGGAAGATGCCGGTCGTCTCGGGCAACTCGGCGTCCCGGCGGAGCGAATCCAGATCCTAGGCGATCCCCGATTCGACAGCGTGGCCGAGCGGGTGCGCGCAGTCAAGCCGGATGAGTCGTTGCTCTCCTTCGGTCATGGCGCATCAACCATGGTGGCCGGTTCCACCTGGCCTGGGGACGACGCAGTACTGCTCGCCGCATTTGCCCACCTGCGCCGGCGCCGGCCTGACGCCCGTCTAATCCTGGTTCCCCACGAGCCGACGCCGGCACAGCTCGAGGCGCTCGACCGCCGGGCCGCATCGCTCGGGTTACCGATTCCGGTTCGCCTCAGCGAGGCTCAAGGACCGGTACCGCTTCTCGTGGTGGACCGGATGGGGCTGCTCGCGACACTCTACGGCAGCGGCACCATGGCCTATGTCGGTGGTGGATTCGGGGCCGCAGGGCTCCACTCGGTGCTCGAGCCGGCGGCTTGGGGAATTCCGGTGGCGTTCGGGCCGCGCTGGCACAACAGCCGCGACGCGGCACTCCTGCTCGAGGCCGGCGCCGGTACAGCGCTGCCACGCTCCTGGATCGGAAGGGCGAGGGCCGCGTTGCAGCAACAGTGGGAGCGGTGGATCGTCAATGAGGAGGAGCGGAGGGCTCAGGGCCAGCGTGCACGTGAGGTTGTGGAACGCGGGCTGGGTTCCTCGGCGCGCAGTGCGGAGATGCTGGCGGGGCTTATTTCAGCACGACCCCTTCGAAGGTCACCGCGCGCGGCACGATCAGCCCCGCCGTCAACGCCGTGATGAGCACGTCACTCCAGCGGCTCCGCACCCTGATCTTGAGATCGGCGACGCCGCTGCCCCCGGCGAGCTGCGCGGCCAGTGCCTTGCGAAGGGAGGGCTGCTTGAGCTTGGCCAGTCCCCAGAGCGCATAGACGGCGTGAGAAGTCACCGAGAAGCGGCTCCCCTCCGGTGGCTGACCCGCGGGGGACGCGAGCGTGACCGGGACGCCGAGCGTTGTGGTGTCGAACGTCATGGCGCAGCCGGCGAGCGACGCACAGAGGAGGAGTACCCACCAACGGCTCACAGCCCGGGAACCCGGAACGCATAGTGAGCCCCGATTCCAAAGACGCTGGGATCACCTCCGTCCACGAACACCCGGTCGTACGCCGCCTGGAGCCCGAACCCGTTGAGGAGGTTGAGCTCCAAACCCCCGCCCAGTCCAAAGTTCGTTCTGCTATCCGACGTGCCTGATACCGATGCGTGTACGATATCCAGCCGCGGCGCGATCCACGGCCTGATGGCCAGCGCGGGGTTGGGAATCGTCAGGGCGAAGCCCACTCCCACCGGAAAGTGCAGCTCGGTTGCGTTGCTGCCGGGAAACAGACCGGTGTCAGGCTTCGAGTAGCCGATCCCGCCCTGCAAGGTGACCGAGAGAGGAACTAGCGGGCCACCGAAGAGCTTGTAGTTCAGGGTGGCGCCGACCGAGACATCGCTGCTGCCGGTGCCCTTGGGATTGAAGGTCGACAGGATTGTCGTGGCTCCGAGCGGCCCGAAGCCGGCTCGACCGCTTACCGCGAGCGCTGTCCCCTTGCCCGCGTCGGCACTGGAGAATCCGACGTCACCGTAGATCGCGATGCCCCGCGGCACCCCGCTATTGTACACCGGTATGCCTCGCACCTGGGCCGCCGCATCCGGCACCCCGGCCCCAAGGCCTAGCATCAGGGCCCCGAGCCCGATGGCCCCCTGCACGCCATGCGTCATCGGTGATCTGTCTCCGTCCGAGGGGAAAAGAGGCGGCTGCCGCGACCCTGCAGCGCGCCAGAAGGTACTCGCGGTCTTTGAGCCAAGTCAACCGAAAAAGAAAACGCCCGCCCGCAGAAGGTGCGGACGGGCGCTGCGATCGCAGGACGGCGTTAGTGGATGTACGCCACCGAGACGCCAACCCCATCGATGTCACCAATACCGCCGCTCGCTCGGACGGCCCAGCTCCGGCTGAATCGCACATCGACACCCAGACCCAGGGCGAAATCGGTGTGACTGCCACCGCCACCGAAACGCGGAACGATGACCGGGTGGACATACGGAACAAACGTGGTGCTGGATCCCTCCAGCTCAAAGCGACGACCTATCGAGATGCCCACGGGCAGGTAATACGAATCCTGGCCGCTGCCGATGTTAGCGCCCAAGCCGACCGTCAGCGCGCCATCTACGGGAATGCTTTCACTGTAGCGAAGGATCTGGGTCCGGAAGTCACCGCCCAACAGGTACCGGGTGCAACACGGAGTCGCAACTCCGTTCACACTGCTGGCCAGGTGCGCCCAGCCCCCACGAACGCTCAAGTCATAGGCACCCTGTCCGTACCGGTAGAATCCTTCCATGGCATAGCTGACGCCGGTGCCCGGGTCAGAAATCGAGGCGCCGAACTCGTGGGTGGTAAAGACGCGATAGGGGGCCTTGAAGATCGGCGTGCCGGTCTCCTGCGCGGCCAAGTCACTCGCCGCCAACGCGACCAACGCTGCCACCAAAAGCCCACCAAAAAGGTTACGACGCATGAGAGTCTCCTTGAACGTGTTCGGTGACCACGCGGACCCGGTTGTCCACCACCTGCATGAACCCGCCACGTATGGAGAAGCGACTGGCAGTACCGGCACGCCGGACCGTCAGAGTACCCTCGCCGAGCAACGTCATGAACGGTGCGTGGTTCGGCAGGATGCCGACCTGGCCGTCGAAGGCGGGTGCGACGACCGCGTCCGCATCACCGTCGAACATAGAAGCCTCGGGGGAGATCACCGTGACCTGCATCACGAGCTCGCGAGCTCTTCGCCGCGTTTAATCACGTCGTCGATGCCGCCTTGCATGTAAAACGCCTGCTCCGGCAAATGATCGAACTCGCCGGCCACGACGCGCTCGAAGCTGGAGATCGTGTCCTCGAGCTTGACGTACTTACCGGAGAACCCGGTGAATTGCTCGGCCACGAAGAACGGCTGGGAGAGGAACCGGGCGATGCGCCGCGCCCGACCGACGACGAGCTTGTCCTCTTCGCTCAGCTCGTCCATGCCCAGAATCGCGATGATATCCTGGAGCGCCTTGTAACGCTGGAGAATGCGTTGCACCCCGATAGCGACGTCGTAATGGCGGGGCCCCACAAACTGTGGATCGAGGATGCGGCTCGAGCTGTCGAGCGGATCCACGGCGGGATAGATGCCGAGCTCCGCAATGGCCCGGGAGAGCACCACGGTGGCGTCGAGATGCGCGAACGCGGTGGCGGGCGCCGGATCGGTGAGATCGTCGGCCGGCACGTAGATCGCCTGCACCGAGGTGATCGACCCCTTGGTGGTCGAGGTGATCCGCTCCTGCAGATCTCCCATCTCCGTTGCCAGCGTCGGCTGGTAACCCACCGCACTCGGCATCCGGCCGAGCAGCGCGGAAACCTCGGAGCCGGCCTGGGTGAACCGGAAGATGTTGTCGATGAAGAGCAGCACGTCCTGGCCCTGCACGTCGCGAAAGTACTCCGCGACGGTGAGGCCCGTCAGGCCCACGCGGAGCCGCGCACCGGGCGGCTCATTCATCTGGCCATAGATCAGGGCGCAGGAGTTGATGACCCCGCTCTCCTTCATCTCCAGGTAGAGGTCGTTGCCCTCACGAGTCCGCTCGCCCACCCCGCAGAAGACCGATTTGCCGCCGTGTCCCTTGGCGACGTTGTTGATCAGCTCCATGATGACGACCGTCTTTCCCACTCCGGCCCCGCCAAACAGGCCGACCTTGCCTCCTTTCACGAAGGGGGCGATGAGATCGACGACCTTGATGCCGGTCTCGAAGATCTCGGTCTTGGGCTCGAGGTCGGTGAACTTCGGCGTCGGTCGGTGGATGGGCCAGCGTTCGGTGTCGGGCGGGATCGCGGGGCCGCCGTCCACCGGCTGCCCCAGCACGTTGAGGATGCGGCCCAGGGCCACGTCGCCGACGGGCGCCGTGATCGCGGAGCCGGTATCGACCGCCGTCATCCCGCGGGTCACCCCGTCGGTGCTGCTCATGGCAACCGCCCGCACCTGGTTCTGGCCGATGTGCTGCTGCACCTCGGCGGTCAGCCGCACTGGAACCGGTCCGCTGCTGTCCTCGATCTCGAGGGCGTTATAGATCTCCGGCAGATGCTCGGGCTCGAACTCGACGTCGAGCACCGGCCCGATGACCTGGACCACCCGTCCGGTGTTGTGTTTGGTCTTGGTGGATTTGCCGGCTCGCTCGGTTGCAATTGCGGTGGCCATGGATGCCTGCACTCCGTGTGTGGTTTGGTTCCGTCTGCTCCGTCTATCCTTGCAGTGCCGCCGCGCCGCCTACGATCTCGGCGATCTCCTGGGTAATCTGTGCTTGCCGCTGGCGATTGTAGGTGCGCTTGAGCAGCTCGAGAATGTCACCGGCGTTGTCGGTGGCGTTCTTCATCGCGGTGCGTCGAGCGCCGTGCTCCGCCGCCGCCGTCTCGACCAGGCCCCGGTATACCGCATTTCGCACATAGAGCGGAAGCAGCTGTTCCAGAATCGCCTCGGCGCTCGGGGCCAGAATATAATTGGCTGTCATTCTCTGACCCTGGTCTCTTTCCTGCCCCGCTGCCCCCCCGCCCAGAGGGCTCCCGCCCCGCTGTTCTGCCGTCTCCACCGGTAGGATCCGAACCGTCGTCGGCGGGGTCTGGAGTGCGCTGACGAACCGGGCATACACCAGGTCCACACTGGCGAGCTCGCCTGCTTCGTATGCCTCGATCAGCGGCTGGACCACCTCACTGGCGTGGTCGCTGGTGGGCCGGTCACCGATATCGGTGCGCTCGAGCGACATCCTGCGGCCCAGATACTTGAAGAAGCCGATCCCCTTCTTGCCCACCCCATAGAGATCGACCTGGTACCCCTCGGATTCGAGTGACTCCACCCGCCGCCGCGCTTCCTTGATCAGATTCGAATTGAAGGCGCCGGCCAGCCCGCGGTTAGACGTCAGGAGAATCACCACCGCGCGCCGAGGACCGCCCTTGGAGGGTGGCACGGGCCGGCGAAGCAGGGGGAATTCACGGGCCAGATCGGGGGTATAGAGGTCGGCGATCACTTGACGCAGCGCTTCGGCGTAAGGGCGGGCCGCCACCACCCGGTCCTGCGCACGCTTCAGCTTCGACGTGGCCACCAACTCCATCGTCTTGGTGATCTTTCGGATATTCTGGACGGACCGGATCCGTCCTTTGAGCTCCCGGCCCTTGGCCATTAGGCGGGCACGAACATCGGCACAAACGCCGTGATGGCGGCCTTGAGCCGGTTGGAAAGATCGTCGTCCAATACCTTCTTGGTCCGGATGTCATTCAGAATCTTGGAGTGCGCGGCGTCGAGGTAGTCGAGGAAGTCCTGCTCCCATTTCCGGATCTGTGGCACCGCCATCTCGTCCAGGAAGCCGTTTGTCACTGCGAAGATGACGACTACCTGCTTCTCGACCGGCATCGGCCGGTACTGCGGCTGCTTGAGAACCTCGACCAGTCGCGCCCCGCGGGCCAGTTGCCGCTGGGTGGCGGGATCGAGGTCAGAACCGAACTGGGCAAAGGCCTCGAGCTCGCGATACTGGGCCAGGCTCAGCCGGAGCGGGCCGGCCACCTGCCTCATCGCCTTGACCTGCGCGTTGCCGCCCACCCGGCTCACGCTGATACCGGCATCCACCGCGGGCCGGACGTTGGAGTAGAACAGATCCGTGGTGAGGAAGATCTGGCCGTCCGTGATGGAAATGACATTGGTGGGAATGTAGGCCGAGACATCACCCGCCTGCGTCTCGACGATCGGGAGCGCAGTCAGCGAGCCGCCCGGCTTCTTGATGCGGGGGTCCAGTTTGACCGCCTCGGCGTCCTCCGAGATCTTGGCCGCGCGCTCCAGCAGGCGGCTATGGAGATAGAAGACGTCCCCGGGGTATGCCTCCCGCCCGGGGGGGCGGCGAAGGATCAGCGAGAGCTGGCGGTAGGCGGCGGCCTGCTTTGAAAGGTCGTCGTAGACACACAGCGTCGCCTTGCCCTCCTCATACATGAAGTACTCGGCGATGGCGCAGCCGGCGTAAGGCGCGATGAACTGGAGCGGCGCAGGCTCCGAGGCGGAGGCCACCACGACAATGGTGTATTCCATCGCGCCGGCGTCCTTGAACTTCTCCACCACCGTCGCCACGGTCGAGCGCTTCTGCCCGATCGCGACGTAGACGCAGACCACGCCGGCGCCCTTCTGGTTGATGATGGTGTCCACCGCGATGGCGGTCTTGCCGGTGCCGCGGTCGCCGATGATCAGCTCACGCTGTCCCCGGCCGATCGGAATCATGGAATCGATGGCCTTGATGCCGGTTTGAAGCGGCTCCTTCACCGGCTGCCGCACGATGATGCCTGGCGCGACCATCTCCACCTGTCGGCTCATCGTGGTCTGGATCGGACCGCGCCCGTCGACCGGCCGGCCCAGCGCGTCCACCACCCGGCCCAACATGGCCGGTCCCACCGGCACGTCGAGCAGGTGGCCCGTCCGGCGGACCTCGTCACCTTCCTTGAGCTTCAGGTAGTCGCCCATCACGGCCGCCCCGACGTTGTCTTCCTCCAGGTTGAGCACCAGCCCGGCAACCGTCTCCCCGGTCTCCTGAGCGGTGAATTCCAGCATCTCGCTCGCCATGGCGGTCTTGAGGCCGTAGATGCGGGCGACACCGTCCCGCACCTCGAGCACGGTGCCGACGTCGCTCACATCCTCCGTACCAAGATCGGCGGACGCGATCTCGCGCAGCAGGATGTCTTTCAGCTCGCCGGGGCGAAGAATGGATTCAGTGGCCATGGAGGACGAACTCACCGTGAGAGGGGCGATTCAATTTAGCTTGTGAAAATAATCACAATGGCAGGCGTGGCAAGCAGGGAGGGCGGACGGGCGGACAGTCGGACGGATTGCTAGAGGACGCGGGTAATCCGTTGTCACCCTGAGCGAAGCGAGGGGGCCAGAAATCGGCGCCCGTCTACACCCTACTACGGGTATTCCCCCGCACGAAGGCGGCGAGCACCCCGCGGGCACCGAGGCTGCCCAGCCCGCTGCTCGAAACGTTGGCGATCCGGCGCGCCGTGTTGGCGAGGTGGCTCGGCGACGCAAAATGGAGGACGCGGACCACCGTAGGCACCGAGTAGCCTGGGTTGCCAAGCAGCTGGGCTGCGCAGGCGACCCGGGTGAGATCGATGACGCGCTTCAGGTTGGGGGCTCCCCCCGCGCCGAATTGGCGGGAGAGGTGTTCCCGGCTGATACGGAGCCGCTTTGCCAGCGCAGTGGTCCGGATCGGCCGCTCGACTTCACCCAGCAAGACGTCCCACGCAGAGCGCTGGAGCGGTTCGGTGAGGCGGAGCATGCGAGGAGCCTCTGCCAGAGCCCGCCGGCGCTCCGCGGTGATGGAGGCGCGGACCACCAGATCGCCCACGATGGGATCATCCACCCCCTCGACCGCCACCGCGGAGACGGCCTCGCGGCAGGCCAGTAGCAACTCCCCGTCATCGGGGCGGAACGGCGCGTACGCAACCAGTGGAACAAACGGCATCCGGGATCGCAGCCGGGCCAGCTCGGGGAGGAGACCAGGCTGGGGCGCGAGGACCACCGCGTCGATCAGCCGGGTCTCCAGCAACCGGTGCAGGGCGGCGGTGCTCTTGCAGGTGACCACGCTCGGTCCGCCCTTGGGGAGCGTGCGCCGGAGAGCGATGACCGCGGCGCGGCTTTCGAGCAAGGCGGCGATGGCTGGCACAGGCGGTCAGGCGGGCGGGCGGACAGGCGGACGGGTAGTCGGCTCCGCCTCCCGCTCTACTGATTCAACATCCGTGCTCGACTCGACGGTCTCCACGTACTCATGTTGATCCCCCTGCCCGTCTGTCTTTCCGCCCGTCCGTCTGTCCGCCTCTCCATCCGTCCGCCTGTCCGACCGTCCGCCCCCCCACCCGGCCCCCAAAGCCCCCCCCCTGCGCACCAAATAGCCCGCGCGCGTCAGCACACCCCCGGCAGTGTCGTAGCTGAGGAGCTCGAGCGCCACAACCCACC
>JBBQXQ010000073.1:0-16362 GCA_038209515.1 Gemmatimonadales bacterium
CCGGGAGCGCGGTGCGCGCTACATCGACTTCCTGGTGCCTGGGCTGCTGGGGATGAACCTGATGGGGAGCGGCATCTGGGGACTTGGGTTTGCCATTGTGGACGCCCGAAAAAAGCGGCTGCTCAAGCGCCTGATCGCCACGCCGATGTCCCGCGCTCAGTACCTCGCCTCGTTTGTGCTCTCCCGGCTTACCCTGCTCGTGATCGAGGTCAGCCTGCTTCTGGGATTCGGGGTGCTGGTGTTCGGTGTCCCCCTCCGAGGGTCGCTGCCGCTGCTCGTTACGATCTGTCTCGTGTCGTCGCTGGCATTTGCTTCGCTGGGGCTCCTGATCGCCTCTCGGGCGCAGACCATGGAAGGCGCCTCAGGGCTCATGAACCTGGTGATGCTCCCCATGTGGATCTTCTCCGGGGTGTTCTTCTCGGCATCCCGCTTTCCCGAACAGATTCAGCCTTTCATCCAGGCGTTGCCGCTCACGGCAGTGATCGACGCGCTTCGGGCGAACATCCTGCGGGGGGCCGGCTGGCACATGATCACCGGGGACCTGGCCATCATTATGGCCTGGATGGTAGGCAGCTTCGTCCTGGCCCTGAAGCTCTTCCGCTGGCGCTAGCGGAAATTGTTCCTCCGCCGTATTTGTCGGTCATCCCGGAAAACAAGAGAAGTTCCCTCCCGCGCCATTAGTTGCACCCGGAGAAATCCATGTTTGCAAGGCCAGCGCTTAACGCGGTGCTCGCCACTGCCCTGCTCCTGCTCGCAGGGTGCGGATCGGACGAGGCCACCCAACCCCAGCCTCCAGTCGCCACACTCTCCGAGGGTGAGACGCCAACCCTGGCTCAGGAAGTACGGACCCTCACGGCCGGCCGCGGGATCGGTCCGCTGACACGGCCCGCCGCGGTGCGGCCCGAGCTGGTCCAGCTGGGCCAGGCGCTGGCGTTCGACAAGATTCTGAGCGGGAACAAGGATATTTCCTGCATGACCTGCCACCTGCCGTCCTTCGCCACGGGGGACGGGCGCAGCCTCTCGATCGGCCAGGGCGCCACGGGTTTCGGCTTCGCGCGGGTTCATCCCCAAGGGGCATTTATCCCACGCAACGCGCCTCAGCTCTTCAACCTGTTCGCGATCAAGCCACTGTTCCTAGACGGTCGGGTCGCCGTAGACGCGCAGGGAAAGTTTGTCACGCCCGCGGCCCAACTGGTGACCGCGCACATGACCAGCGCATTCGAGTTCGGCGCTCTTTCTGCGCTGCCACTGTTTCCGGTGCTCTCGCGCTCGGAAATGCGGGCAGATGCCGGGAACGAGCTGGCCGACGTCAAGGACAAGACTCCCCAACAGGTCTGGCAGGCGCTGATGGCCCGGCTGGGTCGGATTCAGCAATACAGGCGTATGTTCGAGGCAGCCTATCCGGGGAAGCGGTTCGGGGATATGAATTTCGGACACGCGAGCAATGCGATCGCCGGGTTTCTGGTGGACCAGTTGGTCTCCAACCACTCGCCCTGGGACCTCTTCCTGGCTGGTGACGATGCGGCCATGACCGAGCCCCAGCTGCGGGGTGCCAAGGATTTCATGACCGCCCGCTGCTCCATCTGCCATAACGGGCCGGCGCTGACCGACAATCTGTTCCATAACGTCGCCGTGGCCCAGATCGGCCCGGGCGAGGGAGACGGTCCCAACAAGGACGACGACTTCGGCCGGATGCGGGTGACCGGTAATCCGGCAGACCGTTATGCGTTCCGGACACCGGCGCTCCGCAACGTGGAGCTCACCGGCCCCTACGGCCATGATGGGGCGTTCTTCGATCTCCGTGCATTTGTCGACCATTACAGCGACTCCCACCTCAAGCTCGGAGCCTTTACCGCGAGCCCACTGGAACCGCTGCTCCAGCATATCCTGCCGAACAGGGACGCCATCCTAGCCACCCGGCCTGGCCCCGGCCACAGTGCCGAGCGGGCTTCCGGTAGACGGCCACTAGAAGGAATGGCGCGAGGACTTTTTAGGTTGTAACCTGGGGGCAGGCCTTTCCCCCTGAGTCTCCTTCCACGGTCCGAGGTTCGGCACTATGAATGAACGCAGGCCTCTCCAGGCGTTCACGGTCGGGGTCTTGCTCTTAGCCGCCGCCTGTTCCGATCAAAATGAGCTGGTCGCTCCTACCCAGCCGGGATCTCCATCCTTCCAGGCGGCCATCCAGGGCACCTCCGACGACCCCATCTCCCTTGCCCGGGCCATTCCCGGTTTCGGGGGCTTCTATATGGATGATCGCGGTACCCCAGTCGTGTACCTCAAGAATGCGGCGGAGCGGGGCAACGCCGAGCGAGCGCTGGCGCCCTTTCTGAGAGCCCAGGGGCTGGCGGCTTCGCAGCTTCGGGTGATCCCGGCCAGGTACGACTGGGCCCAGCTGGAACGCTGGTTTACCCAGGCGTCCAGCGAGGTACTGGCCGTCCCGGGCGGGGTCTTCGTGGATGCCGATGAGGCGAGTAACCGAGTCACCATTGGGGTTCAGCGGGGTGCGAGCGCGCGGATCCGCGGGGTCGTGGCGCGGCTTGGAATTCCACAGGAGGCCGTCGTTGTCCGGGAGACGGAGCCGATCCGCTTGACGGCAACGCTTCGAGGCAAGGTGCGTCCCGTCGTGGGGGGACTCCAGATCAACTTCCCTGGTTTGCATCCAAACGTCGAAACATTCATCTGCAGCATCGGCTTCAACGCGGTTCGCAGCGGCCAGCGTTCGTTCATCACCGCCTCCCACTGCACCAATCATCAGGGCGGGGTGGAGAACACTCCCTACTATCAACCGCTCCAGACCAGTACTTCGCCGAAGATCGCCACCGAGGTGAGCGACCCGGGCTATTCCCGGAATAAGACCGGATGTCCCGTTGGCTTTCGCTGCCGGTTCAGCGATGCCTCGCGGGCCGCGTACGTGTCCACCACCACGTCCAGTCTCGGGAAGATTGCGAAGACTACCGGGCCCAATAACGGCTCCGTCACGATCAACGGCAGCTTCAGCATCACCGCAGAGGGCAGCGCCTCCGTGGGTCAGGCTGTCGGTAAGGTTGGTCGAAGCTCCGGCTGGACCACCGGCAAGGTCACGAACACCTGCGTGAACGTCCAGGTCCAAGACACCGACATTGTCCAGCTCTGCCAGAACATCGTGACCGCACGGTCGCGCGCCGGCGACAGCGGAGCAGCGGTGTTCAAGGGTAGCAGCAATGTCACCCTTGTGGGCATCTACTGGGGTGCCAACTTGAACGAGAACGGTGTGGGCACCATCCTCGCCTATAGCCCGATCTCGAACATCGAGCGGGAGCTCGGAGCGTTGACCACATTCTAGCGCTCTTCTGCGCCTTACATCTGTTGGTCAACTGTCTCGGTTCGATGACGCTTCAAATCGTGCTGCCCGACACGGTACGTTCGGGCGAAGCCGTGCCGATTACCCTCCGGCTTACGAATTCCGATCGAAAGCCCGCCACCGCCTACCTTCAAGGCCGGCCGACCGCGTTCGATGTCATCGTCACCCGGCGTGACGGCACACCGGTGTGGCGCCGATTGGAAGGGGCCGTCGTCCCCGCCGTTCTGCAGGTGCGCTCGCTCGCGCCCGGCGCAGTCCTCGAGTTCCACGACACGTGGCCTCAGCGGACCAATCTCGGGGCGGCTGTCGGACCCGGCGACTACCTCGTGACCGGCGTGCTCCCCACCGATCCACCCGCCGAGCTCCGGACCCGGCCCGCGCGGCTACGCATTCTCCCATAGACGAAAAACGCCCCACTCCATGAGGAGTGGGGCGTCGGCCCACCAGGAGGTGGGCCCTAATTATTCCTCCTCCGCCAGCAACCCTGCCGCGGTGAGCTGCGGCGCGGCAACCGGCACCTCCTCGATCCGTGGCGGCGGCGGCTCGTAGCCCGCCGGCGGCTCGATATCGATCTCGGCGTAACGGTAGATACCGCTGCCCGCCGGGATGAGGTGACCGATGATGATATTCTCCTTGAGACCCAGGAGGTCGTCCTTGGCCCCGCGGATGGCGGCGTCGGTCAGCACCCGGGTGGTCTCCTGGAAAGACGCAGCCGAGATGAACGACTGGGTCGTGAGACTCGCCTTGGTGATGCCCAACAGCACCGGCTCGGCCTGCGCGGCGGTACCCTTCCGCTTCACGACGCGTTCGTTATCGTCGCGGAACGTGAGGCGATCCACCGTCTCACCCTCGAGGAAGTCGGTATCGCCCGGCTCGGTCACGCGCACCTTCTGCAGCATCTGGCGAACGATCACGCCGATGTGCTTGTCGCTGATGCGCACGCCCTGGAGCCGGTAGACCTCCTGGACCTCGTTGAGCAGGTACTCCTGCACCGCACGCGGACCCTTGATGAGCAGGATGTCGTGCGGGTTGACCGGACCCTCGGTGAGGCGGTCGCCCGCGCGCACCCGGTCGCCCTCGTGTACCCGGAGGTGCTTGCCGGCCGGTACCTCGTACAGCTGCGGCTCGACCTCTTCCGCCGCTCCGGCCGGGGTCTCCGGATAGACGAAGATCTCGCGCTTGCCGCGCTTGATCTCGCCGAACTTCACCACGCCATCGACCTCTGAGATCGTGGCCGGATCCTTCGGGCGCCGCGCCTCGAACAGCTCGGCGATACGCGGGAGTCCGCCGGTGATGTCCCGGGTCTTGTACGCCTGACGCGGGATCTTGGTGACCGTGATACCCTTGGTCACCTTGACCGGCGTGCTGAGGAAGACCGTCTTGTCCTTGCTCTCCTTCTTGGTCTTGCTCGGCCACGCCTCGTTGATCGGCCGCTCCTCCACGTGGAACTTGGTGCTCCACGGGTTGGCGGCATCGGGGATGTCCATGCCACGGGTCACCGGATCGGTGGGCGAGCCCAGGATGACGCGGCTACCCTCCGCCAGGGTGTACTCCTGCGGGTCCTTCCGGTTGCTCATGTAGACCAGCACGCTCGGATGGAGCTCCCGGTCCGGATCGGCCATGACCACCAGGCTGCGCAGGCCGGTACCTTCGTCAAGCTCCTCGCGGAGCGTGACGCCCGGAACCAGATCCTTCCACCGGAGCTCACCGTCGGCCTTGATGATGCTCGGGTCGTTGTACGGGTCCCAGGTGTAGAGGATCGTTGCCCGGCGCTCGCTGTCGCCCTTGGTGACCAGCTCTCCTTCCTTCACGGCCAGGAGCGCACCCTCGGGGACCGGATAGCGGTTGAGTACCCGCTTCGGGTCCTTGGGATCCACCACCTGGATGCCTTCCTTGCTCTCATCCGATGCCGACTCGTCCTCGCGGGTAAGCACGACCCGGATGGTGGCCTTGGTGCCGTCTTCGTACTCCACCGGCACGTCGGCCCACTCCAGACCTTCGGTGTATTTGACCTTCCCGTCCGACCGGGCCCGCCGCTCCGCCTCTTCGGCGATGCGGGACGAGGTGCCGCCGATGTGGAACGTCCGAAGCGTCAGCTGCGTGCCCGGCTCACCGATCGACTGCGCGGCCAGAATCCCGACCGCCTCGCCCATGTCCACCATATCCATCGTAGCCAGGTTCCGGCCGTAGCACATCCGGCAGATGCCGCGCCGGGCCTCACAGGTGAGGACGGAGCGGATCTTGACCTTGTCGATCCCGGCATCGTCGATCGCGTTCGAGATGTCTTCGTCGATCAGCTTGCCGGCCTCGACCAGAAGCTTCGGATCGCCATCCTCGTCCAGCTCGTGAGGATCGAACACGTCCTCACTGGCGACACTACCCAGAATGCGCTCCCGGAGCGGCTCGATGATGTCCTCGCCCTCCTTGAGTGCCGCGATCTCGAGACCGAGAATCGTCCCGCAGTCCTCCTCAGTCACCGTCACGTCCTGCGCGACATCGACCAGGCGGCGGGTGAGGTAACCGGCATCAGCGGTCTTCAGCGCCGTGTCGGCCAGCCCCTTCCGGGCGCCGTGGGTCGAGATGAAGTATTCGAGCACGGTGAGCCCCTCGCGGAAGTTTGACTTGATCGGGCTTTCGATGATCTCGCCGATGCCTCCGGTGAGCTTCTTCTGCGGCTTGGCCATGAGCCCGCGCATACCGGCAAGCTGCCGGATCTGGTCGCGGCTGCCGCGCGACCCGGAGTCGAACATCATGAACACCGGGTTAAACCCGCCGCGGGAGACCCGCATCGAGTTGATCATCGCCTCGGCCACGTCGTTGTTGGCGTGGGTCCAGGCGTCGATCACCTTGTTGTACCGCTCGCCGAAGGTGATCTGGCCGGTGTTATAGGCGCGCTGGAACCGCTTGACCCGCGCGTCCGCCTCGGTCAAGAGCTCGGCCTTCTCGGCCGGGATCTCCAGGTCCTCGATCCCGATCGACACGCCTCCCATGGTGGCAAAGCGGAAGCCAAAGTCCTTCAGCCGGTCCAGGAAGGTGACCGTGTCGGCCAGGCCGGCGCGGCGATAGCTCTGGAGCACCAGCTCCGAGAGATTCTTTTTCTTCATCAGCTCGTCGCGGAAGCCAAGCTCCGCCACGACCCGACGCGGCAGGATGCTGTTGAACAGCACCCGTCCCACGGTGGTCCGGAGCCAGCGGGGTGTCGCGTCCTCCGACTCCCGCGGCGGGATGTACCAGAAGCAGATGGCCGTGTGATAGCTGACGCTCCCGTTGAGCAGCGCCATCTCCAGCTCGGCCAGGCTGCCGAAGTGCTTGCAGGCGTTCCAGAGCCGCGACCTGGTCTCCTCCGTCTTCCCGGCGCCCGCCTTCCGCAGCTCCTCCTCGAAGCCGGCCGGCAGCTTGGTCAGGAAGTAGCTGCCCAGCACCATGTCCTGCGACGGTTCGGCCACCGGACGGCCGTCCGACGGCTTGAGCACGTTGTTGGACGAGATCATCAGGAGGCGCGCCTCCAGCTGGGCCTCGAACGACAACGGCACGTGCACCGCCATCTGGTCGCCGTCGAAGTCGGCGTTGAACGCCGCGCAGACCAGCGGGTGAATCCGAATGGCCTTGCCTTCAACCAGCACCGGCTCGAACGCCTGGATGCCCAGGCGGTGGAGCGTCGGTGCGCGGTTGAGCAGGACCGGATGATCCTGAATGATCTCTTCCAGGATCTCGTAGACCTCGGGGCTCTCCCGTTCGACGATCTTCTTGGCCCGCTTCACCGTCTCGGCGATGCCCTTCTCCACCAGCTTATGGATGATGAAGGGCTTGAACAGCTCGACCGCCATGGCCTTGGGCAGACCGCACTGATGGAGCCGGAGCTCGGGACCCACCACGATGACGGAACGGCCGGAGTAGTCCACCCGCTTGCCGAGCAGGTTCTGGCGGAACCGGCCCTGCTTGCCCTTGAGCATGTCGGAGAGGCTCTTGAGCGGACGCTTGCCCCGGCCCCGAATCGCCTTCGAGCGGCGGCCGTTGTCGAACAGGGCGTCCACCGCCTCCTGGAGCATCCGCTTCTCGTTTCGAAGGATGACCTCCGGCGCCTTGTGCTGGATCAGCTTGGTCAGCCGGTTGTTCCGGTTGATCACCCGGCGATACAGGTCATTGAGGTCGGACGTGGCAAAGCGCCCCCCGTCCAGCGGCACCAGCGGCCGCAGGTCGGGCGGAATCACCGGGATGACGTCGAGGATCATCCAGGCCGGATCGTTGGCCAGGTCGCCCGAGTCGCCCGACGACAGGAACGCGTCGACGATCTTGAGCCGCTTCAGCATCTGCTTCTTGCGGTGCTGGCTGGTCTCGGTGGCCACGCCGGAGCGCAGCTCCTCCGCCAGTTTCCGGATGTCGAGCCGGCCGAGGAGCTCCCGTACGGCAGGCGCGCCGATGTCGGCCCTGAAGGTGCCGTCCCCTTCGTCGCGGGCCTTGGCCCGCAAGGTCAGGTACTCGTCTTCGTCCAGCAGCTGATTCTCTTCGACCTCCTGCTTACCCGGATCGATCACGATGTAGCTCGAGTAGTAGATGACCCGCTCGAGATCTCGCAGGGTGATGTTGATCAGGTTCCCCATCGGGCTGGGTAAGGTCTTGAAGAACCAGATGTGCGCCACCGGCACGCTGAGCTCGATGTGGCCCATACGCTCGCGCCGCACCTTGCTGAGCGTCACCTCGACCCCGCAGCGATCGCAGATCACGCCGCGATAGCGGATCCGCTTGTACTTGCCGCAGTGGCACTCCCAGTCCTTGACCGGGCCGAAGATCCGCTCGCAGAAGAGACCGTCCTTCTCCGGCTTGAACGACCGATAGTTGATCGTCTCCGGCTTGGTGACCTCGCCCCACGACCACCAGGTCCGCTGCCCCTGAAGCTCCAGGCGCTCGCGCTCCTTCGGGTCGCGGGGACCCCGGATTTCCTCCGGTGCCGCGATACGAATGCTGATGTAGTCGAAACTCGAGCTCTTGGGCTCGCGACCGCTTCGAAAATCAATCATTGATAACCTCTATTCGTCGCCGGCTTCGGTGGTACCGAGGGTAACCTTGAGACCGAGCGCCTGCAGTTCCTTCACCAAGACGTTGAACGACTCGGGGATGCCGGGTTCCGGCAGGTTCTGCCCCTTCACAATGGCCTCGTACACCTTGCTGCGGCCGTTCACGTCATCCGATTTCACCGTGAGCATTTCCTGGAGCACGTGCGCCGCGCCATAGGCCTCGAGCGCCCAGACCTCCATCTCACCAAACCTCTGTCCACCGAACTGCGCCTTGCCGGCCAGTGGCTGCTGGGTGACCAGCGAGTACGGGCCGATGGAGCGTGCATGGATTTTGTCGTCTACCAAGTGGCTGAGCTTCAGCATGTAAATCGATCCGACCGTGACCTCGCCCTCGAAGGGATGCCCAGTCCGGCCGTCGCGAAGCCGCGCCTTGCCCGTCGGGGTAAGCCCCGCCGCGTGAAGCAGCTCGTTCGCCGCCGCGTCGATGTCCGACTCGGCCTTGGGACCGAGCAGGGCGGCGAGCGCGGGCATTCCGGCACCCTCGAGCGCCTCGGCGGCCGACACTCCGGCCGCCTTCTCGGAGTCGCGCAGCGCCTTGGCGTAGGCCTTCTCCTCCTTGCCGAGATCGTCGCGCCCGGCCTGAGCCCGGTGGAACTCGACTTCCTGGCGGCGCTCCCCGAGCACGCGCTCGGCCAGCTCCTTCGCGGCCTCCACCAGGAATCCACGGACCGCCTGGAACAGCTCCCGGGTCTCGTGAGAGGCGCTCCGCGAGCCCAGCATCCCGATCCCCGCCTCGAGCAGCGTGGTACGGTCGCCGTTCGGCGCCACCTTCTTCAGGTCCTGCACCATCCGGGTGATCGCCTGCGACGACGGCTCCGGGGGACGGGTACGGAGCCGCAGCCCGTCCGCGGCCCAGCGGAATCCGGCCAGCCGGAGCAACGCCCCGATCTCGGCCTCGTCGGCTCCGCGGAAGACCGGCGTCTTGGCCTCGAACCCGAGAATCCGGGCAGCCCACCCGAGGTGGGTCTCGAGGATCTGGCCCACGTTCATCCGGCTCGGCACGCCGAGCGGATTGAGCACGATGTCCACCGGAGTACCGTCCGGCAGGAACGGCATGTCTTCCTCGGGAACGATCCGGGCGACGATACCCTTGTTCCCGTGCCGGCCCGCCATCTTGTCGCCCACCGAGATCTTCCGCTTCTCGGCGATATACACCTTCACCAGCTGGATGACGCCCGGAGGCAGCTCGTCCGGCTGAAGGATCTTGTCGATCTGATCTTCGGCCTTCTCCTCGACCTTGGCCCGCTCGCGAGCCGCCATGTCGATGGCAGCGCGGATCCGCTCGTTGGCCGCCTTGTTGGCCACCCGGAGCGTCTTCAGGTCCACATCGGCCAGCTCGAGGTCCTGCAGCGCAACCGGGTTCAGCTTGGTGCCCGCCGGGAGATACTCCTCGACCGTTCCCGACTTGAGCATGAGGGCCACTTCCTGCCCATTGAGCAGGTTGGTGAGCTCATCGAGCATGACCGCGCTGATCCGGGCCTTCTCGTCGTTCTCGATCCGGCGCACCTCGCCGATCCGCTCGCCGCGGTCCTTCTCGACGACCTGATCCTCGATCCGGCTGAAGATCTTGACGTCGATGACGACCCCCGCCATGCCCGGCGGGACCTTCAGCGAGCTGTCTTTGACGTCCTTGGCTTTCTCACCGAAGATGGCCGTCAGCAGCTTCTCCTCGGGCGAGAGCTCGGTCTCACCCTTCGGTGTGATCTTCCCCACCAGGATATCGCCCGGCTTCACATGGGCCCCGATGCGTACGATGCCGCGCTCGTCGAGGTCCACCACGCTTTCGTCGGAGACGTTGGGGATTTCCCGGGTGATCTCCTCCTGACCGCGCTTAGTGTCGCGTACGTGCAGCTCGAGCTCCTGGATGTGGATCGACGAATAGACGTCGTCCTTCACCAGCCGCTCGCTGAGCACGATGGCATCTTCGAAGTTGTGCCCGTACCACGGCATGAACGCCACCACCACGTTGCTCCCGAGCGCCAGCTCACCACCCTCGGTGGCCGCACCGTCGGCGATGATCTCGCCAGCCGCGACCTGCTGGCCCAGCTGGACCAGGGGTCGCTGGTTGATGGCGGTATCCTGGTTGGTGCGCCAGAACTTCTTGACCCGGTAGCGGTCATGCTGGTGCAGCCGCGCCAGGGGGGTGTCACCCACCGTCCCGCCGTTGGCGCCGGCGTCCACGATGATCTCGTCGGCCGTGACCCGGGTGACGGCGCCTGCTCGCCGCGCCACGATCACTGCGCCGGAGTCGCGCGCCACCTTCTCCTCCAGGCCGGTCCCGACCAGCGGCGCCTGGGGAAATAGCAGCGGTACGCTCTGCCGTTGCATGTTGGAGCCCATGAGCGCGCGGTTGGCGTCGTCGTGCTCGAGGAACGGAATCAGAGCGGCCGCGATCGAGACCAGCTGCTCGGGAGCCACGTCCATGAAATCGATCCGGTCCGGGGGAAGCAACGGGTAGTCGTCGCCCTTCCGGCAGAGCACCAGCTGCTCCCCGAACGTGCCATCCGGATTGAGGACCGCGTTGGCCTGGGCGACGGTGTAATCCTCCTCGTCGCTGGCCGACAACCAGCGGATCTCGTCAGCCACTTTGCCGCTCTTGACCACGCGATACGGCGTCTCGATGAAGCCCAGGTCGTTGATTCGGGCGTACGTCGAGAGGCTCGTGATCAGACCGATGTTCGGTCCTTCCGGCGTCTCGATCGGGCACATCCGGCCGTATTGCGAGTAGTGCACGTCGCGGACCTCGAAGCCCGCCCGTTCCCGCGTAAGACCGCCCGGTCCCAGCGCCGACAGCCGCCGCTTGTTGGTCAGCTCCGCCAGCGGGTTCGTCTGGTCCATAAACTGCGAAAGCTGGGACGAGCCGAAGAACGCCTGGATCACGGCACTCACGGTGCGGGCGTTGACCAGGTCGTCGAGCGAGATCTTCTCCGGATCGGAGTTGATGCTCATCCGCTCCTTGACCAACCGAGCCATCCGGGACAGGCCGACCGAGAACTGGTTGGCGATCAGCTCGCCCACCGACCGGATCCGGCGGTTGCCGAGGTGGTCGATGTCATCGGTGAAGCCGCGGCCGTCGTGGAGATCGATCAGGTACCGGATGATCGCCACGAAATCGTCCTCGGTCAGAACCGTGTGGTTCGGGTCGGTCTTGAGCTTGAGCCGCTGGTTGATCTTGTAGCGGCCCACCCGCCCCAGGTCGTAGCGCTTCGGGTTGAAGAACAGCTTCTGGAGCTGCTGGCGAGCCGTCTCCAGGTTGGGCGCGTCGCCCGGCCGCAGCAGGGCGTAGATCTGCTCCAGGGCCTCGGCCTCGCTGTGAGTCGGGTCCTTGGCCAAGGTGTTCTTGATCAGCGGCGACTCGGAACGACCGGCCGGAAGCAGGACCTCCACCTTATGGACACCCGCCTTGATCAGCCTCTTCCTGAGGACGTCGGTCAACTCGGCGCCGCCCTCGGCAACCACTTCGCCGGTCTCGGGATCGGCCGCATCGAAGGCCAGCACGTGATTCTGCCGGTCGCGTGTCGAGGTCGGCTGTTCCTCTTCCCGCACGTCGAGCGTGGTGTAGCCGGCGAACACGGTGACGCTCTTGACGCCCTTGTGCCGCATCTCGTTGAGCCGTTCCTGAGTGAGCTCGTCCCCCACCACCCCGAGCGCCTCCCCACTCCGATCCTCGGGATTGGCCACGTCCGCCGCGAGCAGCGAACCCAGGACCTCACGCTTCTCCTGCCGGCCCTCGAGCTTGCCCGCGATGTTCAGCTCTTTCGTCGCGAAGAAAAGCTTCAGGATGTCCGCATTGCCGCCGTGGCCGAAGGCACGGAGTAGCGCGGTCGCCGGAAATTTCTTCTTCTTGTCGATATGGACGTAGATCACGTCGTGGATGTCGATCGTGAACTCCACCCAGGAGCCGCGGAAGGGGATAATCCGTGCCGAGAAGAGCCGCTGGCCGTTCGGGTGAGTGTCTTCCTCGAACACCACGCCGGGCGACCGGTGGAGCTGGCTGACCACGACGCGCTCGGCGCCGTTGATCACGAACGTGCCGAGCGGGGTCATGATGGGCAGCTCGCCCAGGTAGACCTCCTTCTCGATCGCGTTCTTGAGCCGCTTCTGCCCCTCGACTTCCTCGTAAACGTCGAGCCGCAGCTTGGCCTTGAGCGGAGCGGCGTAGGTCATGTCCCGCTCCACGCACTCCTCCACCGAATACTTGGCCTCGCCCAGCGCGTATCCCAGGAACTCCAGCTTGTACTTCTCGTTTACGTCGGTGATGGGGAACAGGTCCCGGAAGACGCGCTCCAGCGACACGTCCTGGCGGGCGCCATGAACGTCGTCCGGGACGAGCAGCGTCTGGAACGCGGCGGTCTGGATGTCGAGCAGGTGCGGCATTGGCATGCCGCCCTCTCGCTTACTGAATGTGATTACCGATCGGGTCTGAGGCATCAGTCACTCACTCTCACGCAACACAAATGGCCCCAACGCGGGCCCCGCCGGAGCGGGGTGGCTACGGGGCTAGGGGATGTCAGGAACGTACAGGGTTAAGAGCGTGCATTCGTCTCACTGAAATAGGGTTAAAGCCCGGCAGATCCTTCGCGGCGCCGAGCCCATGCGGGCTCGACCTCCGCTCAGGATAGGGCTGCGCCCTACTTCAGTTCGACGACCGCGCCCTGCTCTTCCAGCTTCTTCTTGAATTCCTCGGCCTCCGCCTTCGACACGCCTTCCTTGATGTTGCTCGGAACGTTGTCCACTGCATCCTTGGCTTCCTTGAGACCCAGGCTAGTGATCTCCCGGACCGCCTTGATAACCTGGATCTTCTTGGCACCGCCCTCCTTGAGGACAACGGTCCACTCGGTCTTCTCTTCGACCGGCGCAGCCGCAGCCGCGCCACCCGCACCGCCCCCGGCAGCCGGAGCCGCCGCGGCCGCCGCGATCGTGACGTTGAACTTGCTCTTGAACGCCTCGATCAGGTCCGACAGCTCGACAACGGTCTTGTTGCCGATTGCCTCGAGGATCTCTTCGTTACTCAGCGTGGTGGTGGGCATCGATGTTCTCTCTCTCAATCTGATGATTGTGACGAACGCTGTGCGCGAAGCGCCTCGAGGGCGCCGACCATCTGATACAGCACGCCGTTCAGCACGCCGGCCAGTTGGGCCACGGGGGCCTGCATGGCTCCGGCCAGCTGCGACAACAACACGTTCCGGGGTGGCAAGCTCGCCAGCCGCTTGACCTGATCCGACGTAACCGGCCGTCCGTCAATCAGGCCAATCTTGATCGCGGGCTTCTCGAACTCGCGGACGAAGTCCGCCAGCACCTTGGCCGCCGCGACGGGGTCCTTGCCGGCCAGCACCAGCCCCGTTGGGCCGGCGAGGTGATCGTCCAGTGCCGTCACCGAGTTGGCGGCGAGGGCCCGCTGGGCCAGGGTGTTCTTGACCACCACATAGGACACGCCGGCGGCCCGGAGTCGGCGGCGGAACTCCGTCAGCCGCAGCACGTTGAGGCCGCTGAAGTCGGTGACGTAGAGGTTGGGAGAGGCGCGAAACTGCTCCGTCAGGCTCGCGACCGTTTCTTGCCGTTCCGTCTTGTTCATTTGTACCCCGCCGTCTCGAGGCGCACCCCCGGCCCCATGGTGCTGGACACGGTGGCCGAGCGAATGTAGGTGCCCTTGGCAGCGGAAGGTTTGACCCGGTGGATCGTATCCATGAACGCCTGAACGTTGTCCGCCAGCTGCGCGCTCGAGAACGACACTTTGCCGACCGGCGCGTGCACGTTCCCCGTCTTGTCCACCCGGAACTCGATCTTGCCGGCCTTGATCTCCCGGACCGCCTTGGCGACGTCCAGGGTGACGGTTCCGGCTTTCGGGTTCGGCATCAGGCCGCGTGGGCCGAGAACCCGCCCCAAGGCACCGAGCTGACCCATGACGTCCGGGGTGGCGACAATGACGTCACATTCCAGCCAGCCGTCCTTGATCTTCTGGATGTACTCGATACCCACGAAGTCGGCCCCGGCGGCCTCCGCCTCCCGTACCCGATCGCCCTGCGTTATCACTAACACCCGAACCGACTTCCCGGTTCCATGGGGGAGGACGACCGTTCCCCGGACCACCTGGTCCGCGTGCCTCGGGTCCACCCCGAGGTTCACGGCCACGTCCACCGTCTCGTCGAACTTGGCAAAGGACGAGTCCTTCACCAGCGCGACCGCCTCCGGGATCGGATAGGCCCGCGTCCGATCGACCTTGGCTACGGCGCCCCGGAACTTCTTCCCCCCGGTGGCCATCAGTCCACCACCTCTAGCCCCATCGACCGGGCAGTCCCGGCGATCATCCGCATGGCGCTGTCGAGATCGGCCGCGTTGAGATCGGCCATCTTGATCTCGGCGATCTTCTTGACCTGCGCGCGGGTAACCCGCCCCACCTTGATGCGGTTGGGCTGCCCACTTCCCTTCTCGATCCCGGCCTCCTTCAGGAGGAGGTTCGGCGCGGGTGGGGTCTTGGTAATGAAGGTGAACGTCCGGTCCGCGAAGATGGTAACGACGACCGGAATGACCATCCCGCTCTGGGTCTGGGTCCGCGCGTTGAACTGCTTCACGAATTCCATGATATTCACGCCATGGGGACCCAGGGCGGTCCCAACAGGCGGCGCGGGTGTCGCCGCTCCTGCCGGGCACTGCAGCTTGACCATCGCGTTGATCTTCTTTGCCATCTCTTCTCCTGTAGCGTCGGCCCTTCAGGGGCGACTCCCGCGATAACCCGCGCGGTGGCGGGGAGTGAGCTAATGCCCACGCAACTGCAAATAATCCAACTCCACCGCCGTCGGCCGGCCGAACAGGCTGACCGATACTCGCACCTTGCCCTTGTCGGCCAGGACTTCTTCCACCGTACCGCTGAAATCGGAGAACGGGCCCTCGGTGATCTCGACCACCTGGCCGATGAGGAACGGAATCTCCTCCTTCGGCTCGGCCTCGGCCACCGCCTCGGCGATGCCCAGCAGGCGATTGACCTCGTCCTGCCGTAGCGGTTGGGGCATCTTGCCGGTGCCCACGAACTTGATCACGCCCTGAATGCTGTTGACCACGTGCATGGCTTCCTGACTCATGCCCATCTCGACCAGCACGTAACCGGGGTAGAGCTTCCGCTCGGCCGTGACCTTCTTCCCGTTCTTGATCTCGATCACTTCCTGCACCGGCACCAGTGCCTGGCGGATCAGCTTCGTGTCCGCCGGCCGGGGATCCTCCTCGATCCGCCTCTGAAGCAGCCCGCGCACCTTGTTCTCGTGCCCTGCCGTCGTCTGAATCGCGTACCAGCGGTATTCCATATGGCTACCGCGCGATCCGCGCGATTCCCTCGACCAGGATCAGTTGGAGCAGCCAGTCCATTAGGCCGATCGTGATCCCCAGCAGGATCGAGAGCACGATGATCATCCGTGTGGCTTTGACCAGCTCGGGCCGGGTCGGCCAGGTGACCTTCTTCAGCTCGTCGCGTACGGCCACGAGGAAGCCCGCCGTCCGGTGGAACCAGCCGGTCAGCTTGTTCGATGGCGCGTGCGCAGCCCGCGTACTATCCACTACTTGGACTCTTTGTGCTGCTTATGCCCGTCGCAGACGGGGCAGTACTTGCGCCGTTCAACCCGCTCCGGGTGCTTCCGCTTGTTCTTGTCCGTGAAGAAGTTGCGGCTTTTGCATTCGGTGCATTCTAAAATGACTTTATCTCTCGGCATTTTCTCTGTCGGACCCTATTTCAAAATCTTGGTGACTACGCCCGCGCCCACGGTCCGGCCGCCCTCGCGGATGGCAAAGCGGAGCCCCTCGTCCATCGCGATCGGGGTGATCAGCTCGATCGTCATCTGCACGTTGTCCCCCGGCATCACCATCTCCACCCCCGCCGGCAGCTCCACACTCCCGGTCACGTCGGTGGTCCGGAAGAAGAACTGCGGCCGGTACCCCTTGAAGAACGGCGTATGCCGC
>JBBQXQ010000074.1:0-15918 GCA_038209515.1 Gemmatimonadales bacterium
ATCCGGTTCGCCCATGATCTTCACCGCGCTCACTCTCCTCTCCGCCCTCACGCTCACGCGATCGTTCGATGGCGCCGCACCTTGCGTCCGACCAATCCGGGCGGGCACTCAGGTTCAGGGGGAGGTGCGGATCTGTCCCGGTCGTTACCGGATTCCGGACCAGACGGACCGAGGGGTCATCATCATCGCTGCGTCGGGAACGCGGGTGGATCTCAGCGGCGTCGTGCTCGAGAGCGGGGACTCGGTGCCGGCCCGCTTCGTCGGGGTCGGCATCGCCAGTCGCGGGGTGGACGGGGTAACCATCAGCGGCGGCGCCATCCGCGGGTACCGCTACGGTGTGCGGCTGGAAGGCGGCCGTGCCCATCGGGTGACCGGGTCGGACCTCTCGGGCAGCCGGAACCTGGGCGTACGGTCCACCTCGGCGCGGCCGGACTCGGCGGACCGCCTGGACCTGACCCGGCTGGACGTCTTCGAGGGATATGGCGGAGGCATCCTGCTCCGGGGAACCGTGGCGGCCAGCGTGATTGGTGTGACCGCGCGCGGAGCCCAGAACGGCATCGCGCTGCTGGAGGCGCGAGAGAGCTATATCGCGGATAACGACCTCGCGTCCAATCACGGCTGGGGCATCCACCTCTGGCGCTCCTCGCGCAACATCATCGCGCGGAACAAGGTGGACCATACCCGCCGCTGCGAGTCGCAGGTGCCGGCCGGCGAGTGTGGGGCGGCTGCGGTACTGCTGCGCGAGGCGAGCGACTCGAACACCATCGTGGACAACGATCTCACCGCCTCGAGCCTGGGCTTCTTCCTCACTGGAGAGCGGCGGCAGGGCCGGCCATCGGTGGGGAACCTGGTCTACCGCAACGATGCCTCGGACGCGCTGCGCACCGGGTTCACCGCCGCGTTCGGCTGGAGCAATACCTTTCTGGAGAATCGGGCCGACAGCGCCGGCATCGGATTTCGGCTGGACCACTCCGGCGGCTCGACGGTGCGGGGAAATACCGTCATCGGCTCGCGGACGGCTGCCATCGTAAGCGATCACGGCGCCGACAACGCCATTCTCGCCAATGTGCTCATCGGTGGCGCGGTGGGTATCAGGGTCGGTGCGCCCGAGGAGGGAGGCGAAGCGAGCCGACGCTATCGCATCGACGACAATGTGCTCGCCCGTCTGGACCAGGGCATCGTGGTAGAGCGGACCACCCGTGCTCAGCTGCGCGGGAATCTGTTCGATGGGGTAGGGGACGGTCTCGTCCTGGATGGGGCAGGCCACGCTACCGAGGTTACCGGCAACATTTTCCTTCGCGCCTCACGCTGGTTCATCGAGGCGCCAGATCTGGCCGCCGGAGGGAACTACTGGGCCACCGTCGACGCATCGGCCGCAACGGCGAAGGTGAAAGGCCGGGTCAGCGTGTTACCGTGGAAGCCGGCGAGCGCGGCGGGCTACTGAAGGATTTCCATCGCCATCGACCTGAGGTCCCGAAGATTAAAGGGCTTGCTCAGCCGGTGGAGGGGATATTCCCCGGCCGGGAGCTCCTCCTCACGGGAACAGGCCACCACCAACCGGCTCCGGACCTCGGGGCAGGCATCGAGCAGGGCGCACGCGAATGGTTTGGAGGTTCCAGCGGCAACCCTCATGTCGGCAATAATCAGATCGTAGCGTCCTTCCTGCGCGAGCCTCAACGCCTGCTCCCCCGAGCGCACCGCTTCGACGGCATGCCCATCGGGGGCGAACAACGCGCTCAACAGCCGATGGACGGTCGGGTCCTCGTCCACCACCAGTATCCGGCGGCCTTCGGCGACCCTCCTTTTGGGAGCGGCGTTCTCCTGTAGGGGAAGAGCGTCCACCTCATACAGCGGCAGCGTGACCCGAAACTCGGCGCCGCCCTCGGGTGACGGCTCGTATGTGAGCGCCCCACCGTGTGCCTTCACCAGGCCGTAGCTCAAGGACAAGCCGAGCCCGGTGCCCTCGCCTGGCCCCTTGGTGGTGAAGAAGGGGGTGAACAGGTAGGGCGCCAAATGCTTCGGCACTCCCGGCCCGGTGTCGCGCACCCGTAGCACCGCTTCGTAGTTCGAGCGGATCGTCGAGAGCGTGATGCGACGATGCTGCCCCGGTTTCAGCCCGGCGACCGCCTGCACGGCATTGGTGACCAGGTTCAGCAGGACCTGCTGGAGCTCGTACCGGTCACCCAGCACGATCACCGGGCTGGGACTCACCTCAGAGGTCAGCTCGATCCCATGAAGCTGGAGCTCGTACACGATGAGCAGGGACGTCCGGGAGACCACGTCGTTCAGATCCACGGCCGTCTGCTCGGGCACTCCCTTTCGGGCGAAGGTCAGGAGGTTGCGCACGATCCGTCCGGCCCGCTCGGCCTGATCGTGAATGACGCGCAGGTGCTCTCGAGGCAGCTCGGGGTGTGCGGGCCGCTCCAGCAGGAGCTCCGCCAGGCCGGCAATGGAGGTGAGTGGGTTGTTCAGCTCGTGGGCCACGCCCGACACCAGCTGACCGATCGATGCCATCTTGTCGTTCTGGATGATCTGAGCCTCGAGGAGGCGCTGTTCGGTGACGTCCTCGATCAGGATCACGACCGACCCCGGCGCTACTCCGGTAAGAGGCGCGGCAGTTAGCCGAAGCACTCGGTTGTTGTGCTCCAGTCGGACCACCAGCGGAACCGTACGCTCTCCGCGGTAGGAAACCTCGATCAGGCCGGATACGGCCTCGGCTGCACCCGAGAACAGCTCGCGGAAGTTCTGGCCAACCAGCTCGCGTTCGGGCACCTCCACCAACGCGGCCAACGCCCGGTTGGCGCGCAGTATGGCGCCGTCAGGTCCCACCACGGCAATCCCCTCAGCCAGCGCGTTGAAGGTCGTCTCCCACTCTTCCTCGCTCCGGCGGACCATCTCGTAGAGGCGGCTGTTGGCCAGGACCACCGAGGCGTTGGTGGCGACCGTGGACAGGAGCCGGCGGTCCTCATCGGTAAACGGCCCGCCCCGGCGGTCCGTTACGGCGAGCGCACCCATGGTGATGCCCTGGGCCTTTAGGGGGGCCACCGCGGCCGAACGCACCATGAGACCGGCGAGCAGATGCACCGTCGGCGTGTTGCCGTCCTGGGCAACCTCGATCCGATCCCGGTCGATGGCGATCCGCACGAGCGCGGAGTCGGGTTCGTGGCTCACCTGCCCCACCAACGGCGCGAGCGACCCCGAGGCGGCGACGACCCGGAGGACGCGGCCTTCCATCTCCACCAGAGCCACGATGGCGCCATCGGCCTGGAGGAATCGGGCGGCGTAGCGCGCCACCTGATCGACGATCCGGCCGGGTTGCATCGACTCGGAGAGGACGTAGCTCAGCTCCTGGAGAGAGAACAGCTCGCTGATGCGCCGGTCCAGCTGCATCGCGAGTTGATCGGCCCTCCCCTCGGCCTTCCGCACCTGGGTCCGGCATCGGATCACCGCCATCAGGAAAGTGGCCCCGATGCCGAGAGCGGCGAACGCCGCCAGCCACCAGAACCGGTCCTGCGCCCACCACAGGACCCCCCCGAGGAGAGCCGCGGCAACCAGGTGGAGAGGCAGCTCCCAGGTTGTGTTCCAGCCGGAGATCAGCAGAAGGATGGCGGCGCAGCTCAGCGCGACCGCAGGCGATATGACGGAGTTGGTGAGGATAGCAGCGGCAGCGACACACGCCAGGACCGCACCCGCCACGGCGGCGATCGATAGCTGCGAACGGCTGCTGCGGCTGGTCAGCTCAGGGCTCCCGGGAGTCGCGGCGGGCGACCCTTTCCGTCACGTAGGCCTCAGGCGGGGCATTCGGCTTCACCCGGATCGACTTGGCCGGGATGCCGACGTTCACGTGATACGGACGCACGTCCTTGGTCGCGACCGCATTGGCTCCCACCATCGCATGCCGGCCTACCCGCACGCCCGCGAGGACGGTGGCGTGGTAGGTGATGCGCACGTCATCCTCCAGAACGGTGCGTGCGTTGGTGACGTCCTTCTGATCCACGATGCTGTGGGTGTGACTGTAGATGTTGGCGTAGTCCGAGATGCTCACCCGATTCCCCAGCGTAATGCCGCCGCGGTCGTCCAGCAGCACATTCCGGTGCACCACGACGTCGTCACCCACCTCGAGATTGTACCCGAAGGAGACCTCGACGTTCTGAAAGCATTTGAGGTTCTTGCCCACCCGAGCGAAGATGTGCGGCGCCAGGACCCGCCGGAATCGGATACCCAGATGCACGTTGCCGCCGCCCAGAAGAGATCGGTCGAAGCTCTGCCAGAGCCAGAGCAGGGGCTTCACCCGGGCGTAACGCTCCGCGTCAACCTCGGCATAGTATTCCGGCTCGAGAGTGATGTTCCAGGGATCGAGTGAGAGCAGGGCGACTCGGCTGGGGTCCGGCGTCCTGGGGTCCTGAAGCAGCTGGTCGTAGTCCTGCACGCCCGGATAGTAGATCTGGAACAGGAGGTCCCGGGTCAGCCGATGCCAGTCGGCACCCGGCTCGGCAAGTTGGGCCTCCAGATCGGCCAGCCAGCCGTCATAAAACTTCTCGCTGGCCTGGGGAAGTCGTACCGGGCGGAGTGGCAGAAGGACCATGCGGGGCTCGTTTCCGGTCGGCGAGGCACGAGGGAAGTGCGCGCACCGTAGAATGATGGGCGCACTCCAGTGTTGACACCAGTGCTAATTGGGAATAGAGTAGTAGGAGTTACAGATGAAAATCATTCTCACCTAGTCTTTCTGTACTCAAGGACCGCCGATGCGCCCTGCCCCGTGCGCCGCCCTCCTGACCGGTCTGGCCATTCCACTCGTCCTCAACCCACTTAACGCCCAGGACTCAGAGACCACTTCCGTGGGTGGTTATGGAGAGGTCCACTACACCAACGCCACGGGTGCGAACACGCCAGGGATGGTCAACGTGCGGCGCTTCGTGCTCTATCTGGCTCATACGTTCAGCGAGAAGCTGGCCGTTCGCTCGGAGCTCGAGCTGGAAGACGCGAAGATCGAGGGGGGCAAGGCGGGCGGGGAGGTGGCGCTGGAGCAGCTGTACCTCGACTATCTGATCTCGCCCGCCTTCACCATGCGGGCCGGTCTCGTACTCCCACCGGTCGGGATCGTGAACGAGATCCATGAGCCGCCGACGTTCAACGGTGTGGCGCGTCCCGCCTTCGATCGTGACGTCATCCCCACCACATGGCGCGAAATCGGCGTCGGCGCGTTGGGCGCCATTCCCGGCTCGTCGGGGCTGAGCTATCGGGTATATCTGGTGAACGGTCTCAAGGCCGACGGGTTCAGCGCCGCCTCGGGTATCCGGGAAGGACGGCAGGAAGGGAGGGAGGCGAGCTTTGCCAACCCCTCGATCACGGGGCGGCTGGAGTGGGTCCGGCCGGGGCTTCGGCTCGGTGGCTCGTTCTGGTATGGGGGCAGCGCCAACCAGGACTCGTTGCTGGGCACCGGTACCTTCGACAACGCGGTGGCTCTGGTATCCGCGGATGCCCGGTACGATGTGGGCCCAATCATGTTCCGTGGTATCCTGGCCAACATCAGCGTGGCCGGTGCCGATGCCATCAATGCCGTGTACGGCACACAGGCGGGGAGCCGGATCGCAGGTGGGTACATCGAAGCCGCCTACAACGTGCTGTCGGCGCTCGCGCCGGCATCCGCCCAGCGGCTCAACGCTTTTCTGCGTTATGAGCACTTCAACACCCAGGCCGACGTGCCTGCGGGCGTCGTGAAGGATGAGGCGCTGGCGCGGCGGATCACCACCTTTGGGCTCTCCTACAAGCCGATCTACAGCGTGGTGTTCAAGGGCGACTACCAGCTTCAGCGCAACAAGGCCGGAATCGGCGAGGGTGAGCTGCTCAGCTTGGGCGTTGGATACCAGTTCTAAACAAGTGAGAGGTGAGAGGTGAGAGGTGAGAGGTCTACTCGGATGGGTTGTCCCCTCCGGATGAGTGTCGTCACGGCCCAATTACTTCTGGTTCTTTCTCTCGCTTGCTACCTCTCACCTCTTACCTCTTACTTCTCACCGCTCGCTGCCCAGTCCGCTCCACCCGCCAAGGTCGCGAAGTCGGTCGAACGGATCTTTGGCACGGGCATCCAGGTCGACACCCTAACGGTCGATACCGTGTCGGTGCTTCGCGTATCGAAGGGCGGTACCCTCCTGGGATTCGCCCGGGTGCGGAATGTGAAGGGAAAGGATCAGCCGATCACCTACCTCGTGGCGATCGACCCTCAGGATACCCTCAAGGATGTCGACGTACTGGTCTACCGTGAGCCGTACGGTGGCGAGGTGGCCTACGAGCCCTGGCGCAAGCAGTTCCGGGGCAGGACGACCACCGCTCCTCTCGTGGTGGGGAAGGACATCCGGAACATCTCAGGCGCCACCATCAGCTCGCATTCGGTGACGCTCGGCGTGCGCCGGACCCTGGCTGAGCTCACCGCGTGGCACGCCGCAGGCAAGATCAGGTGACGGCTGCCCGGTCGCTCTCCTGGGACAGTCTTCCCGAGACAATCCGGGCGCTGGGGCGGTGGATCACCATCGTTCAGCTGGTGGGATATACCACGGCGCTGCTCTTCATCCGGCACACCACCGGAATGACTCCGGCCGGGGTGGCCACCCGGTATCGCGGGTCTGCCCCGGACGCCGCCGAGGGGGCCATGCAATTCGCCAAGTCCTTCTCGGAGATGCTTACCGTCACCCACACACACCTCTTCAGCATGGCGGCGATCTTCGTCTTTAGTGGGCTGGCGCTCGCGCTCTGCGCAAGCCCGTCGGAGCGATGGCGACGCATCCTCATCGTCGAGCCATTCGTTGCCCTGCTGGTCTCGTTTTCAGCGATGTGGCTCATGCGATACGCGGACGCGCGGTTCAGCTGGCTGCTCGCCCTGTCCAGCGGCATCATGGCCATCACCTTCTACGTGCAGTCGTTTTTCATCCTGCGCGAGCTGATGACCCGCTCTCCGGCGGCGGTATGAAGCGCCGGGAGTTCTTCGGCGCACTCGGGGCCGGCATTGGTGTGATGATTGTGCCCCGGTCTCTCTGGGCCTCATCCGCGGGCGTCTACCGCCGTATCGCCGTACCGTCGTACCGCCACTTCATCGAGCGCTGGTCTTGGGCCATGGGCCAGCCGGTTCACCTCCAGCTCTTCGCCGAGTCGGAGGGCCACGGCTACGATGCGGCCGCGGCGGCGTTGGCGGAGCTTCGCCGGGTCGAGAGCCGGCTCACATTGTTCGATGACGCGAGCGATCTGGTCGAGCTAAATCGGCGCGCCGGCGGGCGCGCGCTGAGGGTGGGAGGGGATCTCGCCCTCATCCTCGCCGCCGGTCTCAGGATGACGCAGGCGACGGCCGGCGCATTCAACCCCGCGGTCGAGCCTCTGATGCGTGCCTGGGGGTTCCATGTCCCCCGAGCAACCGAGCCGAGCCGGACGGAGATCCGGGAGGCACGAGACGCCGTCAGAACAGCCAGAATCGTGGTGAGCGGCGATCGTGTTACCGTCCCGCACGCGGCCACCCGGCTGGACCTGGGAGGAATCGGGGTTGGCTACGGGCTGGATCGAGCCGCGTCGGTGCTGCGGCGGCTCGGGATTCACCGCGCGTTTCTCGATGTGAGCGGCGACTGCATTGCCATCGGTGCGCCTCCTGGGCTGGAGGACGGTTGGCCGGTCGGCATTGCCGGCCCGGGGATCGGTACCGGCATCATAGCATCGACTCGGCTGCGCGACGTGGCGCTCGCCACCTCCGCCAACACGATGTCAGTCGTGCGTTACGGGCGAGCCGTGCGGGGACACGTGATGAATCCCGAGACAGGATGGCCGGCCGATGCCCTGGTCCAGGTCAGTGTGGTTGCGCGGACCGGTATCGAGGCGGATGCGCTGTCGACTGCGATGTTGGTGTCGGGAAAGCCGGCGGAGGGCATACTCTGGTACCACCAGGCGTGAACCGTGAACCCGCTTTTCAACGAGTAGTGTCCCGCGGCTGCTCCCGCGCCCTCGCCGCTACCCGGGCGCGCTCCCGCTCCAATGTAGACTGCTTGTTCTGCCAGTCTTCCGAGGTCAGCGCTCCGTACGAGAGCGAGAACGAGTCATCTACCGGAAGACTCTCCTCGAAGACATAGATCGCACTGGCCTGATCGCGAACGCCCAGTTGCCCGGAGGTGAACCTCGGGGTGAGCGGAATGGTACCGATGGGGCGGAAAACGCGATTCCGGATGAGCAGGGTGAGGGTCTGGGCATCGAAGTGCACGTCCGGCCGGACCCCGAAGAAGCTCACCAGTGCCAGGCCGGGCTGGGACACCCCGGCCCGGGAGGCGACGGAATCGATTTCCCGCCGGTGGTTCTCCACTAGACCCAGAATCGCTTCATAGGCATCACGGGCCAGAAGCCGCGTGACGCGGAGATCCAGTGGGATGAAGCGGATCTCGAGGTCGTCGTTCCGCACCCGCAGCGCGAGGTCGTTCTGCGACAGCGTGCCGTACCCCGGCGGTAAGGCCCGAACTGGTTCTCCTGACTGCTGCCCGCGGACGGGCGCGGCGCAGCCCAGCAGGGCCACCACGGCGAACCACTGGCGTGTTCTCACGAGATTTCCTCTCCGGCGGCGGCGATGATGCTGGCGGCGAGCTCCGGGATTCCGGTCCCGAATCGGCTGCTGGCCAGCTGAATCTGGTCCGGCCGGAGTCCCAGGCTCACCGCCAGCTCTCGCTCTCGAGTCATCAGCGCCGAGCGGGTGAGCTTATCGGCCTTGGTAAAGGTGGCAAGGACGGGCCGGCCGCTTTCAACCAGCAGCTCCTGCATCTCGACGTCCTCCCGCGACGGATCGTGACGAATATCGAGCAGCCACACGATACCAGCCAGCGTCTCTCGGGTGCGCAGGTATCCGGTCACCAGCTTCCGGTACCCGGCACGCTCGCCCTTGCTCGCCCGTGCGAAGCCGTAACCCG
The DNA here is from genome assembly GCA_038209515.1 of Gemmatimonadales bacterium. Lineage (GTDB taxonomy): Bacteria > Gemmatimonadota > Gemmatimonadetes > Gemmatimonadales > GWC2-71-9 > CAVVWJ01. Next base: position 8,928 of record JBBQXQ010000074.1, read on the forward strand.
GCAGGTCGACCAGATACAGCTGGGGAAGCCGGTAGAAGTTAAGAAGCGTGGTTTTACCGGGGGAGCCGCTCACCCGCGCGAGACCGGGCCGGCCCACGAGCGCGTTCAACAGGCTCGACTTGCCGACATTCGAGCGACCGATGAAGGCGATCTCCGGGAGCGGAGGGTCAACCCTGACCTTGAAGTCGGGAAAGGAACCGACGAACTCAATGGGTTGGGAGACGAGAGGGTTAGCTCCCGCTTGCGCGAAGGGCGGACCGCGATCCGCCCCTACATCCCCGCCTCTACCTGTCCGCCCGTCCGACCGAGCCTCGGTCGGCTGCCTCGCCGCCCGTCCACCCGTGGGCGGGTGCCCGCCCCGCTGCCCCGCCTTCCTCACGCCTCCCGCTTGGCCCGCGCACGCTCGGTAACGATGAGGGGCGAGGTGCCTTCGCAGATCGCCTCCTTGGTGATCACGATCTCGCGCACGTCCTCGCGGTTGGGCAGGTCGAACATGATGTCGGTCATCATGGTCTCGAGGATGGCGCGCAGCCCGCGGGCGCCGGTGCCGCGCTTGAGCGCCCGCTGGGCCACGGCCCGGAGCGACTCGGGATCGAAGGTGAGGCCGACGTCCTCCAAATCGAACAGCTTCTTGTACTGCTTGGTGAGGGCGTTCTTGGGCTCGACCAGGATCCGGACCAGCGCGTCTTCATCCAGCGCCTCGAGCGAGACCACAACAGGCAAGCGGCCGACGAGCTCGGGGATCAGGCCGAAGCGGAGCAGGTCGTCGGGCTCGACCTCGGCGTAGGGGTTCCCCTTGGTCAGCTGGGGATTCGACTTCCGCTCCTCGCTGCTGAACCCGATCTGCTGCCGGCCGGTGCGGGCCTCGATGATCTTCTCCAGCCCGTCGAAGGCGCCGCCGCAAATGAAGAGGATGTCCTTGGTGTTGATCTGGATGTATTCCTGCTGCGGGTGCTTACGCCCGCCCTGCGGGGGGACGGAAGCGATGGTGCCCTCGAGGATCTTGAGCAGCGCCTGCTGCACGCCTTCGCCCGACACGTCACGGGTGATGCTGGGGTTCTCCGATTTCCGCGCGATCTTGTCGATTTCATCGATATAGACGATGCCCCGCTCGCATTCGGCCACGTTGAACTCGCCGGCCTGGAGCAGCCGGACCAGGATGTTCTCCACGTCCTCGCCGACATATCCGGCTTCAGTGAGGGTGGTGGCGTCTGCGATGGTGAATGGTACGTCGAGAATGCGGGCGAGGGTCTGTGCCAGAAGAGTCTTGCCGACTCCGGTGGGGCCGAGCAGCAGAATGTTGGACTTATCCAGCTCGACATCGCCCTCGCGGCCGCTGGAGGCGTTGATCCGCTTGTAGTGATTGTAGACGGCGACGGCCAGTGTCCGCTTGGCCCGCTCCTGTCCGATCACATACTGGTCCAGCACGTCCTTGATCTCGGACGGGGTAGGGACCTGGGTTATGCTGTCCGCAACCTCGCGCTCCTCGTCTTCCGCCAGGATCTCATTGCAGAGCGTGATGCACTCATTGCAGATGTAGACCGAGGGGCCGGAGATGAACTTCCGGACGGAATCCTTCGATTTTCCGCAGAAGGAGCAGCGGAGGTGCTTGTCGTTGGACATGGAGCCGCGTCGTGATGGAGGTGGATAGTGCCGGGTAAAGTGCTCCCGGGTCCCCTGAGCGTCAAGTCTCCTTGCCTTCCTTACCGTTTTTGTGTGGTACCAGGTCTTTGTGCGGCGTAAACACACTGTCGATGATGCCGTACGCCTTGGCCTCTTCCGCGCTCATGAAGCGATCCCGGTCCATGTCCCGCTCGATGGTCTCGATCGGTTGGCCGGTGTGTAACGCATAAAGCGAGTTCATCTTGGACCGGAGATAGAGAATCTCCCGCGCCTGGATCTCAATGTCGGCCGCGGTGCCCTGGGTCCCGCCGGAGGGCTGGTGGATCATGATCCGGGAATGGGGCAGCGCGCTGCGCTTCCCCTTGGCCCCGGCCGCCAGCAGGAACGAGCCCATGGAAGCCGCCATACCCATGCAGATCGTGTTCACCGGCGCCCGCAGGTGCTGCATGGTGTCATAGATGGCCATCCCGGCCGAGACCACCCCCCCCGGCGAGTTGACGTACAGGTAGATGTCCTTGTCGGGGTTGTCGGCTTCGAGAAAGAGCAGCTGCGCGATGATGATGTTGGAAACATCGTCGTTGATCGGCGCGCCGAGGAACACGATGCGGTCCATCAGCAGCCGGGAGAAAATGTCGTAGGTGCGCTCGCCGCGGCTGGAACGCTCGATGATGTAGGGCGGATACAAGGTGGCCATGATCAGGACCTGACGTCTTCGACGGTGGATTGCTTGAGGAGGAAGTCGAATGCCTTCTCCTCCGTGATGGCGCGCTCCAACTCCTGGAGGCGGTTCGCCTTCTGCAGCGAAGCGTAGACCTGGCCTGCGGGCACCCCCCGCGTGACAGCCATGGCGTTGATCCGATTATCCAGCTCAGACTCGGTGGCGCGAAGCTCGTGCGTCTCGACCAGCGCGTCCAGCGCCAGGTCGCGCTTCACTTGGGCCTCCGCGATGCTGTGGAACTGCTGCTCGAAGCCGGCGAGCTGTTCCTCAGGCACCTTATAGACCTCGGCATAGCCGTGCAGCAGCCGGTGAACCAGCGAGTGGGGGGCCTCGACCCGGTTCGCTTCGACCAGCTGGCCGATCAGGTTCCGGCGGACTTCGGTGTCGGCCTCTCGAGCGGCCTCACGCTCGAGGTCCTTCCGGACGGCAGCCCGGAGCGCATCGAGATTCTCGAAGTCCCCGGCCTCACGGGCCAGCGCGTCGTCCAGGGGCGGGAGCTCCTGCCGTTTGACCTCGTGGAGGCTGATGCGCACCCGGCGGGTCTGACCCCGGCGCGACTCGTCCGCGTGGTCATCCGGGAATCGAACCTCCGCCTCGGCAGTCTCACCCGGGAGCAGCGTCATGATCCGCTCCTCCAGCTCGGGGATCGCCTGGTTGTCGCCCAGCACCAGATCGTGCGGCTGCGCCGCACCGGCGACGCCATTCTCAATCGGCGCCACTTCGACCCTGACCATCTGTCCCGGCGTCGGCTTAGCGCCTTCGACCGGAATCCAGGCGGCCTTGTGCTCCTGAATCCTGGCGAGCTGTTCATTGACTGCGCTGTCGGTCACAGGAGCAACTCTCCGCTCGAGCCGGAACCCTCCCACCCGCTCGAGCTTCAGCTCGGGGCGCACATCGACGTGCAGCTCGAACTCAATGGGGCTCCCTTCCTCGAATTTCAGGTTCCGGATGGCGGGATCGGTGATGGGCTTGAGCGACTCGGTGGTCTTGGCGGTTTCCCAGCTCTCCCGGATGACTTCCTCCAGCACCGTCTGCCGGATGGCGTCGCCGAAGCGCTTCCGCACTACGGTGTCCGGTGCCTTGCCCGGTCGGAAGCCGGGCAGCCGGGCGCGTTTGGCGTAGTACTTCAGCGCCCGGGCCTCCGCTTCGCGCACCCGGTCTACCGGGACGGTAACGTGGAGCGACTTGGAGGCGGAGTCTTCGGCGGTTTTCTCGACCGTGATCTGGTTCATCGTGGAGGGGAATCTACCCTGACGTCGTCCCCAGGGTCAATTTGGGGACGCAGCGCCAAACGTTGCACCCGCTCGCCGTTGCACAACCGGCAGGTCTACGCCAAGATTCGGCGCTCGGCTCCGCTGCACCAACCGATCCCGCTCGTGCAGCACCACCTTTCCAGGCAAGGGCATGCCCACGGTCCTGCTGGTAGACGATGAGAGCTCCATGAGGAGCGCGCTGCGGAAGCTCTTCGAGCGTGCCGGTCTCACCGTCTTAGAGGCGGATTCCGGGCGCGGCGCCCTGGAGGTGATCGCGTCCGATCCGGGCATTGCCGCGGTGGTGAGCGATTTCCTGATGCCCGAGATCAACGGACTCGATTTCTACGATGCCCTCGTGGCCCGGTCGCCGCACCTCCGGGAGCGGGTCATCTTCCTGACGGGAGCAGCCCGGGATCCGAGGGTGCATCAGCCCCTGGAACAGCGCGGCGTGCCGCTCATCAGCAAGCTGGACGACCTCGAGATCGTGCTCGATGCGGTGAAGCTGGCACTGCTGCGACGGCCACTGGCAGGTCCGACGATTTTGTAGGGCCCTCCGGCTCATTCCCACATTCATGTAGGCGTGTAAGACGGCGCACCAGGCGGAAGTCCCTCGGCCGGGGCTTCAGCCGTGGTGTGTGCCTGGCATACTCGTTGCCTTCCATACCCGCGGCAGTCATCAGGACTGAGGCTGTTTCGGAACTGTGACCTGACCTTGGTCGCACAGCTCCACTAAGCGCGCACAGTTCACGCCGTCCGGTTCCGATGGCGGAGAACTCTCATCGAGTCAGGAGTCGTTCAACATGCAGCATCGAGCAATTGCCCTGGTTGCAGCACTGGTTCTCGGCATTGCGGGGCTGTCCGTCCCGCGAGCACTGCACGCACAAACGGCCACGGCCGCTCCCCGCGTGGTGCAACTCGAGTCCCTCTCTCGGGAACGCGCCCGGCAGTGGGCGGCGACGACGCCGGCAATCCGGTGCGCTCCCGCGCCGCTGACCGAGCGTCCCGCGGCCGCTGCGGAGTTCGCCCGGCCGCGAGTGCTGCCGCTCGAGGCGGCGTTCCTCGATGCCGTGACCGTCAAGCGCACGTTCGCCATCCGGGGCCGCGGCCCCGGATCCAACTGAGGGAGTCGGACCTCGTGCGCCATTACTTGCTGGCCAGCGACTTCGACCAAACGCTGAGCTTCAACGACTCGGGAATTATGCTGAGCGAGATGCTTGGGATCAGTGGCTTTGCGGAGAAGTGTGCCGGGTTGTCGGCCATGCACCTGGTACAGCAGGGCGCGGAGCTCGCCTATCTGCTGCTCCACGATCCGGAGTATCGGCGGGTCCGATCGGATGATCTTGCGGCGGTGGGGAGGCGCATCCGCCTGAAGCACGGCATCCCAATCCTTTCCCGCATACTCGATGGCCTCCAGGGGTATCGCTTTACCCTCTGTGTGGTCTCCGCCGCCCCGGAGGAGGTGATTCGATCGGCGCTGGAAGGTATGGTGCCGCCGGAGCGCATATACGGAACCCGGTTCCGGTACGATCCCGTGTCAGGCGAGATCCGTTCGATCGTTCGGGTGCCGGCGGGATACGGCAAAGTCGCCGTGCTGGAACAGCTCCGTGCCGATCTGGGGCTCGGCGGCGACCGGGTGGTGTATGTCGGCGACGGCGGCTCGGACGTGCATGTCATGCTGCACGTCAACCGGCTGGACGGCCTGACTGTGGCGGTATCGGAGAACAAGTTCCTGACCCCGATCGCCCGACGAACCATCCTCAGCGATGACGTGCTGAGCGTGCTGGTGCCGATTCTCGAGGATATCGTGGGGCTGGATGCCCCCGCGATCCGAGCGTTGTTCGGTTCTTATGGCTTCGTGCTGCAGGAGTGGGACAAGGCCAGGACCGACTCGCTCATCATACGGGGAACCGTGCCGCCGCCCGCGGCGGTCGCCTGATGCGGGGACTGCCGCTGAGCGACTGGGTATGATGGCTGGCCACGGCCGTGTTTGTCCTGTCGTACCGCTTCAGAGATCAGCGGACACTCCGCTGGGTCCAGGCGCTGGCCGCAGTTCTGTGGGTGGTATACGGCCTGGCGCGGCAGGCCATGCCGGTCGTTATTGCCAACCTGCTCGTAGCCGGCATGGCCGTGTATTCCTCCCGCCGGATAAGGCCCGACCTCAACCGCGCAAGCGACGGGGGTCGATCCCGTACTTCCTTGCCTTGTAGCTAATCACCCGCTCGGTCGTGCTCAGCAGGCGGGCCGCCTTCGCGCGGTTCCCGCGCGAGGTCTTCAACGCGTCCTCGATGAGGCCGCGCTCGAACGCCTCGACCGCGCCGCCCAGGGACGCGAGCACGACCGTCCCGGTCGCCTCGGCCGTCTGCAGCGTAGGGGGCAGATGATGGCCGTGAATCACCTCCCCATCCGCCATGAGCACCGCGCGCTCGATCGTGTTCTCCAGCTCACGCACGTTGCCCGGCCAGTGATAGCTCGCCAACATGTCGATGGCCGTGGTCGAAATCCGCTTGATGCTTTTTCCATGCTCGGTCACCACTAGCAGCACTGGATCTTGTTGAAAGAAAGGTACATGCGAACGGCGGGAGTTGAACCCGCACCCCTTACGGGACAGGATCCTAAGTCCTGCGCGTCTGCCAGTTCCGCCACGTTCGCGTACATCAGAATATAGTCCGCTTCTTCTTCACGACATTCTTGCCTCCGTCCACGTTGCGGAAGCGTCACACCATTACTCTGCGACTGCATCACAAGCTCGAGCATCTCTCTGAGTTTGTGCCCTCGCTGGCGGCATCATACTTTGCAGAGACCCAGTAGAGGATCGATTTCCGACGTGGCTTCCAGTCCTCACCCCCGCCGTTCAACTCGGGCTTCAGCCGTCTCTTCTACCCTGCAGCGCTACGGTGTGGCCTTGCTCTCGGTCGGTGCCGCCGTGCTGCTGATGCACGCGCTCAGCTTGTTCTCGGCAGACACCAGGCCCGCACTGCTGGTGGCCATCGCGGTAAGTGCGCTCTACGGCGGCCTGGGACCTGGGCTCCTCGCCCTGGCGCTTGCCGGGCTGGTCACCCACGACCCGGTGGCCCTCATCGCCGGCGCGGCGCTCGCCGGCATATGCGCAACCTTCCGGGGTGCCTGCTCCAGCGCCCCACCTCTCCATGAAGCTTCTGCCGGAGAAGTCTCTGCGGGAGAGGAAACCGTGCCGGAGCCGGCCAATCGGTTCGAGCGGCTCGAGGCCGCGCGGGTGGCACCCGCATTTGCAGAGCTCACCACCGAGGCCACCTGGCGGTTCCATCACGAGCAGCCGCTCGACATCACTCTGCCGGAGGACGAGCAGGTCGAGCACCTCTATCTGTATTCGGTGCTCGCCGAGTGCAACGATGCCTTTGCTCGCATGTACGGCTTCCGA
>JBBQXQ010000075.1:0-15808 GCA_038209515.1 Gemmatimonadales bacterium
GCGGCATACGCCGTTCTTCAAGGGGTACCGGCCGCAGTTCTTCTTCCGGACCACCGACGTGACCGGGAGTGTGGAGCTGCCGGCGGGGGTGGAGATGGTGATGCCGGGGGACAACGTGCAGATGACGATCGAGCTGATCACGCCGATCGCGATGGACGAGGGGCTCCGCTTTGCCATCCGCGAGGGCGGCCGGACCGTGGGCGCGGGCGTAGTCACCAAGATTCTGAAGTAGGACACGAGCGAAAGCGAGCACCAAATGGCTCAGAGAATCAGGATCCGATTAAAAGCATTCGACCACGTCGTGCTCGACCAGGCCGCGGCCGACATCGTACGCACCGCGGAGAAGACCGGCGCGCAGGTGTCGGGCCCCATCCCGCTGCCGGTGAAGACCGAGCGGTGGACGGTCCTCCGGAGCCCGCACGTGGACAAGAAGAGCCGTGAGCAGTTCGAGCTCCGCACGCACAAGCGGCTCATGGACATCAACGATTCCCGCCCCCAGACCATGGACGCGCTGACCAAGCTCGACCTGCCGGCCGGCGTGGACGTCGAAATCAAGGTCGAGTAGCCAATGGGCATGGGACTGATTGGCCGCAAGCTCGGGATGACCCGAGTGTTCGCGGAGGACGGCACCGCGGTGCCGGTGACGGTAATCGAAGCCGGCCCCTGCCGTGTGGTGCAGGTCCGCGACGGCGGCGTGCAGCTGGGCTTCGGCGCTCGCCGTGCCGGACGGACCAGCAAGGCCCAGCTGGGCCACGCCAAGAAGGCCGGGCTCGAAACGGCGCCCCAGGTGCTGCGGGTCTTCACCGTGAATGGCGAGGCGCCCGCGCCGGGAGCCGAGGTCAAGGTGGACATCTTCGCGCCGGGCGAGCTGGTGAAGGTGACCGGCACCACCAAGGGCCGGGGATTCCAGGGCGTGGTGCACCGCTACCATTTCCACGGTGGGCCGGCCACCCACGGCAACACCCGGCACCGGAAGCCGGGCTCGATCAGTCCAGGCACCGATCCGTCGCGTGTGATCAAGGGGAAGCGGATGCCGGGCCATATGGGGGCCGAGCGCCATACCGAGCTCGGACTCAAGGTCGTGAAGGTGGATCCGGTGCGGAATCTCCTGTTCGTTCGGGGCGCCATTCCGGGCTCGAAGAACGGAATCGTCACCGTAGCGAAGCAGGGAGGGCCGAGCCGCCATGATTGAGGCACCGCATTACAGCTCGGCCGGAGCCAAGCGCGATGCCAACTTCGCGTTGCCGGCGGACTACTTCGACGGCACCGTCAACGAGCCGGTGTTGCACCAGGCCGTGAAGGTGTACCTGAACAACCAGCGTCAGGGCACTCACATGACCAAGAGCCGGAGCTTCGTCTCCGGCGGCAACCAGAAGCCCTGGAAGCAGAAGGGCACCGGCCGGGCACGGCAGGGTTCGATTCGCTCGCCGCAGTGGCGGGGAGGCGGTGTGGTCTTCGGGCCGACGCCGCGCGACTACCGGACCGACATCCCGCGTAAGGTGCGGCAGCTCGCCCGGAAGAGCGCCCTGAATGCCCGGGCCCGGGAGGGCGCGCTCCACGTGATCGAGCGCCTTGCGTTCCGCACCCCCAAAACGGCGCAGCTTGCGGGTCTGCTGGGAAGCCTGGGCCTCGATGGCCGGAAGGCCCTGGTCCTCACGGCGGGGCACAATCCCAATGCCTACTTGAGCGGGCGGAACCTGCCGAGCGTCGAGGTCATGGCGTATCCCGAGGCGTCGGCCTACGACATCCTGTGGTGCGAAGCGGTCGTGGTCGAGGAAGGCGCCTTGACCGGGGTGATGCCGGAGCCGCTGGCGGAAGAGACCGAGGCGGAGAAGGCGGAGAGGGCGGAGAGGAAGCGCCCGAAGGCTGCCAAGCCGACTGCGAAAGCCAAGAAGCCGAAAGCGGAGAAAAAGCCCGAGGCGAAGCCAGCCAAGCGTGCCCCGAGCAAGAGCGAGGGAAAGACGACGGCTAAAAAGAGCGCGACCAAATCTGCGAAGAAGGCCGCGCCGAAGAAGAAGGGATCCAAGTAATGCCGACGCTGCATCAGGTGGTCGTCCGGCCGGTGGTGACCGAGAAGAGCTCGGCCGCGTATCAGACCAGAAAGGAATACACCTTCGAGGTGCACCCGGAGGCCAACAAGTACCAGATCCGGGACGCGCTTCAGAAGCTGTTCGGCGTGACGGTCACCGACGTCCGCACGATGCAGATGCGGCGGCACGAGATCACGCGAGGTCGCACCCGCGGGACCACGGCCCGCTGGAAGAAGGCGATCGTGACGCTCAAGGAAGGCGATTCGATCGCCGTGTTCGAGGGCTGAGATGAGCATCAAACAATTTCGTCCGATGACGCCGGGCACTCGCTTTCGCTCGGTATCCGGGTTCGACGAGATCACCCGGCTGACGCCGGAGAAGTCGCTGGTGGAGCCGAGGAAGCGGACGGGCGGCCGCAACAACCAGGGCCATCTGACCAGCCGGCATCGCGGCGGCGGCCACAAGCGCCAGTACCGGAAGATCGACTTCAAGCGGAACAAGTTCGGCGTTCCCGGGAAGGTCACCGAGATCGAGTACGATCCGAACCGGAGCGCCCGGATCGCGCTGGTTGTCTATGCCGACGGCGAGAAGCGGTACATCCTGCACCCAAAGGGACTGGCGCAGGGCGATACGGTCATCTCCGGTCCGGGATCGGATACCCGGAACGGCAACGCCTTGCCGCTGGGTGAGATTCCGTTGGGCACCAACGTGCACAACGTCGAGCTCAAGATCGGCAAGGGTGGCCAGCTCGCCCGCACCGCCGGGTCCAGCGCGCAGGTGGTGGCCAAGGAAGGCGATTACGTCACCGTCCGGCTCCGCTCGTCCGAAATGCGGCTGGTGCACGGCCGGTGTCTGGCGACCGTGGGCGAGGTGGGCAACGCCGAGCACGAGCTGCTGTCGGTCGGGAAGGCGGGCAAGAGCCGGTGGCTGGGCAAGCGGCCCAAGGTCCGCGGCGTGGCCATGAATCCGGTGGACCACCCGCTCGGCGGTGGTGAGGGCAAGAGCTCTGGCGGTCGTCCGCCGACATCGCCCTGGGGCAAGCCCGAGGGCAAGAAGACGCGGCATCGGAAGAAGCAGTCGAACAAGATGATCGTCCGCGGGCGTAAACGGGGGAGGGCGACAACGTAATGGCACGCAGCGTAAAAAAGGGCCCCTTCGTTCAGGAGGCGTTGATGACCAAGGTTCAGGTCCTCAACAGCAAGAACGAGAAGCGGGTGGTGAAGACCTGGAGCCGGGCGAGCACGATCCTCCCGGAGTTCGTGGGCCACACTTTTGCCGTGCACAACGGGAACAAGTTCGTCCCGGTGTACGTCACGGAGAACATGGTGGGCCACAAGCTCGGTGAGTTCGCGCCCACGCGGCTCTTTCGAGGCCACAGCGGCAAGATCGTGGCCGACAAGAAGGCCAAGCCGGAGTGACCATGAGCGGCCATGCGATTCAGCGCCTGGTGCGCCAGTCGCCCCGAAAAATGCGGCTCGTCATCGACCTCATCCGGGGCAAGGATGTGAACGAGGCGTATGCCATTCTGAAGTTCAACAAGAAGCTCGCGGCCAAGCAGATCGCCAAGACGCTCAAGTCGGCGGTCTCCAACGCGGAGCAGAAGGCGCTCAAGGACAACGAGAGCTTCGACCCGGATGCCCTGTTCGTGAAGAAGGCCATCGTGAACGGTGGGCAGCCGCTGAAGCGGTTCACCGCCGCGGCGCAGGGACGGGCCACCCCGATCAAGAAGCGCACGAGCCACGTGGAGATCCACGTGGAGACCAAGGAGAGCGAGTAATGGGCCAGAAGACGCATCCGATCGGGCTCCGGCTCGGCATCGTCAAGCAGTGGTCGTCCCGGTGGTTTGCCACCAAGGAGATGCCGGCCCTGCTCAAGGAGGACGAGCTGATCCGGAAGTACCTCAAGACCCGGCTGGGCCACGCGGCGATCTCCGAGGTGCACATCGAGCGGCGTCCGGGCAAGGTGACGATCACGATTCACACCGGCCGCCCGGGCGTGGTGATCGGCAAGCGCGGGGCGGAGGTGGACAAGCTTCGTGACGAGCTGGCCCAGCTCACCGGCAAGGAAGCGGCGATCAACGTCGAGGAGATCAAGCGGCCCGAGTTGTCGGCCCAGCTGGTCGGCGACAACATCGCGCATCAGCTGACCCAGCGCATCTCATTCCGGCGGGCCATGAAGCGTGCTGTTCAAAGCGCCATGCGGATGGGCGCCCAGGGCATCAAAGTGCGGGCCTCGGGCCGGTTGGGCGGAGCGGAGATCGCGCGCACCGAGGGATATCACGAGGGACGGGTCCCGCTGCACACGTTGCGGGCGGAGATCGACTACGCCACCAGTACGGCCAAGACCACGTACGGCACCATTGGGATTAAGGTGTGGATCTTCAAGGGCGAGGTGGTCGAGGACATGTCGGGCCGCACCTACAGCACGGGAGCCTGAGTCGATGCTGGCGCCGAAGCGAATCAAGTTTCGCAAGCAGTTCAAGGGACGGACCAAGGGGATCGCCACCCGGGGGAACACGGTCGCCTTCGGAGAGTTCGGGCTCATGAGCCTCGAGCCGGGGTGGGTCACCAACCGCCAGATCGAGGCGTCCCGCGTCGCCATGACCCGGGAGATGAAGCGGGGCGGTAAGGTGTGGCTCCGGATCTTTCCGGACAAGCCGATCACGAAGAAGCCGGCCGAGACCCGCATGGGCAAGGGCAAGGGCAATCCAGAGGGGTGGGTCGCGGTGGTGAAGCCGGGCCGAGTCCTCTTCGAGGTCGAGGGAATCAGCCAGGACCTGGCCAAGAAGGCGCTGGCGCTGGCCGCGGCCAAGCTGCCGGTTCGGACCCGGTTCGTAAAGCGTCAGGAGATCTAGACCGTGAAGCCGAATGAATTGCGGGACATGTCGGTCGAGAATCTCGAGTCCCGGTTGACCGAGCTAACGGAGGAGCGGTTCCGGCTCCGTTTCCGCTCGGCCACGGAGTCGATCGAGAACCCGATGCGTTTTCGGGCCATCCGCCGCGATATCGCGCGGATCCGGACGATTTTGCGCGAGCGAGTCGCTAGTCATCAGTCGTCAGTCGAGAGCAATCAGACCGCGACGCCGTGACTAGAGACTAGAGACTAGAGACTAAGGACTTCAACATGGCCGAACAGACAGACGCAGCCCGCACGAAGCGCAAGGTCCGCATGGGCGTGGTGACCAGCGACAAAATGGAGAAGACCGTCACCGTGTCCCTGGTGCGTCGCTACGCCCACCCGGTCTACGGGAAGCAGATCACCCGTACCAAGAAGGTGAAGGCGCGGGACGACCATGGTGCCAAGGCCGGTGATACGGTGCGGATCATGGAGACGAGACCGCTGGCCAAGACGGTCAACTGGCGGGTCACCGAAATAGTTGAGCGGGCGAAATAAGAGGAACAAATGGTTCAGCAAGAGTCGATCCTCCGCATCGCGGACAACTCGGGCGCTCGCAAGGCGCTGGTCATCCGGGTACTGGGCGGCAGCAAGCGCCGGTACGCCGGGCTGGGCGACACGGTGGTCGTCGCCATCAAGGATGCGATCCCGACCGGCCAGGTGAAGAAGGGCGACGTGGCCAAGGCCGTCATCGTCCGCACCGTGAAGGAGACCCGGCGGAAGGACGGCTCCTATATCCGATTCGACGAGAACGCCGCCGTGCTCATCAACGACGCAGGGGAGCCGCGGGCCACGCGCATCTTCGGCCCGGTCGCCCGCGAGCTTCGGGAGAAGCGCTACATGAAAATCGTTTCACTGGCGCCGGAGGTGCTGTAGCATGAAGCCGCTCGTGTTCAAGAAGGCCAAGCGTGTGCGCCACCAGCCGCCGGTGCGGGTGCGTCTGACCATCACCAAGGGCGACACGGTGCAGGTGATCTCGGGGGATGACAAGGGCAAGCAGGGGCGGGTGCTCCAGGTCAATCTCAAGACCGGACGGATCACCATCGAAGGGGTGAATGTGGTGAAGCGGCATCGCCGCGCCACGCAGACCGCCGAAGGCGGCATCGTGGAATTTGCGGCGCCGATTCACCACTCGAAGGCAATGCTCATCGATCCCAAGAGCGGAGAACCCACCCGGGTACGGCGTCGCAGGGATGCCGACGGGACAGTCGAGCGGATCGCGGTCAAGTCGGACCAGCCGATCCCGAGGAACCGGTAGCATGGCAGAGACAGAGGAAAAGGCCCCGAAGAGCAGCGCCCCCAAGGGCGGCGCGCCCAAGGGCGGTGCGCCCAAGGGAGCCCCGGCTGGCTCGCCCGGCAAGGGCAAGGACAAGGCTCCTGCCGCGGCGGTGGATCATGCGCCGAAGGCCGTCGAGGGGACCCCGCGGCTTCAGGAGTACTACGAGAAGACGATCCGGGCGCGACTCGCCAAGGAATTCGGGCTTGCCAACCCCAACCAGGTGCCCCGGGTGGTGAAGGTCGTCCTGAACGTGGGCATGGGGGACGCGGGCAAGAATCCCAAGCAGCTCGACGCCGCGGTCGACGAGCTGGGCCTGATCACCGGACAGAAGGCGGTGGTCACCAAGGCCAAGAAGGCGATCGCCAACTTCGGGCTCCGCGCCGGCATGCCGGTCGGCGCCACGGTCACGCTGCGCGGCGCCAGAATGTACGAGTTCCTCGACCGGTTCATCAACCTCGCGGTGCCGCGCATTCGCGACTTTCGCGGGCTCCCGAACCGGAGCTTCGACGGGCGGGGGAACTACACCTTCGGGATCAAGGAGCAGTTGATCTTCCCGGAGATCGACTACGACCGGGTGGAGAAGATCCACGGGATGGATATCACCCTGGTGACCTCCAGCGATCGGGATGACCTGGCGATGGGGCTCCTCAGGGAGCTGGGATGGCCGTTTCGGGGCGAGACACCTCAGAGGGTTGCATAAATGGCAAAGACAGCCTGGATCGAAAGAGCCAAACGCACGCCGAAGTTCAAGGTCCGTGGGGTGCGCCGCTGCCAGCGGTGCGGTCGTTCCCGCGCGGTCCTGCGGAAGTTCGGCCTCTGCCGTATTTGTTTCCGTGAGCTCGCCTTGAAGGGGGAAATCCCAGGCGTGCGCAAGGCCAGCTGGTAAGGGGAACGAGGAAGTATGAGCCTGACAGATCCCGTCGCGGATATGCTGACCCGAATCCGGAACGCCTGCTCGGCGGGCCACCGGCGCGTGGATATGCCGGTGTCCAAGCTGAAGAGCGAGGTCGCCCGGTTGCTGCGTGATAATCACTACATCGCGGACTTCAAGGTCCTCGATGACGGCGCTCATGGCGTATTGCGGTTGTATCTCAAGTACCACGATGAGACGCCCGTCATTCGCGAGCTGCGCCGTGTGTCCACGCCAGGCCTCCGTCGGTATGTGAAGTGCCGCGAGCTGCCCCGGGTGAAGAACGGCCTGGGCATGGCGATCGTCTCCACCCCGCGGGGTCTGATGACCGATCGTGAGGCCCGGACCGCCAACCTCGGCGGCGAGCTGCTCGCCGTGGTCTGGTAGGAGGCATCATGTCACGAATCGGCAAGAAGCCGGTGACCATCCCCAAGGGCGTCACCCTCCAGCTCCAGGACCACACGGTCGCGGTCAAGGGTCCCAAGGGTGAGCTGCGCCGCACGCTCCACGAAGAGATGCAACTGGCCCTCGACAAGGATCAGTTCACCGTCGCCCGCCCCAGCGACGAGCAGAAGCACAAGGCTCTCCATGGCCTCACCCGCACCCTGGTGCAGAACATGGTGGACGGGGTCTCCAAGGGGTTCAGCAAGAGCCTGGAAATTCAGGGCGTCGGCTACAAGGCCGAGGCCAAGGCGTATGGTGTCAACCTGATCGTGGGCTATTCCCACCCGGTCAAGTATGAGGCGCCGAAGGGGATCAAGATCTCGGTGGACAACAACACCAACGTCAAGGTGGAAGGCGCCGACAAGGAGCTGGTCGGCCAGGTAGCCGCGGAGCTTCGATCGGTTCGTCCGCCGGAGCCGTATAAGGGCAAGGGGATTCGATACGTGGGCGAGCAAGTTCGCCGCAAGGCCGGCAAGACGGGAGCGAAGTAATCATGCGCACCATTCACGCGCCCAAGTCTCGCCAGCAGCTGCGCTACCGCCGTCATCTGCGGGTGCGGCGCAAGGTCAACGGTACGGCCGCGCGTCCGCGGCTGGTGGTCTACCGGTCGCTCAAGCACATCTACGCCCAGCTGGTCAACGACGAGCTCGGGGTGACTCTGCTGGGCGTGTGCGATGCGAGCGAAGGGATCCAGGTGGACGGCGCAGGCAAGGTCGGTCGGGCCAAAGGGACCGGCAAGCTGTTGGCCGAGAAGGCTACGGCAGCAGGAATCAAGCGAGTCGTGTTCGACCGGGCAGGTTATCGTTACCATGGTCGCGTGCAGGCCGTCGCCGACGGCGCCCGCGAAGGCGGATTGGAGTTCTAGATGGTAGAAGAGAACGTAGGCGGAGTGGGCGAACCGCAGGCTGACGCCGGCACGCCGGCCGCGGCCCCGGCGGCGGACGCCGAGCGGCCCGCAGCGGCCGAACGGCCCGCAGGTACCGACCGGCCCCGGGGCCGGGGTGGGCGGGGCGGCGGTGACCGGGGTGGTCGGGGCGGACCGAGACGAGACCGCGGCGACCGGGACCGTCCCAGCGACCATGTCGAGAACGTCATCGCCATCAACCGGGTGGCCAAGGTGGTGAAGGGCGGACGCCGGTTCTCCTTCAACGCCCTGGTGGCGGTCGGCGACGGCAAGGGGAAGGTCGGCATCGCGACGGGCAAGGCGAACGAGGTCTCCGAAGCGGTGCGCAAGGCGGTAGAGGCAGCCAAGCGCTCGATGATCGAGCTGCCGCGGACCGGCTCGACGATTCCTCACGAGGTCGTGGGGGAGCACGGCGCCGGCCGGGTGCTGATGAAGCCGGCCGCAACGGGCACGGGGGTCATCGCCGGTGGGCCGGTGCGTGCGGTGCTCGAGTGCGCCGGCATCACCGACATTCTCACCAAGAGTCTCGGCTCGACCAACCCGCACAACATGGTGCGAGCCACCATGGATGGTCTCGGGGCGCTGGTTTCCGTCCGCCAGATTGCGCGCGAGCGGGGCATCGAGGTAGACCAGATCCCGTACAAGCCAAGGCAGAGGAGCTGAGATGGGGCGGAACCCGGTAGTCGGGCGGCAGGGTCCCGCACATCACGCGGCTGTGATACCGAGCGAGGACGCGGCGAGCGCGCTCGCCGTGAAGCAGATCCGATCGGAGATCGGGCACCCCGAGACGATGCGGCGGACGCTCCGGGCGCTGGGGCTTCGCCACCACCAGCAGGTCGTCCACGTCCGGAACACGTCCTCGATCCGTGGAATGCTGACCAAAGTGCGTCACCTCGTCGAGGTGACGCCGGCGCAGGAGAGCTGATGGCTGCAAAGAAAGCTGGACGCCCAAGCGCGTCCCGAAAGGCAAGCACGAGCCGCGGCGAGTCGCGGACCCGGACGAAGCGTTCCAGACCGGAGACGACCACCGCGCCCATGAGGCTGACCCTGTCCACCCTGACGCCGGCCCCGGGCTCCACCCAGGCGCGGAAGCGGGTCGGCCGCGGCCCTGGCTCCGGGCTGGGCAAGACCTCCGGCAAGGGTAACAAGGGCCACAAGGCTCGCACCGGAGGGGGCACCAACCCGGGATTCGAGGGCGGTCAGATGCCGCTGTACCGCCGTCTCCCCAAGCGCGGTTTCACCAACCCGTTCCGGGTCGAGAGCCAGGTAGTGAATCTCACCGACCTGAAGAAGCTGAGCGCCGGCGATATCAGCCCGGAGACGCTGTACTCCGCCGGCCTCATCGGCAAGCCGGACTCCAAGGTAAAGTTGCTCGGCACTGGGGAGGCCGACCGTTCCTACACCGTTCGCGGCGTCGCTCTTTCCGCGTCGGCACGCGCGAAGATCGAAGCGGCCGGCGGTAAGATCGAGGGGTAAGTGTCCGCACCGCGTGTTCCCAATCTCGCCATGGACGAGGAGCTGAAGCGAAAGCTCCTCTTCACCCTGCTCGCCCTCGTCATCTACCGGGTCGGCGCCCATATCGCTGCCCCGGGCGTCAACGTAACGGCGCTCGCCGATTTCATCCGGAACTCCGCCGCCGCAGGATTCTTCGGGCTGTACGACGCGCTCGGTGGCGGGCTCTCCCGGGCCACGGTTTTTGCGCTGGGGATCATGCCGTACATCTCGGCCTCGATCATCTTCCAGCTGGCCGGCGGCGTGGCGCCATCGATCGGCAAGATGCAGAAGGACGAGGAAGGCAAGAAGAGGATCACCCAGTGGACGCGGTATCTCACCGTGTTCATCTCGCTCTCGCAAGCGTACACCTTCGCCCTGTTCACCGAGTCCATTCCGGGTGCCGTCCCGACGCCGGGCCTCTGGTCGCGGCTCATCATGGTGGTCACCCTCACGACCGGGGCGATCTTCGTGATGTGGCTGGGCGAGCAGATCACCGAGCGGGGTATCGGGAACGGCATGAGTCTGCTGATCACCTTTTCGATCCTGGAGCGGTTGTGGCCCGGCACGATCCACCTGATCCAGTTCATCAAGGGTGGCGTGGTGACCCCGCTGGGTGCGGTGCTCTTCCTGGGCATCCTGGTAGGCGTGGTGGCCGCGGTGGTAGCCATGACGATTGCGGCGCGACGGATCCCCATTCAGATCCCACGCAAGGTCATGGGCCGGGGTCGTGTGCGCGAAGGAACCAAGACCTTCATCCCGATCCGGCTGATCACCGCCGGCGTCATGCCCATCATTTTTGCGCAGACGATCATCATCGTGCCGGGCACGCTGGCGAGCTTCACCAAGAACCCCATCCTGACCGAGATCGCCGGGTTCTTCAGCCCCGGGAACCTGCCGTACGATCTCACCTTCGCGTTGCTGATCCTGGTATTCAGCTACTTCTACACGTCCATCATCTTCAATTCGGTGGACTTGGCCGAGAACCTCAAGAAGCAGGGTGCCTTCATTCCCGGGGTCAAGCCGGGCGCCAGCACCGCTGATTACATCGATCAGGTGCTGGCACGGGTCACCCTCCCAGGCGGCCTCTTCCTCGCGTTCGTGGCGTTGATCCCGATCCTGGTTTCGAAGGGGGTACACGTTCCCTCGCAGTTCGGTGGCACCTCCGTGCTGATCGTCGTGGGTGTGCTCCTCGACACGATCGCCCAGGTGGAGCAGCACCGTACCCTGCGGAAGTACGACGGTTTCATGAAGACCGGGCGGGTGAAGTTCCGGGGACGACAGCAGCGGTACATGTAGGCTGTGGGCTATGGGCTGTGAGCTATGGGCTACTCTGATCGGGCCCATAGCCCATAGCCCATAGCACTCTACAGGGGCCAGACTACAAATGGACATCCTTCTTATGGGCCCCCCCGGCGCGGGGAAGGGAACCCAGGGCGCTCTGCTTGCCGAAGCCCGCGGCCTTCCCAAATTCGCTACGGGCGATCTGCTGCGGGACGCCGTCGCGCGAAGGACTCCCCTGGGCCAAAAGGCCAAGGCGATCATGGAGGCCGGCCACCTCATCGACGACGACATCATCCTCGGAATCGTACGGGAACAGCTGGCCAGGGCGGAAGCGGCCAACGGCGTGATCTTCGATGGCGTCGTCCGGACGATTCCCCAGGCAGAAGGGGTGGAGCGCCTGCTGGGGGAGCGCGGGCGCCGGATGGACGCAGTGTTGTTCTTCGATGTGACTGACGACGAGCTCATGGCCCGTCTCGCCAAGCGGCGCGAGGTCGAGAAGCGGGCGGATGATGACCCAGCGGCCCTCGCGACCCGGCTGAGTGCCTACCGACAGCAGACCGCCCCGGTGCTGGACTGGTATCAGGCCAGGAAGCTGCTCCGCCGTATTCCGGCTGTCGGCTCCGTCCAGGAGATCGCGGACCGGGTCGGGAAGACTCTTGGGCAGTAACATGATCACCCTGAAGTCGCCCCGTGAGATCGAGATCATGGGCCGGGCCGGACGGATTGTCGCCGGCACGCTGGCTCGGATCAGGGAGATCCTGCGCCCCGGACTGAGCACCGAGGACCTGGATGCGGAGGCGGAGCGCTTCATCCGGAGCCACCATGGTGCCGTCCCCTCGTTCAAGGGACTCTACGGTTTTCCCAAGACCCTCTGCACCTCCATCGACGAGGAGATCGTGCACGGAATTCCCTCACCCAGGCGCATGCTGGACAAAGGGAGCATCGTGAGCGTGGACGTCGGTGTGCAGCTCGAGGGTCTGCACGCTGACTCGGCCACGACGATCCCCGTTGGTGAGATTGAGCCCGAGACGGAGCGGCTCCTCCGCGTCACCCAGGAATGCCTCGCCGCAGGGATCGCGGAGGCGACGCTGGGCAATCATGTGGGAGACATCGGTCATGCGGTGCAGCGGGTGGCGGAGGGTGCCGGCTACGGGGTCGTGCGTGAGCTGGTGGGTCACGGGATCGGGACCCAATTTCACGAAGAGCCACAGATCCCGAATTATGGTGCGCCGAAGCGGGGTCCCCGGTTGCTCGAGGGAATGACGCTTGCCATCGAGCCGATGATCACGGTCGGCAGCCCGGTGACCAAGACTCTGCAGGACAAATGGACGGTCGTCACCGCCGACGGTAGCCTCTCGGCACACTTCGAACACACGGTCGTGGTCACGGCCAACGGTCCGCGGATTCTGACGACAACATAGTCTCCCGCATCTAGCCCACCCGTTCGTCGAGCAGCTGCCGCACCCGAACCTCGATTTCCTCCAGCAGCTCCAGTGTTCCCGACGCGGCCTCGATCAGCGGACGATGCTCCCCCGCCTGGCCGAGTTGCCTGAGGTTGCTGCGGACGGACCAGTAGGCGCTCCGGCCTGCCGCCACCGCCAGGAAGGCAGCCGTAGCGGCATCACCGATGGCAGTCGCGACGCCGGAGCCCGCCATCGCCTCGCTCAACGCGGCCACCTCGCCGGCCTGATGCAGGAGCTCCAGCTGCACTCGCGCTGCTTCCAGCAATGTGGCTCTCCTGGCCGCCTCGCGGGCTGTCCGCTCGAACTCGGTTCCCTGGGGGAGCCTGAGCGCGTCCAGGTACTCGGCGATCGCCTCGGCATCGTACGTCGCCAGCTCCAGCAGCTCGGCTCGGAGCGACTCGGCTCGCTCGAGCACCTCCTGGGCGTGGCCGTGGACGGCGGCGTATTTCTCCCGGCGGGTCGTAAGGCCCGCGATCATGGTCACCAGCGCGGCGGCGAGTGCTGCGGCAAGCGCCGCCACGGCGCCACCGGCCGGAGTCGGGCTTGCGGCGGCGACCGCGTCCGACCACTCGCGGACCGAGCTGTCACTGCTCAGTTGTTCCGTTTCATCCATGAGAAGCCAATTCTACCACAGAGGCGAATTTTAGTCTCGGTGTCTAAGGGTCTCGATGAGCCACTCGTGGATCGCAGGGTTGCCCGCAACGACTCCGGTGTGCTCGATTCCGATGTCCCGGCCCGAAAAGTCCGTTACGACCCCACCCGCTTCGCGAATGAGCAGGCTCCCCGCCGCGATGTCCCAGGCCGAGAGGTGCTGCTCCCAGAAGCCATCGAACCGGCCGGTGGCGACGTCGGCCAGGTCCAGCGCCGCCGCGCCCGGGCGCCTGATTCCACTCACCGCTGCGGCAACCTGGCCAAACTGACTCTGGTACTCCTCGAGCCTGGATGGGTCCTTGAAGGGGAAACCCGTGCCGATCAGCGCGAAAGCCGGGTCTTGGATCGCGGATACCTTCAAGCGCCGCTCACCCAGCCAGGCACCGCGGCCCCGACCGGCACTATAGCCCTCGTTCCGGGTCACATGAAATACCACTCCCGCTTCGAGGACACCATCCACCGCCGCGGCGATGGAAACTGCGTAGCTCGGGAAATCGTGCAGGAAATTGGTCGTCCCATCGAGCGGATCGACTACCCACACGAGTCCATCGGTCACCACATTTGGGCTCAACTCCTCGCCTACCATCCGCCCGCCCGGTTCGGCGGTCAGCAGGATATCGGCGATGATCCGTTCCGCGGTGCGATCCACTTCGGTGACAAAATCCCTTGCCCCCTTGAGAGTCCAGCCCTGGGGGTCGGCAGGACGCTCGACCTTGCGGATATACGAAGCCGCCCGCTCTGCCGCCGTCTGAGCCAGCTCAAGTAAGTGTAAGGCAGACACTATCTTGTGTGCCCAATTCGAGTGGGGTAACTTGCGCCCTCATGCCACGCATATTCTCTGGGATTCAGCCGTCCGGCGAGCTGCACATCGGCAACTGGCTGGGGGCGGTGCAGAACTGGGTCAACCTCCAGCGCAGCTACGAGTCGCTGATATGCGTGGTTGATCTTCACGCTATCACCGGCAAGTACGACCATGCGTCACTGGCGCAGCGCACCCGCGACATGGCCATCAGCTTGCTCGCGGCGGGGATCGATCCTGATCGGGCGACGTTGTTCGTGCAGTCGCACGTCCCCGAGCACACCGAGCTCCAGTGGCTGCTCAATACCGTCACCCCGCTCGGCGAGCTCGAGCGGATGACGCAGTTCAAAGATAAGTCGCAGCGATTCGAGAGTGTGCCGGCCGGTCTCTTGAGCTATCCGGTGCTCATGGCCGCCGACATCCTGCTCTATCGCGCCGACCTTGTCCCGGTCGGCGACGATCAGGTCCAGCACTTGGAACTGACCCGCGAGATCGCCCGCAAATGGAACGCCGAGTTCGGCGGGGGAGTCGACTTCTTCCCTGAACCGAAGCCTATCCTCGCCGAGGCCAAACGGATCACCGGGCTGGACGGCCAGGCCAAGATGTCCAAGAGCCTGGGCAACACCATCGGGCTCCTGGACACACCGGAAGAGATCTGGCAGAAGCTGAGGCCCGCCAAGACCGATCCGGCCAGGGTCACCCGCCATGACCCGGGGAACCCGGAGATCTGCAACATTTATCATCTGCACCAGTACTTCTCGCCACCGGAGACGGTGGCCCTGGTGGCCGAGAACTGCCGGGGGGCCAAGTGGGGGTGCCTCGACTGTAAGCGGGTGCTGGCCGATAATATGATCGCCACCCTGACCCCCATCAGGGAGCGGGCGTTCCGGCTCCAGGGAGAGTCCGAGCGGGTGGACGAGATCCTGGCCGATGGCGCCTCGGCAGCCCGGCGCATGGCCTCAGAGACCATGCGGGAGGTACGGGACCGTATGGGGTTGCTTCCAGCGAGCGGGAAACGGGCGGTCGAGGCGCGGTAACCGGAGAGTGGCAAGATGATGGAAAAGATCATCAAGGCGGCGGTTCAACGGGGCGCCTCGGACCTGCACATCAAGGCCGGCGACGTCTTTCGCGCGCGCATCAACGGCAAGCTGGTCCCCCTCACCAAGCAGCGGCTTACCCCGGATCAGACCAAAGCCATCGCGCTGAAACTGATCAGCAGCGAGGAAGATCGTGCTCGCATCGACCGGATGCGGGACTTCGACTGCTCCTGGGGGATGCCGGGGGTGGGCCGCTTCCGGGTCAATGTTCTGCGGCAGCGCTCGTCGTTCATGATCGTGATGCGGGTGATTCCCTTCACCGTACCCACCATCGAGTCGCTGCAGCTGCCCGAAGTGCTGAAGTCGATTGCCGAATCCGACCGCGGCCTCGTGCTGGTGAGCGGCGTCGCCGGAAGCGGGAGAAGCTCCACTGTGGCAGCCATGGTGCACCACATCAACCGGACGCTCCACAAGCATATCGTCACGATCGAGAATCCGATCGAGTTCCTCCACCGCGATCTGAGCTGTTCGATCACGCAGCGTGAGATCGGAGTGGACACCGAGAGCCTCGCAGTGGGTCTCCACGCCGCCCTTCGCCAAGATCCCGATGTGGTGGTGATC
>JBBQXQ010000076.1:0-15801 GCA_038209515.1 Gemmatimonadales bacterium
CCATGCTTGAGCGAGCGTGCTCGTAGGCGCGGCTGCCGGACCCATAGCCGGCCTCGTAGGTCGCTCTGCTCACCGTGTCTCCTTCCCTGAGTCGCGATTTCATTCGTTCCATTCGCCGGGCGCTCGCATACGCCTTGGGTGACACACCGAGCACTCGCTTGAACGTGCGCTGGAGGTGGTAAGGGCTCATCTGGACGACCCGGCCGAGCTGGTCCAGTGTAACAGTCTGGTCCCAGTGCTCATCGAGATACTGACGAGCACGCTGTACCTGCCGATCCGAGGTGCGCCGCCCGCTGCGTGGCTCGCAACGGCGGCATGCTCGGTATCCCGCGGCCTCGGCCGCGTCCGGGGTCGGGAAGAAGCTCACCCGGCGCTGGGCGGGCCGGCGTGACGGGCAGGAAGGCCGGCAGTAAATGTGGGTGGAAGCCACCCCATAGACGAACTTTCCGTCCTGGCCTGGATCTCTCCCCAGCACTGCTTCCCATCGTCTCTGATCGGCCGCGGAGGCCGGGTGGTGCTCCGTCACAGACATGGCTGCTCCCTCGTGCCATGATGCTACCATGAGGCGCCACTTCTCACTACCCGGTTCTTGCGCTGGAACTTCCTGAGCCAGGCGGTCGTTACGAGTAACCGGCACTACCTCGCGCTAACTCGCGGACCTGCTGGAACCGCCGTATCATAGGGAAAGGCCTCTCGAGGGGCCATGCCGGACCGGGCCCCGGAGACTCCATGACTGTCATTGCCACCCCCAGCCGCATCGACCCTAGCGCCATAGCCGATCAGCTCCTCGAAGCACGCGCCAGGACGTTGCTGCTCCTGGCGCCGCTCACCGACGAGGAGCTTCGGGCGCAACACGATCCCCTCATGAGCCCGATTCTGTGGGACCTGGGGCATATCGCCTACTTCGAGGAGCTGTGGCTCACTCATAACCTTCAGGGCCCCATAGAGTTCGTCGAGATGCCGGGGCTCTTCAATCCCTTCGAGCACCCCCGGAGCGAGCGGGGAGCCCTGCCCCTCCCAGGGCTGACCCATTGCAGCGAGATCATGAATGAGATCCGGGGCCGGGTGCTAGGCCGTCTGGCCATCACCGACTTCGGCTCAGCCAATCCTCTGCTCCGGGATGGTTACGTCTACCAGATGGTGCTCCAGCACGAGTATCAGCACAACGAGACCATCCTCCAAACCCTCCAGCTCAAGCAGGGTCGGCCGTACTCGCCGGCGCTGGGCTATGACGTCCCAGTCGACGGGCCGGTACGAGTATCTGCCGGGATGACTCGCTTTCCGGGCGGTGCGGTCGAGATCGGCACGGACGACCGCGCTTCGGCGTACGACAACGAACGGGGCAAGCACACCGTCCAGATGGCTCCGTTCTGGATCGACGTGCACCCGGTCACCAACGGTGAGTTCGAGGGCTTCGTCGAGGCCGGCGGATATTCGAACCGTGAGTACTGGTCGGATGCAGGGTGGCATTGGCTGCAATCGTCGGCCGTTACCGCGCCGAAATACTGGACCAGGGCAGATCATGCTTGGGAGACCCAATCCATGGACCGGGGCGGCCCGGTGCCGGCGTCTCACCCGGTCTGTCACGTCTGCTACTACGAGGCCGAAGCCTTCGCGCGATACGCGGGCAAGCGGCTTCCCACCGAGCCGGAGTGGGAGGCCGCCGCGTCCTGGGACCCCGAGACCGGCACCAAGCTGGACTTTCCCTGGGGAGATCAGCCTGCCTCGAAAGATCTGGCGAACATCGATCAATTGTCGTTCGGGACAGCGCCCGTGGGGAGCTATCCGAAGAACCTGTCGCCCATCGGGTGTTCCGGCATGATCGGCGACGTCTGGGAGTGGACCTCGAGCGATTTTCAGCCGTATCCGGGCTTCGAAAGCTTTCCTTACAAGGAGTACTCCGAAGCGTTCTTCGGCGGCGAATACAAGGTGTTGCGAGGCGGTTCGTGGGCCACGCGACCGGGCGCTATCCGGAACACCTTCCGGAACTGGGACTACCCTATCCGCCGCCAGATCTTCAGCGGCTTCAGGTGTGCTCGCGATGACTAGCTCGATCCACCCCAAGTGGGCCCGCGCGGCGGTGCGGGCACAGCGGCATCCGAATCCGCGCATGCTGGCCGAGGTTGCTGCTGGGCTGGCGGCTCCGCAGAAAGAGCTTCCACCTAAGTACTTCTACGATCACCGTGGCTCCGAGCTGTTCGAGGAGATCACCCGGCTGCCCGAGTACTACCCCACGCGCACCGAGCGGTCGCTGCTCGAAAGCTGGATGCCTGCGCTCATATCCGAGCTCGGTACCCGGACACTGGTCGAGCTCGGTGCCGGAAGCGCGGAGAAGAGCCGCATCATCCTCAGTGCGATGCGAGCGGCTGGGACGGCCTGTCTGTACGTGCCGATCGACGTCAGCGCCAGCTTCCTGGATCAGACGGCCAGCCGGCTTCGCCGTGAGTATCCGGGCTTGAGGGTGGAGCCTGCAGTGGCTGATATCGCCGAGGAGTTCGACCTCTCCCGGGCGGTTCCTCATCCTGCCCTCTACGCCTTTCTCGGCGGTACCATCGGCAATTTTTATCCACCAGCGGCTATCCGG
The DNA here is from genome assembly GCA_038209515.1 of Gemmatimonadales bacterium. Classification (GTDB taxonomy): domain Bacteria; phylum Gemmatimonadota; class Gemmatimonadetes; order Gemmatimonadales; family GWC2-71-9; genus CAVVWJ01. The sequence goes on from JBBQXQ010000076.1 coordinate 2,585, forward strand.
CTGCTGCGACGCGTGCGTTCCGCGATGCACCCGGCTGACCGTTTCCTCATGGGCGTGGATCTCCGGAAGGACGTCCGGCTGATCGAGGCGGCCTACAATGACTCTCAGGGGGTCACGGCCGAATTCAACCGAAACATGCTGCTGGTGCTCAACCACGAGCTGGGAGCCAACTTCGATCCCGATGCATTCGAGCACCTGGCCTTCTACGAGCCAGGGACCCACCGGATCGAGATGCATCTGGTCTCGAAGGTGGAACACGAGGTGAGGGTGCCGGGGATTGGGCTGGTGGCCTTCAGGCAGCGCGAATCGATACGAACCGAGATCAGCTGCAAGCACGATCGCCGGAGCGTGGGTGACCTGTTCGCCGCAGCCGGGCTCCGGATCGAGATCTGGCGGCCCGATCCCGGCGCGCTCTTCGCCCTGGTCGTGGGAGCCGCCGTATGAGCACGTTGACCCGTGCGGTGCTGGCTACCCAGCTTGCCGAGAGCACCTTCGCGGGCCCAGTCAGCGGCTCACTCACGCCGCGCCGGCTTGGCGCGGAGGTCGAGTTCATACCGGTGGAGTCGCTCAGCGGACGCCGCTGCCCGATCGAGGCGGAGGGCGCGCTGGCCACCCTTCCGTTCCTCCGCCGTTACGGGCTGCGGCAAGGCTGGCACGAAGGCTGTACCTCTAAAGGAACCCCGTGCTTCAGCTTGCCGATCGGCGGATCTCTCACATTCGAGCCGGGGGGCCAGCTGGAGTACAGCTCGCCACCGTGCCGTTCAGCCAGCGCGCTGCTCGCAGTGCTCCGTGCGGTGGTTTTTCCGCTTCGCGCGGCTGCCTCCAGCGAGGGGATCGATCTTCTGCCGGTCGGCATCGACCCTATCAACCCCGCGGAACAGGCTCCGCTGCTGATTCATGCGAAGCGCTACGCGAGAATGGCCGAGTACCTGGGGCGACGGGGGCCCGCCGGCGCGAGGATGATGCGGCAGACCGCTGCGTTCCAAGTCAGTCTGGATTTCGACGATGAACCCTGGCTCCGCTGGCGGGTGCTCAACGCGGCGACGCCGTATGTGATAGCGATCTTCGCGAATTCTCCGATCTACGCCGGCGAACGCACTGACTACCAGAGCACGCGAGCCCAGGTCTGGCGTGCCCTCGATCCCACGCGCACCGGCATTCCCTACGACGAGCGAGATCCGGTCGGCGCGTATCTGGAGTTTGCGCTGGCCGCGCCCGCCATTCTGTACCCGGCAATCGAGGGCGAACACCGGCCTTTCGGCGAGTGGCTGGCCCGAGCCAACCCGACGCCCGATGAATGGCAGGACCATCTCAGCACACTCTTCCCCGAGGTACGCCCCCGGGGGCATCTGGAGCTTCGGTCCGCCGACTCGATTGCACCGCACTGGTATGCGGCCCCGCTCGCACTCACTGCCGGAATCCTTTACGATCCCGCCGCGCTCCGGGCCACGGCCGATCTGCTGGGCACTCCCGATCTGGGGCTGCTCGAGCGCGCCGGCCGCTGTGGGCTGCACGATCCTGCGATTGCCCGCATGGCCACCGACCTCTTCGAGGTCGCACTCCAGGGCTGCCGCGGCCTCGGCCCCCGGTACTTCCATCCTTCCGACCTCGAGCAGGCGACCGCGTTCTTCGAACGGTATACTCGCCGGGGCCGCTCACCTGCCGACGACATGCTGGAGGCGGCAATCGCGGCCTGATCTCCGTCAGCTCACGCGCCTTCCTGTGAGCGTAGTCACCAATCCAGCCTGTACTGCGCCCTACTATATCGGTCCGTTTCCAACTTCCGGCCAACGCTGCGCTGCACACGAGGGCGCAAGGTGCCGGATTTCTACACCAGTACGGAGGTGAGGTGACATGGCGGCGTCTACTGATGGACCCAGCGCGCCGAGAGGTTCCGGGACGACTGGCGTGATCGTGGTGGCGTTGTTCGAGGAACGCTCCGAGGCCGAAGACGCTATCCGCGATCTCAAGAATGCCGGGTTCACCAACGAGCAGATCGGCGTTGCTACCCAGGGTAGGATCGAGGCAGGAGAGGCTCGTAGCGAGGGGAGTGCCGTTGATGACGAGGCGGGGCGGATTGTCGAGGAAACAGCAAGTGGGCTGACCGAAGGCGCCGCGGCCGGCGCGCTTACCGGTGGCGTCATCGGCGGGCTGGTGGGGCTGGTCAGCTCGCTCCTGATCCCGGGCCTGGGCCCGCTGGTAGTCGGAGGGATACTCGCATCCACCCTCATGGGGATGGGTGTCGGCGCGGCCACTGGCGGGCTGATCGGAGCGCTGGTGGGAATGGGGGTGCCGGAGGAGGATGCCAAGTATTTCGATGCCGGGCTCCGTGATGGCAGGACCCTGCTGACGGTGAGTGGGGCGGAGGGGGCACCTGAAGCAGTCGCGATCCTCGAGCGTCACGGCGCCGATCTGGGTCCGTCCAAATCGCGTGCCTCGAAACGCTCCGATCGGTATGAGGGCCAGGAGCGGCGGTCCCGTTTCGATGCCGCATACGTGGGCCCGGAACGGCGCCTCATAGGCGTCTGACCTCGGCCGGACGATCAGCAGCGGGGGAGGCGCTGAGGCGACCTCCCCCGCTGTTCTTTAGATTCGATACCAGCCATGACACAGTGGGGAGTGTGTGAAAGCCGTCCGAGTTCACCAGACCGGTGGTCCCGAAGTCCTGAAGTATGAAGAGGTGCCTAAGCCATCCCCCGGCATGGGACAGGCTCTCGTATGGGTCAACGCCATCGGGGTGAACTTCGTCGAGGTGTATCAACGGAGCGGCCTTTACCCGCAGAACCCCCCCTTCATTCCCGGATCCGAGGCCGCGGGTATTGTCGAGCAGGTAGCCGGCGACGTCACCAGCGTGAAGGTGGGCCAGCGAGTGGCCTCGGTGAGCTTTATGGGCGCCTATGCCGAGTACGCGCTCGCACCGGCCGACCGACTGGTTGTTCTGCCGGACAGAATCACCGACCGCATCGGTGCGGCGGTCATGCTCCAGGGAACGACGGCACATTACCTGACTCATTCGACGTACGCATTGTCCTCCGGCGACACCTGTCTGGTGCATGCGGCAGCTGGGGGCACGGGATTGCTGCTCTGCCGGATGGCACGGCGGCGCGGTGCCAGGGTGATCGGGACCGTCTCCACCGAACAGAAGGCCGCCCTGGCTCGCGCGGCAGGTGCCGATGAGATCATTCTCTATACCAGTCAGGACTTCGTCGCCGAGACGAGGCGACTGACCGGGGGCGCCGGGGTTCAGGTGATCTATGACTCGGTCGGGAAAACAACGTTTCTCAAAGGATTCGATTGCCTGGCTCGCCGCGGCATGCTGGTGCTCTTTGGGCAGTCGAGCGGACTGGTGGATCCGCTCGATCCCCAGATCCTCAATCAGAAGGGCTCGCTGTTTCTCACCCGGCCCACCCTGGCTCACTACGTCTCGACCCGGGCCGAGCTGCTCGAGCGCGCCGGCGCCGTGCTCGGCTGGGTGGCGGACGGCACGCTCGAGGTGCGTATCGAACGGGAGTTTCCTCTTGCCGGCGCGGCGGAGGCTCATCGTGAGCTCGAGTCCCGGCGCACGACAGGCAAACTGCTGCTGATTCCGTGACCGGCGAGTTTCCAGCGCTGGTCTCGACCGATTGGTTGGCGTCCCGCCTGGGCTCACCCGGTTTGCGGGTGGTGGATGGGTCGTGGTACTTGCCGGGGAGCGGTCGCAATCCCGCGGCTGAGTACGCGGCCGGCCACATTCCGGGCGCGGTGTTCCTCGACCTGGACGCAACCAGCGATCAAACCACTCCGTTGCCGCACATGCTCCCCCCGGCCTCTGACTTCGCTGACCGAATGATGCAGTTGGGCATGAACCAGTCCGATGACATCGTCGTGTACGATGGGTCCGGAGTGAACCTAAGTGCGCCTCGGGTCTGGTGGACCTTCCGCACATTCGGGCACCGGCGAGTGGCGGTGCTGGATGGCGGCATGCAGAAATGGCGCAGCGAAAACCGCCCGATTGAACGCGGCGTGGTCCAGCTGCCTCCGGGCCGTTTTACTGCCCAGCTTGATGCGGCGTCGATTCGGGATCTCGCCGCGGTGCGTGGCAACCTCGTGAACGGCGCCGAACAGCTGGTGGACCTCCGGTCCAGGGGCCGCTTCATGGGGGTTGAGCCGGAGCCCAGGCCGGGCCTTCGCGGCGGTCACATACCCGGGAGCCGGAATCTTCCCTTTACCGAGCTGGCCGGCCCTGACGGAACCATGCTGCCACCCGACGGGCTGCGCCGGCGGATTGAAGCGGCGGGCATCGATCTCACCCGGCCCATCGTGGCGACGTGTGGTTCGGGTACCAGCGCCTGCGCCCTGGTCTTGGCGCTCGAGCTGCTTGGCAGGCGGGCGGCCGTCTACGACGGCGCCTGGGCCGAATGGGGCGGCCGGTCCGACACCCCGGTTGAATCGGGCTCCTCAGCGGAGATCTGATGGCCCAGCCGACGCTCCCCACCAATCAGCGCAAGGCTCCGGTGCAGTTCAGCTCCCGAATGGCCACGGGCTGCGTCGTGCTTTTTCTCCTGCCGTTCGCCGCGGCGGGTACTTTCTGCGCGGTGCAGACAATGCGGCTGGCCCATGCCGGGGTCTGGCGTGACGCCATCTTTCTCGGCATCGGGGCGCTCACGTTCGGTGGCGTCGGATTCGGTGGCCTCGCAGGAATGCGGGTGGCGTACCGACGAATGAAAGAGGCGGAGGCACTGCAGGCCTCACACCCGAAGGAGCCGTGGCTTTGGCGCCGGGACTGGGCATCGGGGCGAATCGCAGATACAACCCAGGACACCCTGCTGGCCGCGTGGATCTTTGCCACGTTGTGGAACCTGATCAGCCTCCCGAGCGCCTACCTCGGCGTGCGGGCGGCGCTGTATGAAGGGAAGCCCGCGGCCTTCATGGCTCTGCTCTTCCCACTCGCCGGTACGTGGCTGCTGGTTCGGGCCATCAAGGCCACGCTGCGTTATCGGAAATACGGGATCTCCCGGCTCGAGCTCTCCACCATTCCAGGCGTGATCGGGCACAGCCTTGCCGGAAGTGTCCGAGCTACTCTCGACCTCCATCCGGCTGAAGGTTTTCAGCTCACCCTGACCTGTGTCCGCCGGGTAACTACGCGAAGCGGAAAGAGTAGCTCTCCTCTCACGGCGTACCACCAGCCGGCCGGCTCTCGCATTGCGGTGACCACCAGCCGGCGTGGAACCGAGATTGTGTTCCCGGCGGCCCGAAACCCCGGTGCGGCCACCGGCCTCACCGCGTTCACGTTTATTTGGTGCGGTGCTCTTGGGATACAGCTGTACCTGCACGCGCCGATCATCTTCCCCATCGTAACGGCGCTCTTCGGCTTGCTGCTCCTGATCGGCGTGCTGGATCTGTGGCTCAAGGTCTCGCGGGTGACGGTAGACGCCGGCACCGTGACGGTGGCCACCGGGTACCTGGAACCGGGCCGCGAGCGCAAGCTGACCGCCGCCGAAGTTGCCGACGTGGTGGCCGCGATCGGGATGCAGGCGGGGAAGACGGTGTACTACGACGTCGTGATTCGCCGGAAGGACGGCAAGAAGACGACCGCCGGCGGCTCGGTGCGCGACAAGCGCGAGGCCGAGTGGCTGGCGGCCGCGATCAAGAGATCGCTGGGTATCTAGCGAGCCGGCGGAGCCAGATTCCCGCAGGCCACGATCGTGCTCATGTTCTTCGACGACGCGTGGACGTTGGCGAAGAAGTTGCCGGTCTTAGGGAATGCGATCGGGAGGGTGGCCGTGACGCTGGCGCGCCCGTCCTTTTCTACCTTGAGCGGCGGGTAAGCATCGGCTGGGCCCAGAATCCCTTGGTCCGTTCCACACTGGCCCCGGTGCACATGCCAGGGATGCTGGCCGCCGGGCACCGCGTTCGAGATGCTGACGCTTGCCTGGGTCTTGTCGAGGTCCTTTGGGTCCGGTCCCATCCAGGCCTGACCGCTGACCTGCACGATGCCGGCGAGCTCCCGTGGCGTGGCCAGCACGCCGTTCCAGCGGGCAGCTACCGGTGCGCTGTTGGGATTGATCTCGACCGATTGGTGGCCGCCACATGAGGCCAGGGCAACAACGGAAAGGGCTAGACTGACCGCGGCATGAGCCTTCATAGAGTCCTCGGGGGCAGCGGGTGGAGGCCTGTCTCTGGGCGGGATCTATATGCCCGCCGGTGTCGCTCCGACGCCGTGATGAGCGACACACGGGCTCCCCTACCGGAACCGGCGTCCGTACCGGAGCGGCCCGCCGGTTTCCCAGGGACGGTAGCGGTTGGCGAAATCTACCCGGTCGCCCAGCGAGGGATGACTTCCCCGCCAGAGCTTGAAGAACGGACCCGGCCGGGGCACCGACAGGTTCTCCTGCTGCAGCCGGACAAAGGTCGTTGCGGCGGCGTGGTTGTTCCGGGTCAGCTCGAGGGCAAACCGGTCGGCCTCGTGCTCCTGGTGCCGGCTGAAGGCGAGCGCCAGGGGCGTGGTGATCAGCGAGACCAGTGTGCCGAGCAGGAGCAGCAGGGGGAATGACGCGATGTCGGAGAGCCGGTCAAAGCCGAACCTGCTGCCGAATCGGGCGATCAGCGTACCGGCTACCCGGTGAACCAGATACAGCGACCCGGTCACCAGCAGGGTTGCTCCCAGGATGATGGCGAGCGTGTGATGGAGAACGAAGTGTCCCATCTCATGCGCCATGACGAAGACGATCTCGTCCGGGGTGAGCTTCGCGAGCATGGTATCCCACAGCACGATGCGCTTGCTGGATCCGATGCCCGCCACGTACGCGTTCACGGTCTTGGTATCCACGCTCTTCCGCACCTGGTACACGCGGCTGCCGGGAATCCCGGCGCGTGCCGCCAGCGCCAGAATGCGGGCTTCGAGCGCCCGGTCCTGCATCCGGCCGAAGTCGTTGAAGAGCGGGTCCACCCAGACAGGCGACACCACCAGCAGGAACGTCGCGATGGGGGCGGTTGCGAGTCCCGCGTACAGCCACCAGCGCCTGGGGCTGCGCCGCAGCAGGAGGTAGGGAATCCAGAGCACCAGCGCGAGTCCAATACCGCTGAGCGCCACGCCTTTGAGCCAGTCGCTCAGCCACTTGTCGAAGCTCTGGGTGGACAGCCCGTACGCATGTTGCCGCACATAGTCCTCGTAGTAGTCGAGCGGCAGGGTCAGGAGCGCGTACGTGATGGCAAAGAGCACCGCGTAGAGCAGCACTGACGGGAGCCAACGGCGCCCCATGCGGTATGCGAGATCGCGAAGGCGACTGGAGGCGCCGGAGAAAAGCAGCAAGGCAGGGATGACGAGCCCCACCACCACCCCGATTGCCCACAGCATGTTGCCGCTCCGATAATACTGGAGCGCAAGCTGGCTCGGTTCCGGCACTAGCACCCAGGACTCGGATAGCCGGCTGGTCGAGTCGGCTTGTGCCGGCCCAGTCGCCAGGATATTCAGTTGCACGGTGCGCCTCGAGGGCTGTGTCGATCAATGTACGCCGGTTGAAGCCAATGCTGGTGAACACCGTCGTCGGGTTCATCGGGCGGGAGTACCTTTATGACGGCAGGCAGGCCCTCCGGGCCGGCTCGCACGGCAGCAACGATCTCACACTGCGAGGCAAACATGCGTGCGCTCTTCGCCTTTCTCGCGCTGCTCGGCGTGGCGGGTATCGCTGTCGGCATTCTGACCATCGTCCGCGGGATGAGCGGCGCCGCCGGCCAGCCGTTCAGCTTCGAGAACTACGGTGGTCCGGGACCCATCATCGCCGGACTGATCGTTCTGGCGGCAAGCCTGTACCTTCGCTCGTTCTGGAAGTCCAGGGATTGAATGTCAGCGCAGTCCCCTCTCACGATCGGAGTCGATTATGCGTCCGCTCACATTGGTAGGAATTCTCCTCCTGGCGCTCGGAGCGTTCATCCTGTTCCGGGGCATGAGCTACAAGTCCAAGGACCAGGTGCTCAAGGTCGGTGATCTCAAGGCTTCAGTGGAAGAAAAGCATGCCGTACCAACCTGGGCTGGGGGTCTAGCCATCGTTGCTGGTGTCGTTCTCATTGCCGGCGGCATGAAGCGGCGCGCCTGATTCAAAGTGGGCTCGACCAGCTACCAGCGCATCTATGCCGTCGTCCGCCGGATCCCCGAGGGTCGCGTCGCTACGTATGGGCAGGTCGCCTCCCTCGCGGGTCTCGCGGGTCACGCCCGCCAGGTCGGTTACGCTCTGCAGGCGTTGCCGGACGGCACCGCTGTCCCCTGGCACCGGGTGGTAAACGCGAACGGTGGAATCAGTCTCCGCTCGATGCCCGGCGGTGAGCTGGTCCAGCGGGGGCTCCTGGAGCGCGAGGGCATCCGGCTCGACCTGCGCGGCCGGGTCCCACTCGCCCGGGTGCGCTGGCTGCCGCGGTTCAAGACGATTTGATGATCGTGCATCTGCTGGGCGTTCCGATGGATCTCGGATCGGGCCGGCGTGGGGTGGATATGGGGCCCTCCGCCATTCGCATTGCGGGAGTCGCCGATCGTCTTACGGAACTGGGGCACAAGGTGGTGGACGAGGGTGACATCGTCATCAAGAACATGGAGGAGCTCAAGGTCGGTCACGAGCGTGCCCGCTATCTCGGCGAGATTGCCCGCGCGGCAGCTATCATTGCTCGCAAGATCGAGCGGATCATGGGGCTGGGTCACTTTCCGCTGGTCCTGGGCGGCGACCACTCGATCGCGGTGGGCACCGTCTCGGGAATTGCGGCCTATGCTCAGCGGCAGGATCAGCGAGTGGGTCTGCTGTGGATCGATGCGCACGGCGACATCAACACTCCCGAGACCTCTCCCTCGGGCAACATTCACGGTATGCCGTTGGCAGCCCTACTGGGCTTCGGTGCCGGTGAGCTGACCGGCGTGGCGGGTCCGCCGCCCAAGGTGCACCCGGCCAATGTCGCCTTGGTCGGGATCCGGAGCCTGGATGCAGGAGAGAAGAAGCGGCTGAAGGAGACCGGTGTGCAGGTGCACACCATGTCGGACATCGACCGCCATGGGGTGCACCGCGTCATGCAGAAGGCGCTGGCCCGGGTCACCGATGGAACCGACTATGTGCACGTAAGCTTCGATCTGGATGCGGTGGACCCGACCGTTGCGCCAGGAGTGGGCACGCCGGTCAAGGGAGGGCTCGACTATCGAGAGGCCCACCTCGTCATGGAAGTGCTTGCCGATGCGGGAGTGATGACGTCGCTCGAGATGGTCGAAGTCAATCCCATCCTGGATCAGGGGAACGCGTCGGCTGCGTTTGCGGTGGAGCTGGTCCAATCAGCGTTTGGGAAGAAGATCCTCTAGACGCCGCCGGGCCATATTCGGGTTTCCATTTCCAGCGTCTGGTATGTAGAATAGGCGGTGCTCCTATTCAACCCTGCTGTCTCGCCGCAGTCCCACCCCGCCTCGGTGTCTCGTGCCCGGCGGAAAACGGCTCCAGAACGGCTCGGGGATAAGAACCTCGAGGCGCGGGTCAAGCCGGAGTGTGGTCACCTGTACCCGGGGGTGGACCCGAAGACGTGGTACCAAGTGGTGCAGGAAGGCGAGTACCGGGATGACATGGAAGGACTATGGATCCAGGTGAGCGACTGGGTCACCTACGTCCTGGCCCAGCACTTTGATTTCCAGGCCCGCCCAGGAATGCACTGAGCGCTACTGGTCGATCGGGCCCGCCAGTAGCTCGCGGACCCTTCTCCCCAGTTGTTCCTCCGTGAATGGCTTCTGGATGAACGGATCACCAGGGCCGATCGCTCCCTCCGATACAATCCGTGTCCCCGGAAACCCCGACATGTATAGCACCCTGATCTGCGGCCAGCACCGCGCGATCGTGTCGCCAAGCTGCCGGCCGCCGAGACCCGGCATGGCGACGTCGGTGAGCACGCCGTCTATGCGCTGGGCATCGCGTTGGAGCACCCGCACCGCCTCGTGACCATCGCGCGCCTCGAGCGCTCGATATCCCAGCGTGACGATCATCCGCACGGCCAACCGGCGAACCATCTCCTCGTCATCCACCACGAGCAGAGTGGCCCGGGTCGGTATCTGAGCATCGCCACTCCGGTGGTGTTCAGTCACAGCGGCCGCTCCGTCGTCGCGGGAACCGATTCCCTCGGCTCGAAAGAATCCTCGAATTGAGGTCGCCACATGGTGACGACGGGCACCAAGCCAATCGGCCTGGGCCCCCTGTGCGCCCTACTATACACTTTGAGATCGGAACAGCCGTGCCGAGTGTCACAGAATGCTGTGCACTCGGCTCACGCTACTCGTCAGCGATGAAAGCCTTGCTCCACTGCCACGACATCGAGTGCGGCAGTGGCAAGATCGAGATCGAGCAGCTCTGGAAGGGTGAGTGGCATGAGCACCGCGATGCTCTTGAGATAAGTACCGCAGGTGGAGCAGACGTCGGCGCGGCGGAATGTGCCTTCGCCCGAGCCGTGAAGATAGGCGAGCTGCTGGTGGCTCGTTTCTCCGCAGCCGGTGCAGCGCAGCCGCGGAAACGTCCATGCAGCTAGACAGCGTCCGCATCGAAGCACCCGCTCCTGATCCGCACCGCTGACCGACGATCCACCACTGCGGATCTCGGCGAGTAGTGGCGGGGCACCGCAGCCCGGGCACGTCGCGCGAGTCCAGCGGGACTGGACCATCACCTCGCGCAGGGCCGATGCACCCGCTCGGAGCGCGGGACGGGCGGCGTGATCGACGATGGTGATCACGAAGTGGGGATCGAGGCCGGCACCGCGTGCAGTCTCAGCGACGAGATCCCAGGCCCCCGTCAGCGCCGCGACCGCCAGTGAATCGGCCGCCCTTCCATCGAGGCGCTGCTCCAGTATTTCAGGCAGTGTCCCGGCTGCCTCGAGCACCTCTCCGAGCGCTCTCGCCAGAACGCGTACGTTCGCCATCAGCGCGGACCCGGTGAGCAGCGGCTCGCCCTCCAGTGCTGGAATGCCGGTGGCCAGCCGGGCTTCGGCGGCGGCCAGGTGGGGCACGCCGGCGGGCAAGGTGATGTCCGGCAGCGTGGTTGCCAGGATCCGCAGGGTGTGGGCCGCAGGTGCGATCTCGGGATGCTTCCGTACCAGCGCGTCGAGCGGGTGGCTCATCAGCGGTAGCGCTCGGGCCCGGCGGGACGCGGTGCAGGAGGTGCAGGAGGTGGAGGCATGGTGCCGGCCACGAGCCGTTCCACCGGGGCCGGCGCTCGGCCCGGCCAGAGCGTTGTATCCGCTGCGTGTGGGTTGGCTGTGGGCGCGTCGATCAGGATCTTGTTTCCGGGGTCAGCACCGGGTCCGCCGTCGCGCACCCGGCGCGCCTCGGGGGAGCATCCCCCGAGCAGGACGCTGCCCGTGAGGAGCATTCCTGCCGTTCGGATCAGAGATGCCATGGCGGAATCTCGGGGGACTGGGGAGCCATCACGATGACGAAGCGCAGGACGAACCCGCCCACCAGGATGAGTGTCGCCCTCAACCGCTGTTTTCGTTCGATATCGCCACCGCGGCCGGCCAAATCCAGTACGATGGGAGCCAGCAGTCCGGCGAGGACGGCGCCGATCCAGAAAAGGGCGCCGTAAGCCCCGGTGATGAACGGTCGAGCCAGTGAGCCGAGCGGCACAAGCACCAGCAGCAGGAGTACGAGCTCGATTCCGATCGCCCACCGGTCCGCTTCGGCCAGCTTTCGAACCGTGGGATCGGCGTGTCCTCGACCGCGGCGGGCGAGAAGCAGCATGAGCAGCGCGTACGAGGTCGAGGCTGCGGACGCGAGGAACAGGCCGCCGAGTGGGATGGCGTTGTGCCAGACCGGCTTCACGCTCGCTACCATCAGCACTCCGGTATAGCCTGCCAGGAAGAAGCCGAAAAAGCTTCCGAGGATGGCCCAGGCCACCGACACCGTTCTGGGCAGCCCGCGTAACCGGTGCGACAGCCTTACGACCGGTCCCCAGCGAAGCCGTCCTGTTTCCACCAGCAGGCCCACGAACGAGACGAAGGCCAGGGCGCCGAACACGGAGAGCACCCAGGAGCCCAGTGAGATCGGCGACCAGTGCTTGAAGATCGGCTCCGGGAAGTAGTGGGACATGAACACCATATGCCAGAAGCGCTCCGGCCTCCCCAGGTCGAGCACCAGGAGCAGGGCACAGAGGATCACGCCGGGGAAGGCCAACCCGTATCCGATCCGAATGGCGTCATGGTCACGCGGATCACCGAAGGCCGCCAGCGCGGAAGCGATGGCATAGCATCCTGCCGTGAGTCCGCCGATGAAGAAATACAGCACCACATACCAGCCCCACCGCGGCGGCAACGGCACCCCGGACTGCGGGTTGATCTGCCACTGCAGCGCGAGCAGGGCAGCGGTGAAGCTGGTCACGAGGAAGCCTGACCCAGGATGGGCAAAGAGCGACGCCGGGCCCGCTCGTCCAGATGCACGCGCACGTAGCTGGATGACGGCGCCGCGTCGGGACCACGGATTTCCCGCTCCATTGCGTGATCTTCTGCGATTCGATGGGCTCCGCGCACCGCTTCGATGCCGATCGATGCGGGCGCCGGCGCGCTCGGCGTCGGGCCGGCACCGGCAGGCTCGTTGTCTCCCCCGAGCTCATCCATCCGTCTCTTGCGGAAGCTCACTACGCCGGTGATGGCCAGCGCGGCCGCGGTGAGCCCGCTGACCCCGAACCCCTCGGCCACATTGGCCGATGGCAGCTCGGGCTTGGCGGGCAACCCGTACACTTCCGGCCGATCCACCAGCAGGAAGAAGCAGTTCAGCCCGCCAACGATGTCTTCCTTGCCGTAGATGTAGGCGTTGATGCCCTGCGCCCTGAGCTCCGCCACCCGGTGGTCCGCGATCGCCATCAGCTCGCTTACCTCACCAAAACGGATCGAGTCGGTCGGGCACGCCTGGGCGCAGGCCGGCTCCATCCCGTGTTGCAGCCGGTCATAGCACAGAGTGCATTTGTGGGCCTTGCCGTCGGACCCAAGATCCACAACTCCGAAGGGACACGCCGCAATGCAGGCCCGGCAGCCGTTGCAGGTGTCCTGCTGGATGTAGACCGAATCGAATTCGGTCCGGATGATGGCTCCGGTGGGGCACACTTCCAGACAGCCGGCGCGCACGCAATGCTTGCACACATCCGACATCATCAGCCACCGCGATCCCTTCAGGAAGCCGTCCTGGCTTCGGTCCTCGGGGAACTGTTCGATGAACTTCACGTGGCGCCAGTCGACGGCAT
>JBBQXQ010000077.1:0-15714 GCA_038209515.1 Gemmatimonadales bacterium
TTAGCGCCCCCCCGCCCCCGATGTGGCTTGAGTATGCGCTCGACCTCGCGCGGGCTATCCTCGACCAGATGGTTGTCGGTGGGACGGGGGGGGGGGGCCCTGGGGGGGGGTGGGAGGCGGCTAGGCTCGGCAGTCATGACGCTTGCGCGTCACTTCGACCGTTCCGTTGATCTACTTCCTGTGCCTCCTTACCCGCTTCCTCACCTCCCACCCGCCCAGGGGGCACCCGCCCCGCTTCCCCGCTTCCTAGCGTCAAATAAAACGTCGCACCAGCATCCGGCTCGGACTCCGCCCAGACGCGTCCCCCATGCTTGTGCGCGATCCGCTGAACCATGGCCAGACCCGCTCCGTTCCCCTCGAACTCGTCCGGGCGGTGGAGCCGCTGAAACATGCCGAACAGCTTGCCGGCGTAGGCCATCTTGAAGCCAACCCCATTGTCCTGGACCGCAAGGCCGACCAGGCCATCAAACTCCACTGGGCGGATCCGTATGGTGGCGTGTTGGCGGGGACGGGTGAACTTGACGGCATTAGAGAGCAGGTTGGTGAGGGCGATCTTGATCAGGGCCGGATCGCACTGTACGGTCGGCAGCTCCTCGACCTCCCAGTTGATGACCCGGCCGTCTGCGGCAGAAGCGAGCCCATTGACCACGTCCTCCACCAGCGTCCCGAGCTTCACCTCACGCCGGAACAGATCCTGGCGCCCGATCCGGGAGAGACCGATGAGGTCCTCCACCAAGGTAGCCATGTGGTCTGCCGCCTCATGAATCCGCTCCGCGTAGTGCTGGCCCGCCGGGTCGAGCCGCTGGCCCGACTCATCGAGCAGCTGGCGGGAGAAGCCGATCAGCTGGCGTAATGGAACGCGAAGGTCGTGAGAGATGGAGTAAAGCAGGGTCTCCAGCTCCGCCGTGATGGCGCGCAGCGCGGTACCCCGCTCGGCCAGCCTCCGCTCCAGTTCGCCTTGCTGCCGGGACATCTCTTCGCCAAGGCGCGCCTGCTGAATTGCGATAGCCAGTGGGGTGGCGACTTCGAGCGCGATATCCCGGTGCTCGGCATCGAAGGCCGCTGGAGTGGACGATGCGAGGCTGATCTCTCCGATCGCCTCTCCTTCCATCAGCAGAGGCACTGAGAGCACCGACCGCATCCCTTCGGCCAGGAGCAAACGGATCTGGGGGGAGGGATCTTGAATGGTCTTGAGGTCCTGCACCTCCCGAATCGATCCGCGCCGGAGCACTTCGGGAGGTGAGAGGTCGCTCAGCGGCATCGACGCCTGCGGCAAGTGGGTTCCGCCGGCGTACCCTGCGATGAGCTGGGCCTGGTCCTGTGCGAAGTCGAACAAGGTCACGGTGCACCGCTGGCACGGCACCATCCGGCGGACCCGTCCCAGGGCCGCGCGACCGATCTCGACCGGCGACTGCGCGGCGAGGATCGCCTGATCCATGTCATGCAGCATGGTGAGCCGTTCGGCCGAGCGGCGCAGCTGATCCTCAGCCCGCTTCCGCTCGGTTATGTCCGTCACCATTCCCACCGTTCCCACCAGCACTCCATCCTTCCCTAGGATCGGGCTCGACGACACCAAACCCCAGAGCTGGGTTCCGTCACGGCGCTGGAAGCGAATATCCTGGCTCCGTTTTGCGCTCCGTCCGCGGCTGAGAGCACGCCTGGCGCCCGGTTGGGAATCGGCCTCGATGAAGTCGTAGACGGGTCGGCCGAGCAGGGTGCCGTTGCCGTACCCCAGCAGATCGCCGAGGCGCTGGTTCATGTAGGTGATGACCCCGCGGTCGTCGGTGACCCAGATGCCCTCCTGGGCGACGTCCACCAGTTGCTTGAAGCGCTGCTCGCTCTCCTGCAACGCGCGGGTACGCTCCTCCAGCCGCGCCTGGCGTCCCTCGAAGGCTGCAGCATGACCCAAGGCCGCGCCCATGAGGCCGCCGAGGAGGCGGAGCGCCTTTGCATCGCGGTCGGTAAAGGCTCGCGGCTGGGGAGAGACCACCTTGAGCACGCCCAGAGTCCGGTGCTCGTCCCGGAGCGGAACCACCAGCAAGGAGCGGATGCCGATCTCGCGGTAGTAGTTGTGGGCCACGCGCGGGTCAGTGAGAGTGTCGTCGCTGCGCTGAAGCTCCCCAGTCTGGATGCAGACGCCGGACAGGCTGGTGTTGACCTTGAGCCGAGCCGCTTCCGTGCCGACGTGCACGACCGGGACGAGGTCTTCCCCCTCCATCACCTCGATCACCGCTCCACTGGCTCCGGTGAGCTCCTTGCTTCGCTCTGCGATGACCCGCATGACCGTCCCGGAGTCGAGACCCGCCGAGTTGACCGCCTGCTCCACCTCGAGCACCGCCTGGAAGAGCTCGGCATCGAGGCGCATGGCCTCTTCGGCCAGCTTCCTCTCGGTGATGTCGAACTCGGCTCCCATGTACCCGATCTGGCGGCCGGTCTCATCCCGCATCGGCTCCCAGGAGCTGGAGCACCAGCGGATCTGGCCGAACCGGGTGACCACCCGGTACTCCTGATCCCTGAGGGCGCCACCCTGGGTGAGACGGTCCCATTCGGCCAGGATTGCCGGCCTGTCCTCGCCGTGGATATAGGCGAGGAACTCCTGGTCCCGTAGCTCGTCTTCCGGGTAGCCGGTGAGCCGCTCGAACGCGGGATTGATGAATTTGAGCCGGCGGTCCATGTCGTAGGCGATAACCGCCTCCCGCATGGTGGCGGTCACGGTCTGGAGCTGGCTCCGGACTTCGGCCAGGGAGCTCTCGACCTGCCTGCGTCTCCGGTGCTCCCGCCCGGCGAGGACCGTCAGGAGGAGGAGCAGTGCCGCAGCAGCGCCGCCGGCGATGAGGAGAGTGGCTGGAATCTGAGTGAGTGGGACCACGAGTCCTGCACAGGGTTGTAGCCTGGATGCTCCCGACTTCTCCGAAGATACATCTCCGTGGGGCTCCCCGTTAGGACTCCCGCGCTGGCGACTCGTACCTCTCCGCCCTACTGTTCCGCGATGGCCTTTCTCGACACCAAACAGGACCGGGCAGCCTTCCTGATCTTCGTGTTGGGGCTGGGCCTTGTCTGGGCGCTCTGGCCTTTCAGCACCGGGCTGGTCGGGGCGCCCGTCCTCTACGTGGTCTTTGCGCCGGTCCACCAGTGGCTTGCCCGGCGGATGCACCCCCGGCTGGCGGCCGCGCTAGTGGTGCTGCTGGGTGTCATCATGGTCTTGGGACCCGGCGCGGCCTTTGTTGGGGTCATCGCGGGGGAGGCCCAGGACATAGCCGGCGGGGTAATCCGGAGCCCCCTGCTCGCCCGCCTTCGGGAGCTTCGGGTCGGTCCCTACGACGTGGGGGCCCAGATCGAGTCGGTGGGCTCCCAACTGATATCGTGGATCGGCGCCAGCGCGTTGGGCCTGGTCGGCACCGCCACCCGGCTCGCCATCCAGCTGACCATCACATTCTTCGGGTTGTACTACCTCCTTCTCGCCCCCCGCACGGCATGGAAGGGTGTCCGGCCGTTCCTCCCGTTCTCCGCCCGGAATGCGGAGAGACTGCGGGACCGGTTCCGGGACGTCACCATCTCGACCCTCATCGGAACGGGGATGACCGCCGCCATGCAGGGTCTTCTGGTCGGCCTGGCGTTCTGGGTTACGGGCATATCCAACGCGCTCTTTTGGGGAGTAGTGACCGTTATCCTGGCCATTCTCCCCGTGGTGGGAAGCGGACTGGTCTGGGGCCCAGGGGCGCTGGCGCTGGCCATCGAGGGGCGTTACGGGATGGCGATCGGGTTGACCGTGTGGGGCATCGTGGTCGTGGGCAACGTGGACAACATCATCCGTCCGATGGTCTTCCGGCGCTGGGCTAAGATTCACCCCTTCATCACCATCATCGGGGCCTTCGCCGGCATCAACTACTTCGGCCTCCTGGGCCTGCTCATCGGGCCCCTGGCGATCTCCTACTTCTTCGAGCTGATCCGGATGTACCGGGAGGAGCATTTGCAGGAGGAGGACGCGGCGGAAGCGGTCCCGATCCAGCACGGCGTCAAAGACAAGGGCAGCGGGTAGTGAGATCGGTCCATCAAGCTGTGGCTGCTCGCGGGGTGCGGCTTACATGTCTGGACATGGGATCAATCGAGCCGGTTCACCAGGAGACAGGAGAGAAGAATGGACACGACCACTCTGCTGATCATCGTCCTCGTGGTGCTGCTACTCGGAGGCGGCGGATTCTTTTTCCGTCGGCGCTAGAGGGCGCGGCAGGGCCACTGCCCGCGACCGGTATTCCGTCTGGACGATAGAGGAGACGTGCGTCCTGCCGTCTAGTTTTTCCTCTCCGCCCTCTCCGTCTTTCTCCTAGCATCCCAAAACCAAAACACCGGCACCCCGACAGCCATGAGCGCCGTTCCCTTGAGGGCGTTGCCCGGGTTCGACGCCATGGATCCTATGACCACGTAGAGCGCCGCAAGCATGAAGAGAATGGGCCCGGCAGGATACCCTGGCATCCTGAACCTGAGATCGGCACGTTCCAGGCCGCGCCGCTCGCGAGCCCGGAAATAGAAGAGCGTCGAGGCCGTTGCCGCGAAGAAGATCCAGTCGCCGAACACGACATAGTCCAGCAGGTCGCCGTACCGGCCGGTGAGGGTCAAGATGATGGCCCAGACGCACTGAAACAGGATCGCGAGCGGAACCTCGATTTCTACGCCGGCCTGCTGGGGATGCGGCTGGTCAAGCTGACGGTGAATTTCGACGATCCGGCCAGCTACCACCTCTACTACGGCGACGATCTCGGCCACCCGGGATCGCTGCTAACCTTCTTTCCCTGGCCGGGAGGCATGCCCGGGCGTCAGGGCACCGGTCAGGTGGGGACGGTGTCGCTGGCGATCTTGCCCGCCTCGCTGGGGTTCTGGATCGAGCGACTGCTTGCTCACGGCATCAGGTACGAGGGTCCCACGCGCCGATTCGACGAGCAGGCCCTGGCGTTCAAGGATCCGGATGGGCTGCTGCTGGAGCTGGTCGCTTCGCCGCGAGTCGTCAACACTCCGCCATGGGCCGATGGTCCGGTGCCCTCCGAGCACGCCGTCCGCGGGCTACATGGCGCCACCTTGTGGGAAGACGGCGACACCGGCACCGCCGATTTCCTCACCAAAACCATTGGGTTCCAACCGGTCGGGGAGGAAGGGAACGTCCTTCGTTTTCAATCCGCCGACCGGGGAAGCGGCACGGTGGTGGATCTCCGGCGCGCGCCTGGCTTCTGGCGGGGTGCCGGAGGAGTTGGGACGGTGCATCACATGGCGTTCCGGGCGGAAAACGAACAAGCCCAACTGGCCAAACGTGGTGAGATAGAGACCCAGGGCGTGGACATCACGCCGGTAATCGACCGGCAGTATTTCCACTCGGTGTACTTCCGGGAGCCCGGCGGGGTCTTGTTCGAGATAGCCACCGACCCGCCGGGGTTTACCATCGACGAGCCCGCGGCTGAGCTGGGGACCCATCTCAAGCTCCCGCCGGTGTACGAGACCAACAGGGCCGAGATCGAGCGGGTGCTGCCTCGGCTGAGACTGCCTCAGGCCACGGCTGGTCAAGCCAATGAGTGACGCGGGGCTCGGCTTCGTTCATCGTTTTCGGCCGGGAACCATACCGGGGGCGACGCCGCTGCTCCTGCTCCACGGTACCGGCGGCAACGAGGACGATCTACTGTCGCTGGGGGAGGCGCTGGCGCCGGGAGCTCCTCTCCTCAGCCCGCGGGGGAAGGTGTTGGAGAACGGCATGCCGCGGTTCTTCCGCCGTCTGGCGGAGGGCGTCTTCGATCTCGAGGACCTTCGCGTCCGGGCTAGCGAGCTGGCCGAGTTCTTGGCCGCGGCCCGCAAAGCCTACGACCTCGGCGAGACGCCACCGATCGCGGTCGGTTACTCCAACGGGGCCAACATTGCGGGAGCGCTGCTGCTGCTCCATCCGGGGAGCTTGAGTGGGGCCCTCCTCCTCCGTCCGATGGTGCCGCTGGTACCCGAGCCGCTCCCCGCCCTGGATGGGGTGCCGGTCCTGATCGCGGCGGGGCGGAACGATCCGATCGTGCCGGCATCTCAGCCACGCGCGCTGGCCGACCTCCTCGGCTCGGCCGGAGCGGACGTGACCCTGCATGGCAGCAACGCCAGCCATGGTCTCACGCGGGAAGATCTGGAAGTCGGCGAGCGCTGGATGCATACGATGGCGGCGCATCGGGCTAACCCGCTTCGGGATTTCTTCTCTTACGCGGGTTCCCGGTCTTTCGCATTGGTACACATGTCGCCGCGTGTTGCGGTCGCGAGGCGTCTGGCGCCGCCCGCCCATTTCACTTGCCGTCGCGCGCCAGGCGCCGGCGATTCGAGTTGAGGAATTATGTGATGCTTGATGTCGCCATTGGACAGGAGCGCGTCTTTGTGGCGGAGCGCCTCCTGTCCGAGATCGAACGCCGCCACGGCCTGCCCCATCCCGCTCAACGCGAAATTCACCCCGTCATCGTCGACCGCTTCGTTACCGCCTATCTCCCTGAGACCAGAGATGGGGAGCCCGCGCCGCTCGCGCTTGAGTACGCCTTCTCCCCCAGCCTGACCGAGGCACTGGACCTCCTGCGGGGGGTAGTGACCGAATCCACCACCGGATGTGGCGCCGCATTGTACGTCTACGACCTCGATACCGGCATCTCGGGCGGAGGATCGTAGGCCGCACCAGCGATGGTCATTCCGAGCGAAGTGAGGAATCTCCGTTCTTCCCTTCGCTCGGAATGACAGCGTCTCACCTCTCACTTCTCACCTCTCACTTCTCACTCCGTGCTCTCCCGCTGGCTGGCCTGCGGCGTCATCCTGCTCTTGCCTGGTCTGGCGCGGGCGCAGCAGGATCACTCTGACCTCGCCGCCCTGGCGGTTCGTCTGGCCGCGCTCTCGGCGGTCAGCGGATACGAGCAGGCCATGGTGGACACGGTGCTTCGACTCCTCCCCGGCGGCACCCGTGACCGCGCCGGCAATGCGCGTCTTCGGCTCGGCGGCGGATCGGTCAAGCGGCTGGTCGTCTGCCCCTTGGACGAGCCGGGATACGTCGTGGGCGATATCAGACAGGATGGCTATCTCACGCTGCGACGGGTATCCGGTCGCGTGTCGCCGCTCTTCGATCAGCAGATCGAAGGCCAGCGGGTCACCATCCAGGGGCGTGGATTGGTGCCCGGCGTCGTGGCGGTGCGTTCGATTCACCTGACTCGCGGCCGGAGTGCACCGAGCGAGCTCCCCTTCACGGTCGATGACGCGTACGTGGATGTCGGCGCCGCCTCCCGGTCGCAACTCAGCGCGCTGGGCGTGCGGGTGCTCGCACCGGTCACATTGGCCAAGCATCCCCACGCCTATGGCAGCGGCTTGCTGGCGGCTCCAGCGGTCGGCCGCCGGACAGCCTGTGCTGCGCTGGTGTCGGCGGTTGGACAATCGATGGTCCGCACAAAGCGTATCCCTCAGGTGACGGTAGCGTTCGCCGTCGAGCAGGAGCTCTCCCAGCGAGGTCTCGCTACGCTGGCGAACGAGCTCGGACCGTTCGATGAAACCGTCCTGGTGAACAGCCGAGCCGGCAAGCTGGGTGCACTCGAGCAGGGACCGGATTCGAGCACGGCGGCTCGCTGGCCTCGCCTGGGACAGGTGACGACATGGTCTCTCCCCGTCCGCTACGCCGGCACTCCGGTCGAGACGGTTGCTCTGGACGATGCAGATTCCCTCCGCAGCGCCCTGGTGCGGTGGATCGGAGGAGACCGTTGAGGACCTGGGTCGTTTTCTTCGCTGCTCTGCCCGGCGTACTCGGTGCGCAACAACCACCGCACATGGCCGAGGTGGAGCGAGTGCTCGCGCCTCTGGTCGAGAGCTACGGTGTGTCCGGCATGGAAGAGCCGGTGCGCGCGATGGTCCAGCGGCTGCTTCCGCGGTGGGCCCGGACCGAGACCGACAGCGCCGGCAACCTCTGGCTCACTCTGGGGAAGGGCGAGCCGACCGTGCTGTTCGTCGCCCATCTCGATGAGATCGGGTTTCGCATCACCGGAATCCGGGAGGATGGCACGCTCGACCTCGCCTCGGCCGGTGGGCTCTTTCCTTCGTTGTGGGAGGGGCAGCCTGCACTGGTCCACACCGGCAGGGCCATCATACCCGGAGTCTTCATGCCGCGCGATTCCACCGCGGACACCGTCGTGAAACGGACACCGCCCGCTCTCCGCGCCGATGTGGGAACCGCTTCCAGGGACGAGACCGCGGCACTGGGTATCCGGGTGGGACACACGCTTACCATGCCGAAGCGTTACGTCCGTCTGGCCGGGACGCGTGCCACCGGGCGCTCGTTCGATGACCGGGTGGGGTCGACCGCGCAGGTGCTCGCGGTGAGACGACTCGATCCTGCCCGGCTACGGCACACCGTGACCTTTCTTTGGAGTGTGCGGGAGGAGATCGGGCTGGAGGGTGCGGAGGCCGCGGCCAATGCGCTGGGTCTTCGGCCCATTCGGGTGCACGCCATCGACACCTTCGTCAGTGCCGACTCACCGCTCGAGCCGCAGAACTTCGCGCTGGCCCCGCTGGGACACGGCGCGGTGGCCCGTGCGCTGGACAACAGCTCGGTGACGCCTCCGGCTCTGCTGGATTCGCTGGTGGCGCTGGCCCGATCGCGGGGGATTCCACTTCAGGTGGGGACGACCAACGGCGGCAACGATGGGTCGGTGTTCGCGGCGTATGGCGTGCCCGACGTTGCGATCGGCTGGCCACTCAGGTACTCGCACTCACCGGCGGAAACCATCGATCTCCGGGACGTGGTCAGCCTGACGCAGGTGATTCAGGCGGTGGCGGAGCGTTGGTAGCACTCCGCCCCCAGCGTCAGCCTCCGGAGATCGCGGCCACGACGGTGATCTCGTCGCCGTCGCTCACCGGCGCCTGGAACCCGCCCCGAAACCGCGCGTCCTCATCGTTGAGATAGAACGCCACGAAGGGATAGGGCCCGCCGCGCTCATCCTGCAATCGGGGCGCGAGCTGGGGGAACCGCTCGGCGACCCCCGCCACCACTTCTCCCAGAGTTGCTCCGCTCGCCTCCAGGGTGGCCTGGCCATCCGCGAGGCGGGCGAGCACTGTCGGTAGGCTTAAAGTCACTGGCATGGAGCACGTTCTCCTGGGTTAGGCCGACTGTTCCACCAGCGCCGAGAGGTCCCGGAGCCTGGGTGGGATGATCGGCAGATCACGGGTCGTATCGGAGACCGCATCGGTGGTCTTGAGGCCGTTGCCGGTAATGCAGAGGACCACCTCGTCGTCGGGCCGCAGGTGCCCGCTTGCGGCGAGTGCGAGCGCACCGGCCACCGTCACGCCGCCCGCCGTCTCGGTGAAGATTCCGCTCGTCTCCGCCAGAATCCGGATGCCCTGAGACAGCTCCTCATCCGAGACCGCCGCGGCGGAGCCCCCGCTCTCGTTGATCGCGCGGGAGGCGAAGATCCCGTCGGCCGGGCTTCCAATCGCGAGCGAGCGGGCGATGGTGTTGGGAACCACGGGCTGTAGCACCTCGGTCTTGTCCTTCACCATTCGCACGATCGGGGCACACCCGGCGGCCTGGGTGCCGAACAGGCGAGGACTCCGGCCCGCCACCAGGCCGGCCTCGAGGAACTCGCGGAATCCCTTGCGAAGCTTGGTGATCAGCGAGCCGCCGGCCATCGGCACCACGACCGCCGTGGGGAGGCGCCAGCCGAGCTGCTCCGCGATCTCGAAGGCGACCGTCTTGGAGCCCTCGCCGTAGTAGCTGCGCAGGTTCACATTGACGATTCCCCACTTGAACCGATCGGCAGCCTGACTACAGAGGCGATTCACGTCGTCGTAGGTACCGCGGACCCGGACCACGCGCACGCCATACACCGCGGTGGCGATGACCTTGGCCGGCTCGAGATCGTGAGGGATGAAGATCCACGCCGGGAGTCCGGCGCGGGCGGCATGCGCCGCGGTCGCGTTGGCCAGATTCCCGGTGGAGGCGCAGGCGACGGTGTCGAGTCCGAGAGCGTGAGCCGCGTTGATGGCGCTGGCGACCACCCGGTCCTTGAACGAGAGGGTGGGATGGGATACGCTGTCGTTCTTGAGCCAGGCGCGAGCGACGCCCAGACGCCGGGCCAGGGCAGGGGACTCGACCAGCGGGGTCATTCCGGTGTCGAGCGAGTATCGGGGAGGCCCGTCGAGCGGAAGAAACTCGCGGTAGCGCCAGAGCGAGTGATCCCGGCGGGAGATGGTTGCGGCGTCGGGCAATCGCCGGGTGGGGGAATAGACTGGCTCGAGCGGGCCCAGGCACCCTTCGCAGATCGCTACCGGAGCGGGAGCGTACTCCGCCCCGCACACCACACAGTGAAGCGGAAGTACGCAGAGAGTTGGGCTTGGCCCGGCTGGGGAAATGGTCGGGTCGAGGAGCGCGGTTCCGCGGGGGGCGTCCGGCATGTCGGAAATCCTTCCCGCCTGCTACGCCTCGGAATCTTTGGCTCCGGGAAAATGAGAAGCGCCCGGTGCCAAAAAGACACTCGGGACGCGAGGCCTTTTAGCAATTGTTTAACGTGGCTGCAATACGCCGCAAATCACCACGGGAGCAGTTGTCATAGCTAGACTACTACAGCGTGCCGGGGGGCGCAAGACTTGGGGCTCGCCGGAGCCCGGAAACCTTGCGGCTGAGGGGGGCGTCATGTTCTCAAGGCGAGTGAATATCCTGTTGTCGGTCGGCTTCATCGCGGCTCTGGTCTCTGTGCCGGCTCCTACCATGCTGCCGGCGGTGGTCGAGTACGTCATCCCCCGCCCGGGCAACTTCCCCCACGACCCGGCCGTCGCCAAGGACGGCACGGTGTGGTACACCGACCAGCGGAACAGCTACATCGGCCATCTCGACCCCGAGACCGGCAAAATCGTCGACTATCCGACCCCAACGCCAGGGTCCGGACCGCACGGCATCACCGTCGCCCCTGACGGCTCGGTCTGGTACACCGCACAGGGCGCCGGGCTCCTGGGCAGGGTGGATCCCAAGACCGGCAAGATCGTGGAGTTCGCCCTCCCCGACGAAGCCCCGAACCCGCACACGCCCATCGTGCACCAGGGCAAAGTCTGGTTCACCGATGCCAACAACAACAGCTACGGCCGGCTGGACCCCCGGACGGGCATGACGAAGGTGTATCACGCGCCGACCTCCGGGTCGGTACCGTACGGCATTGTCTCCGCACCGGATGGATCTATCTGGATCGCCATGCTCGGCACCAACAAGCTGGGCCGGGTGAATCCCGCCGACGGCGTCATGACGGAGTTCGTGCTGCCGGCGAAGGGCGCCCGCCCGCGGCGGCTCCAGGTGGGCGGGGACGGCACCGTCTGGTACACCGACTACGGCCGCGGCTACCTGGGAGCGCTCGACCCGAAGACGGGAAAGGCGCGGGAGTGGAAGTCGCCGTCGGAGAATGCGGGGCCGTACGGCATCGCCATCGGCACCGACGGGCGGATCTGGTACGACGAGTCCCGGACCAACCTGATGGTGGCGTTCGATCCCAAGACGGAGAAAATGGAGACCGTAAAGATCCCCACCGCCACCGCCATCGTCCGTCACATGCAGACCGACAGCACCCACCATCGGATCTGGCTCGCGCTCAGCGGGACCGGGCGACTGGGCAAGATCGAGCTGGGGAGATAGTAGCTTCCACCGCTTGTGCTCCAGCGCAACTCATGCATACTTATGCAATATGCATTCTCCCCGTGGCCCCATCGCCCTCGCCTTCTCCGGCGGGTTGGATACCTCCTACTGCGTTCCCCGCCTGGCCGACGCCGGCTGGGAGGTGCATACCGTCCATGTCGACACCGGTGGCTCCTCCTCCGCTGACCTTTCCGCCATCCGTGCCCAGGCCGAGCGGGTCGGCGCCTTCCGCCATCACGAGGTCGACGCGCGAGCGGAAGTCTACGACCGATTCGTCCGGTTCCTGATCCAGGGTAACGTGCTCCGGGGCGAGGTCTATCCCCTCAGCGTCGCCGCCGAGCGGACCCAGCAGGCGCTCTCGGTGGTGGAGACCGCCCGCCGGATCGGTGCCTGCGCGGTGGCCCATGGATCGACCGGGGCCGGCAACGATCAGGTTCGGTTCGACGTCGCCCTCCGGGTGCTTGCGTCCGACCTCGAGATCGTCACCCCGATCCGGGACGAGGGCATCAAGCGCGACCAGGCCATCGCCTTCCTCCACGCTCGAAATCTTCCCGTCCCGGCCAGGGCCAGCGCCTATTCCATTAACCGTGGGCTCTGGGGCACCACCTGGGGCGGCGGCTGGACCCACGACACCTGGGCCGGCCCACCCGACGAGCTGCTCGACTCCGGAATCGATGCGCCGGCTCCGCGCGAGATGGTCATCCAATGGGAGCGCGGGCTGGCGGTCGCGCTGGACGGAGAGGCACTGGGCGGCCCGGCGTTGATTCAGCGCCTGGGCGAGGTCGCGGACTCCTACGCCATCGGCCGCAACATCCATGTCGGCGAGACGGCGCTCGGCATCAAGGGCCGGATCGGCTTCGAGGCCGGGGCCGCTCTGCTGCTCATCGGAGCGCACCGCGAGTTGGAGAAGCTGGTGCTCACCAAGTGGCAGGCGTTCTGGAAGGACCAGCTGGCCCGTTTCTACGGCGACCGGCTGCACGAGGGGCAGTACTTTGACCCATCACTCCGGGACATCGAAGCGCTCATCATCAGCTCCCAGACGCGGGTCACCGGGGAGACTCGGGTACGCCTGGCCGCCGGCCGGTTCCACGTGGTCGGGACCCGGAGCCCCCACTCGATGATGGACAGTTCGGTCGCCACCTATGGCGAAGAGAATCGTCTATGGACCGGGGAGGAGGCGCGCGCCTTTGCCCGAGTCGCAGCCGTACCCTCGCTGCTCGCGGCTCGTGCAGCAAACGGAACTCCGGAGCAGCCTCACCACGAAGGCGCGAAGGTCACGAAGGGCACCAAGAAGGCAAAAAAGCACCGGAGCTAAGGAGGAAGCAGGATGGTTGTTACCACACGCGTTCGGCTCGACCGCATCGCCTCGTCCACCCGGAACGCCGGACTTACGCCCGAGGTGATCGTCGGCGATGAGATCCTGGCCGCCGAGGGGTACGTGCTCGCCGTCCGCGTGCTGGAGGACAAGGCGACCTACAACACAATCGAGGACGTCACCGGCCGGATGCTCTCCCTCCGAGGCGGAGACGTGCTCGCCGGAACCCTCGGCACCCGGCGCGCGCTCCGGGGCTATGCCGGCGTGGTGCCCAGCCATATCGCCGTGGGCGACACCATGGAGGTCCTGAACCTCGGCGGCATCCTGGGCCACTGCACCTCGGCCAATCCCGATATCGGACCACCGTTCAAGGCCGAGGTACTCGGTGCCATCCTGGCCTTCCCGGAGCTGGGCGACCGGGTCGGGCGGCCGGCGCACATCCGGGATCATTCGGTCCCTCCCTCAGAGACGCTCGAGAGCACGGTGCCGGTGGTCTACGTCGCGGGCACCTGCATGAATGCCGGCAAGACGGTGGCCGCTACGGAGCTGGTGCGCGGGCTCGCCCGCGGGGGGCTCAGGGTCGCCGCGGCCAAGCTCACCGGTGTGTCGCTCATGCGTGACGCGCTCTCCATGCTCGATGCCGGAGCCGTGGCCGCGCTCACCTTCAACGATGTCGGCATCGCGAGCACCCATGCCGGCATCACCGTCGCCACAGCCAAAGGGATCTTCAATCGCCTGGCCCCGGCCAAGCCCGACGTGATCGTTGCCGAGCTGGGCGACGGTATCCTCGGCGAGTACGGTGTCCAGGACATTCTCCACGATCCCGAGCTGATGCGGGTGGGAGCGGCCTACATCATGGCGGCCCCGGACCCCGTGGCATGTTGGGGCGCGGCCGAGCTGATGAAACGCGAGTTCAGCCTGCCGATCACGGTGATCACCGGGCCCGCAACCGACAACGAAGTCGGCCTGGTCTACATCCAGAGCGGACTCGGGCTACCGGCGCACAATGCGCGGCGGGACGCGGCGGGATTGCTGGAGGTGGTGCGGACGGCGCTGAATGGCTGGTCACAGAGTCACGAGTCACGAGTCACGAGTCTGGACTCATCTGGCATCGGATCTCTTCCGACTCTCGACCCTCGACTCGCGACCCGCGACTCGCGACTCGCGACTCGCGACTCATGAAGGTCGCCATCATCGGCGGCTCCGGCTACGCGGCTGGCGAGCTCCTGCGTCTCCTGCTCCAGCACCCCCAGGTGACGGAGTGTGTGGCTACCAGCCGGAGCCAGGCCGGCAAGCCAATCGGGGAGGTGCATCCCGCACTCGCTCCCATCACCACGGCGCGCTTTGCTGGAACCGCACCCGGCGAGGCGGCGCGGGGCCGGGATGTCGTGTTCCTCGCCCTCGAGCACGGTGAGTCCTCCAGAGTGGCGGGAGAAGTGTTCGAGGCCGGACCCGCGCTGGTGGTCGATCTCGCGGCCGACTTCCGGGTGCAGGATCTGCGTAGCTACGAGCGACACTATGGCGCGCATTCGGCGCCGACGCTGGTAGGCCGGTTTCGCTACGGGCTGGCCGATGTCGTCGGATCGGCTCTGCGGGGCGCGTCCGCCATCGCGGCGCCGGGCTGCTTTGCCACGGCGGCGCAGCTCGCGCTGTATCCGCTGGCGCGGGACGGTCTCGATGTCACGCCCTCCCTCTTTGGCGTGACCGGCTCGAGCGGCGCCGGCTCCCAGCCCAGGGTGACGACGCACCATCCCGCCAGGGCGCACAATATTTTTGCCTACTCGGTGCTCTCTCACCGGCACGAGGGCGAGATTCTGCAGGGCTGGCGTGAATGGGTCGGCCGTCCCGATGCCGCCGTCCGCCTCCTCGCCCATGCCGGGCCGTTCGTTCGGGGTATCTATCTCACCCTGCATGCGTTCTTGCCGGTTGAGTCTGCCATCACGGAAGGAACGCCGGGCACCGTCGCGGCCCGGTGGTTCCGCGAGGCCTATGCCGGCCGCCCTTTCGTCCGGGTGCTCGATGCGCCGCCCGAGCTCACCCACGTAGTGGGCACCAACTATGCGCTTATCCACGCAACCGACAGCGCGGACGGTCGCGAGCTGCAGGTCAGCGTCGCGATCGACAATCTGGTGAAGGGCGCGGGAGGCCAGGCGATTCAGGCGATGAATCTCGCGCTGGGGTTGGAAGAATGCGCCGGTCTCACGGCGACGGTGCCGTTTCCATGCTGAACAGGCGGACAGGCGGTCAGGCGGTCAGCCGGTCGGAACAAACGGCGGAGGCCGATGCACACCCGCAAACCGGAAGTTCGTCCGACCGGCTGACCGACCGACCGCCTGACCGGCGTACCGCCCTCCTCCCCGTCTACGCCCAGTTCCCCGTCCGGCCGATCCGCGGGCGTGGGTCCTGGCTGATCGACGAGAATGGAGACGAGTGGCTCGATGCCTACGGAGGTCATGCCGTTGCGGCCACCGGTCACAGCCACCCTCACGTCGTGCGTGCGGTGCAGGAGCAGGCCGAGGACCTGCTCTTTTACTCGAGCGCCGTGCCCCACTTCCTGCGGGAGACGCTGGCCGAGAAGCTGGTCGAGCTGTGCCCCGAGCCGCTGAGTCAGGTATTCCTCTGTAATTCGGGCGCGGAAGCGAATGAAAATGCGCTGCACCTGGCGCGCCGGTATGCCGGCCGGCAGACCATCGTCTCTGTCCGGGGTGGCTGGCATGGCCGCACCGCCGCAACGCTTGCCTGCACCGAC
>JBBQXQ010000078.1:0-15696 GCA_038209515.1 Gemmatimonadales bacterium
GCCCAGTCCAGGGTGACGTTGTGAGTAAGTGTCAGGTAGCGGGCGCCGAGGTCGTAGTAGGACCGCAGCGCCCCGAGCGAGTTCTCGATGGCGTGGCCCCCCTCCATGCCGAGCAGTGACGCGATCCGGTGGTGCTTGAAGCTGCGCTCGATGTCATCGGCGGTGAACGCCGGCGCGAGGCGGTCGGGATACCGGGCGATCATGCGGCGGGCGATGTCGAACTGCTCCAGCTGGACCCGGGCGTAGCCGCTGTCCTTGATGTCTCCCGGGATGTAGATGGACCAGAACTGCGCCGCCACCTTGCCCTCCTTGAGCCGGCCGAGATCGGTGTGCTTGGGCGACCGGCTGCGAAGGTCGTACGCCGCCACGTCGCGGGGTGCCGTCTTCGACGCGCGGATCTCCCACGGCAAGTCGTTGTGCCCGTCGATGAGCGGCGTGGACTCGAGCAGCTTCCGGGCGTGCTCCAAGGCGCGATCCTTCGACTGCGCGGCGGCGGGCTGGGCCATGAAAAAGGTGAGAAGTAAGAGGTGAGAGGTGAGAAGGGGCCGGGGGTTCATGAATTGTCCTGAGTGCAAGGTTTATCATCCAAACTCAACTGTTATCCTGAGGATGACAATCGCGTCTTACCGCTCACCTCTCACCTCTCACCCTCGACCCATCTGCACCAGCTCCGGCCTCACCACAAACTCCGGGCAGATCGTCCGGTCGTACTCGTAGGGGCCGCCGGTCTCGGCATCGGTCCAGGGAAAGCCACGGCACACGGCGGGATAGTGCGCTTCCGCGTGGATGGTACAGACGTTCTCCCGGAGAAAGACGCAGCGGCCACCCCGGACCCGGGTGCGCCACTCGCCCCAGCGGGTGCGGTAGACGGTGGCTGCGCCGTGCGCCAGTGCGATCGCGGCCGCCTCCTGATCACTCAAGGTGACGCCGTAGGCACAACAGGACGAGCGATGGGGACAGGGAAAGCACGGCAGCGATGGGAAATCGCCCATGGGCAAGAAGCTAGTCGGATCGGCCGAGCGCCACCATGATGGTGACGATCTCATGAGGCGCCGCGTGAAAGGGCACGAAGCGGCCGCCCTCACCGAGCCGGATCTCGTGCAGCTGACGCTCGTCGGCCCGCGCCCGGTGGGCGCCGGTGACCGGTGCGCCGAAGTGCCAGGCCCCCGCGGTCGGCTGGCTGGTGGCGTTGTAGCAGCGGAGAACCATGCCTCCGCCCCGCTCGGCCGGTTTGAGACCGGAGAACACCAGCCCGTCTCCCTCGAGGGTCACATCGATCGGCTCGACCGAGAGCCGGGTGGCCTGGCGCAGCCAGATCCCCTGTACCGGAAGGAAGGCGTCCTCCCACAACTCCGGCAGCGTGGTGCCATCATCGAGGTCTGCCCGGGTGACTGGTGCAATCGCGAGCTGGAGCCGCTCCGCGCCGAGGCACTGCGCCTCAGGCGTGGCGACCGGCCAGCCCGCGTGGCCGCGCCGGGTCGGCAGGTCGTCGCGCGAGAGCGCTCCAATGGCCCGAAGCAGAGTGATCACCAGGTCGCCGCGGCGGTCCAGCTCGTACTCGAAGAAGCCAGGGGCGAGTATGGCGACGCCCCGGCTCTTGACCGCAGTGGCCACGTACCGGTGTGCCGGCGCGGTGGTGACGGGGGTTTCGCGCGGGTACGTCCGGCGGTCGGCCCCCACCGGGGGACGCTCGATGAATCCGAACTGCGCGCCGGCGACGGCGCTTCCACCGGGAAGACCGGTCGGAAGCCGCGCCCGCAACCGGTGGTGTGCCGCCTGGTTATCGATCTCGAGAGTGCAGCGGACGATCGGAGAACCGGCATAGAGCGACACGAGCAGCCGAACCCCCACCCTGCCTGCGCCGCGCCCGCGCCGACCCGTGCGCACCTGCCAGCGGGCTTCCAGCGCAACCACGAGCGGGCCCCGCGCGAGGGGCCGTACCGTTACCGGCCCACGGCTCCGGCGAATCCGGTCCCGCGCCGGCTGGCAATATGTGTAGGTATCGCCCGCGTCGCCCCCGGACTCGAGCACCAGCAGGTCGCGGTAGCTCTGCCGGGTCCGCCGGTCGATCAGCCGCAACCCGCCGCCGTCTTCCACCGAGACCTCGATCAGCTCGTTGCCCATGCTGCGGCCCCTGATCCATGTCCCCGCCTGGGAGACTCGAGCGGCTCCATCTACCGGCTGGAGATTCATGAGTCCCAGGCCGCCGACCTCCGGCACGGCAAAGGCGACGCGCACCCGGTCTACGACGTCCTGATCGGGATAGTGATGGGGAGCATCCAGCCGCTCCTGCGCAGGGCCACCACCCAGCGGTTGGACTGCCATCAGCCCGTCGGCCCCGGCGAGGTGAAATGGCCGCTGGCCCGAACCCACTCGTGGCACCCGTTGACCGGGAGGACCGACCAGCACATCCCGGCGGAACCAAGTGAGATCGGTTACGATCACACCGTCCCGCCGTCGAGGGACCGGGTTCCAGAGCACCAGCTGCGGGCCGGTTGCTCCGGGATCGGTCCGCGCCAGATCCGGGTTGTTGCCGACCAGGTCGTCGAGGCTGGTGCGGGCGATCTCGCCGGCCACCCCGCGGGCGTCGTCCAGCCGGAGCTGCACCTGCCTTGCAACGGTATCGCTCGTGGTTCCGGCAATCGAGTCGTGAAACTGGCTGCGGACAAGCATCCGCCAGGCATGATGGAGTGTGGCACGCCGGTCTGATCCTCTAGCGGCCAGAGCCAGTCCGGCCAGCGGCTCGGCGATGCGGCCCAGCGCCAGCTCGCTCAGCGCATGCCGGCGCTTGAGCGGCGCGCGGGTTCCGTGCACGCCCTGCAGGGTCCAGGTATAGCCGTAGGACCAGCGCAGCTCCCCCGATACGACCGGCAGTCCCGCGGCTTCGGATGACGCGGCGTTGAAGAAGTCGCACAGGCGGGAGATGCGGAATTCGCTCTCGGGCTCGAGCCGGCCCAGGAGGGAGCGAACCGCCGCGATGTCGGGGTGGGCTGCGTGGTGGTCGGCCCCGACGAACACCGCGACCTGCCGGGTGGAGGCGCGGGGGACCAACGTGGCGCGTACGCTCGCCCAGACGTCGGAAAGCCGATCAGCGTCGGCAGTCAGTCCCGCGCCGACCTCGTATCCGTCAGGCGGAAGGTGGTACAGGAGAACATCTCGTCCATCCGGCCCGCGCCAACGGTAGAGGTCGCGCTCTTGCCCGGGCTCCCCCCCAATGCCGCGCCAGACCACTCCGTACCGCATCCCGAACTCGCCCGCGAGCTGGGGCCAGACCGCGGGATGGCCGAAGGCGTCCGGCGAGTACAGCACGTCGCTACGGCCGCCGAACCGGTCCGCATCGGCCTGACCCAGGAGCAGGTTCCGGATCAGCGACTCGCCAGAGGGGATAAACTCGTCGGCCAGGACGTACCAGGGCCCGACTTGAAGGCGGCCGGCGCGCACCAGCTCGCCGAGCCGAGGCTCCTGGTCCGGGCGGACTCGCAAGTAATCCTCGAGGAGTACCGTCTGGCCGTCGAGTAGGAAGGTGGTGTCGGCCTCGGACTCGAGGCGGCGAACCAGGTCATCCAGCGCGGGAACCAGTCGCGCCAGAAAGACGCTTTGCGGGAGATACCATTCCCGGTCCCAGTGGGTATGCGGGATCAGATGGAAGGTGTACCCTGGCATCGCGGGAAACCTAGCCCCTGCCAGGGAGGGTGGCGAGGAATACGGGCTCAGTCGTACCCGGTGAAGGGCTCGATCTGAAACCGGGCCCCCTTGGCCCGGTCGTCAAATACGTGGGTGATACGAATGGCGGGGGGGACCTGCTCGACCCGGCTTTCGACCAGGCGCAGGTTCGGGTTGTCACCTAAGCCCATGGCGTTGAGCCGCTCGGCCTCTTGCCTGGCGACTTCGCCGGGGGTCGGGCGGCTGGCTGGGTAGGCGTCTTCGTGGTGCCGGATCAGCGCCTGCCAGTGCGCGTCGCCTGCGCGCTCAACCGACTCCCGGATCTGCTCCCGGGTGAATGGCATTGCGCTCCACTTGCTCCTTACCACGCTCGATCAAGAACACCGCGGACAGAATCAGGAATCCGCCGGCTACGGGTGTGAAACGCACGTTGCGGAAGTAGTATCCCAAGAGGGCGAACAGCGCTACCACTCCGAGACAAAACCAGCCCGCCCAGCGGCGCAGGTTTTCGCCGGAACCCATGGACTCGTCTCCACGAAAGGTGACGAGACAAAGATGCTAAGTGCGGGTTGAGCCGGGCTGTACCGCCGGTCACACGCGGTACGTGAGCCTGAGGCGGGAGGGATTAGGGGGTTCAGTAGCGGCGAGTAGGCTTGAAGGCCCCGAATGCCAGCCGGAGAAGGACAAGGCCGGCGGCGGCATACCCGAGCATGCGCCAGTCCAGCCGCGACGCCCACGAGAAGACGTCGTTACCTACCCCGCCCATGAAGCTCGCGGAGTTGTGTGCAACCAGGAGCGCGTATTCCACCATGTTCGGGTTCTCCGGCCGGTGGTTTCGGTAAACCGAGTTTAGGCCTCGGTACCGGGACCGTCAACGCCCGGTGGAGCCCATGAGCGAATCAGTTGGCTGGAGGCCTGGAACCGCTCCGGGTCGAGCTGGCGCTCGATGCAGACCGAAGGCACGTCCATACGACCTTCCCCACTCATGGCCAGCTGGATGACGTCCCCATCGGGACCGAACCATCGGGTGCTCGGCTCCAGGTCTGACGGGTAGGCGAAGCCAGGCAGGGCGGCCACGGCAAGAGCGGCTTGGGAGCCAATACCGGACTCCGGCATCGTCCCGGCCCAGAGCTTGGCCCCGGATTTCTGTGCGATACGGTAGATGCGGCACACTTCGGAGAGACCGCCAACCCGGTGCACCTTCACGTTCCAGACCGGTGGACCATGGAGCTCGACGATCTGAGCGGCGGCGGTTGCATCGCGCAGGGTCTCGTCAACGCAAATGGCAGTCCGAAGCTCGCGAGTAAGCCGCACGTGCGCGAGCAACTCGTCGGGGGCAAGCGGCTGCTCGAAGTACAGCAGATCGGTGCGGTCGATGGCACGGAGGTTGGTCTCGTGCTCGGGCCAGGCGTACGCTCCATTGGCGTCCACCGTGAGCGGCAGGCCGGAG
Organism: Gemmatimonadales bacterium; assembly: GCA_038209515.1. GTDB lineage: Bacteria > Gemmatimonadota > Gemmatimonadetes > Gemmatimonadales > GWC2-71-9 > CAVVWJ01. The sequence continues at coordinate 5,114 of JBBQXQ010000078.1, forward strand.
CCGGCTATCGCGTCACTTGCGGCCTGCACCGCGGGCGCATCCCAGCCCGGGGCCACCTTGATCTTGATCCGCTGGTATCCGCGAGTGAGCGCTTCCTCGATCCACCGGCGGAGCGTGTCGAGTGAGCGGTCATGGGGAATCCCGAGGGCGACACCACAGGGCACCGTTGAGGCCGGCTCGACGCAGAGCCGCTCGGCGAGCAGGTCGGCAAGACCAACCCCGCGGCGCGCTGCCTCGAGATCCCAGGCAGCCGTCTCCAGCGCTGCGCGGGCGAAGGGATTCCCCCGGACGCCCCGGCGCACGATCTCGTCAACGGCTTCGGGGGACTCCGACTGGGTCTCGAGCAGGCGGGGGATGAGCACCTGCTCCAGCAGGTAGCGCGCGCTCGCCAGCGTCTCCTCCGAGTAGAACGGAAGCTCGAACGGTGGCGACTCGCCGTAGCCGCGGTGACCCTCGGTATCGTGCAACACCACGACCAGCGATCGGCGCTCTACCATCTTGCCGCCGGAGATGATGAACGGCGCGAGCAGCGGAAGCGTCAGCTCGTAGAGTTCAATGCGCTCGAGAGGCATCGGTTTGCAGTTGGAGTGTCGTCACATCAAGAAATCTGAGCTCCCCGCCCTGACGCTCGAGGACCCCCCTGCTTTCGAGCTCGAGCATCCCCGCGATCAGGCCATCGGTGGGATGGAAGACGAGTGCGTGCAAGGCCCGCTGGGAACGAGTGCCGTCGGTGGCTGCGTATTCTGACAGGGGCAGCTGAAAGAAGGTGTGGAGCTGGACGCTCTCGCAGCCGAGTCGGGCGTACTCGAGGATCATGCGCCCGCTGCTCACGTTGCCGCTGCCGGTCAGCGGCGGCAGCGCACGCCCTTCGCTGCGAGCCAGGCGGAGCACCCGGCAATTGCGTTCGCTGAGGTCATGGCCTCCAAAGGCGACGCCGCTCACCGGATCCCACAGGCGATTGAAGACGACCAGCGCATCGGCTGAGGCGGCCGCGGCCAGCATGTCGAGCTGGAAGGCGTCGTCGAATCGGGCGTTCATCAGCTTGAGCGCCAGCCGCACTCCACCATCGTTTACCGAGCGGCGAATCTGATCCGGCACCTCTCGCAACCAGCGCAGAATGCGGGCTTGCTCATCGGCGAGCGCGTCCCCGGCAAGCGTGGGAGAGAAGTCCTTCTCCAGCGAAAGGGTAGACCCGCCCCAGGCCAGAGCCAACAGGCCCGTCGTGTGCTCGTATTCGTCCGTGCGGAACGGCTCGTCGAGGCGCGGCAGGTGATACTTGACCGATGGCACGGCCACGAGATCTCCGGCACGGGTGACGTCCGCCGCCGTTCGCACCAGGGCGAGATAGTCCTCGAACGAGCGGTCCCATCCGCGGCCCTTCCAGGTGACCGTCCATCCCTCGCGTCCAGCTTCGGACACGCGACGCTCGACCTTCATCCGGGTCTCGTGGATGGCCCAGGCACCCATGGATCGGATGCCCTCAGGATCTTCCGCAATAACCGTCTTGAGGACCACGAAGGCGAGGCCGGCGGCGCGATCGGTCTCCAGCTGTTCCTGGCTCAGCGAGAGCTGGCCTGATCCCTTGCCGATGGGATGCGGCAGCGGATGTCCGAGATAGCGGGCGCCGAGATCGATCCGGTATGCATCCCGTACGTGTGCCGGGAAATCGCGGGGCAGCTCGCGTTTGAAGCGCTCGAAGTCACGCTCGAGTTGCGCGCGCATCTCGCACCGCGCGCTCGACCGCGTCGCGCTCGCCAGGGGGAAGTGCAGGGCCCCAGGGGTCGTCGCACGCGTCCGGCGGCAGAGCCCCCTCGGCCGCGGCGGCCCAGAGCATTCGGCGGATATACCCCTCCATCGGCTGGATGAAGGTGGCCTGGGAGAACCGGTCGCACAGCTCGGAGAGCGATACGAACCGGGCCCAGTCTTCCGCGACGCTCGCCCGCACCAGGTCGGCCTGGAGATCGGGGAGCGCGGCCCCCATGCCGATCAACGCCGCACGGGCGCCGAGCAGGAGCGAGTAGCCGAGGAAGCGATCTTCCCCGGTGATCAGCAGCTTGGTGGGATGTTGCCGCAGGACGGCGGCGATCCGCTGGAAGGTCATCACCGAGTCCAGCGTCGCCACCTTGATGCCCAGCACCTCCGGAAGCTCGAGAATTCCGTGCAGGGTCTGGTCATCGTAGTCCACCCCGCCTGCCGCCTCATAGAGGTAGAACGCGATGACCGGCAGCTCGCGGCCCAGCCGTCGGTGATAGCCGATGGGATCGTTCGATTGGGGGAACGCCAGGAGGGCATCAGCCTTTCCGCGCCGGGCCTCGATGGCCATGCCGATGTCGCGCGCGCCGGCGACAATGACTCGATCGGCCATCGCCTCGCGCCAGGCCTCGAGTACTTGGCGACGAACGTCCGGCCCGAGGTGGGGTCCCCGCCCGGTGTGGGCCCAGACCGCGACGCCCGCCACTGGCTGTGCCGCCATCCAAGCCGCGTACTGCCGCTGAGCGGTGGCGTCGAGATCGTGACCGCGGAAGGGAACGGGAACGGCCGGGATAAGGCCGCCAGCAATGCGGTCTGTCAGAGTGGCCATATCACAATGTTTTTGCTCTCGATGGCGGCGCGCTGTTCCTTCGACAGGTCCAGCAGATCGAGCTTGGCGACGCTGGTCTCCGGCAGCCTCAGCGGTTGTCCGGTTCCGAAGACGAACCGCTCGACGCCGATGGTCCCGAGCAGTGTCTCCAAATGATCCTCGGGGGGACCCCAGACCCAGGAGATGTCCCACCAGAGCCGAGCCGATTCTTCCGGCGTAGACCCGAAGTGCACCTCCTCGATGAACGGCCGATCGGCATGGGTGACGAGCAGACGCACCCGAGAATCGCTCCGGACCAGGGTTCTGACCGCCGACGGTGGGAGCTCGCCCGCCCGGTCGTTCGGGTGCCGTTGCCTGGAATCTTCCAGGCGCACGGCCAGCATCAGCGGGACCTGCTCCTTACCGCAGACCTTTACCAACGCCCGCATTTCCGAGCCGACCGGATCGAGACCGTAGTACATCGGATCGCACCGGACTGCGGGCACCCCGGCCGACAAGGCTTCGGCTATGCTCTGCTCCCAGTCGGCGAGGCCGGGATGCACCGCCGGCACCGGCCGGAATCGCGACTGCCGCCCAGCTGTCTCGTAGAGCCACGCGTTGCCGTCGGCCGGGTCACGCCAGAAGACGCTCGGCAGATGAGCGACCCACGCCTGATCGATGCCGACACGATCCATGGAGCGGAGCAGCCCGTCGGAGGAGGTACCGGGCACCTTCCGAAACGGATAGGCGCCGACAAAACTATTGACATCGATACGCATCAGTCGGTGGGAAAGGCGGTCGGGGGGAAGATGCGGGACGCGTTTCTCCACTTGACCAGCTCGAGCTCGTCGCCTGTGAGCATGTGCTCCAGATAGCGAAGCTTGGCCCAGCCAGTATCGATGGTGAGATCGCAGCCCCACAGCAGCCGCTCCACACCGACGGCCTCGACGCACGCTTCGAGCATGCCGCCGTCCACCCCGCTTCCAGAGAGGTCCACGAAGACGTTCGGGAGATCGCGCACCACGGCAAGCGAGTGGATCCAGTCACCGCCGCCGCCGATGTGAGCCAGGAGGAAGTTGACGCCGGGATGGCGTGCCGCGAGGGCGCCGAGCTCGGCGGCGTCGGAGGCTTCCTGTCCGGGATACTCCCGGCGGCGGTGCTGCCAGATGTGCTGCAGCACCGGTACGCTTCGTTCACGGGCAACACGGCAGATCGGATCGAGCAGCGGATCGTTGGCTCGGCGACTGGCCGCGAGCTTGATACCGATCATCCCGGCGTCGAGGCAGCGGGCCAGCTCCGCCAGCGCATGAGTTGTGAAGTTAGGGTTGACGACGGCATACCCCCGAATACGCGCTGGATTGGAGCGCTGGAGCTGGAGCAGGAAGTCGTTGCCGTATTCGAGGTCGGGCGGCGACGGAAAGTAGATCGGCGAGGAGGCCCCCCAGCTCCCCAGGATCGACGCCACGTGCACCGTAATACCGACGCGCTCTCCCGCGCGGAGCCGGCTGGCGTTACGAGCGAGCCAGTCCAAGCGAGGAGAGCGGTCGTGAAGAAAGTGGGCGTGAACGTCGATAAGCACCCGGCGCTACCTCTCCTCCTCTGGCTCGAGCCCGGGAGGCAGAGCGACATCCTCCGCATCCGCAATGGTCAGGTCCAGATCGGTTTCCTGGGCCTTTTCCTCTTCCAGTATTCCATCCTCATCGTCTATGTCGTCGAGATCATCGATGGTGGGTTTACGCGGTGACATGAGTCCCTCCTCGAAGCAGTTGCAACGACCGTCCGGCCTGCGCTCGCAATCTAGGCAGGTTTTGCGGCGACCGAGAGGGCCTCGGCCAACACCTCCAGCGACCGATCGATGACCGGATCGGTGTGCGCCAGGGAGACGAAGTTGTAGGCCGAGCGCTTGAAGAGGAGGCCGGCATGGGCGCAGGCCGCGGTGACGGCGCGAGAGGCGGCCTCGTCGGCGTACTGAAGGAAACACATCTCCGCCACACCTCCGACGCCGATGACCAGGTCCGGGTACCGCCGCCTGAGGGCGGACAGCCCATCCAGCAAACGGCCACCGACCCGGCGGAGGTGCTCGGGTACCCTCTGCGACGCCAGGACACCGAGAGTGGCTTTGGCAGCGGCGAGCGAGACAAATTCCGTGGCGAGCGTAGAAGAGATCCAGGTGCGAGACACCCCGGCCATTATTTCTGCGCGCCCGCCGACCGCGGCGAGGGGAAATCCATTTGCGATGGCCTTTCCGATGACGACGAGATCCGGCCGGATACCATAGCGTTCGCACGCACCCCCGACCGCGAGCCGGCCCACCGTCTTGATCTCGTCCACGATGAGCAGCGCGCCGGCGTGAGCGGTCTCCTCCCGCAGGGTCTTGAGCCACTCGGAGTCGGGCTCAGTCACAATCAGGGGCTCGAACACTACTGCCGCCAGCCGGTCGCCGATCGAGCGAATCAGCTCTCGCGCGGCATTCGCGTCGTTGAACGGGAGCTCGTCATACAAGGCACGGGTGGAGTGGGGAACGCCTTCGCGGCCCTGGCACCAATCGAGCCAGCCGTGATAGCCGCAGCCGAGGATGGACTCACGACCGGTGGCCACCCGAGCGAGTCGCACCGCAGCAGCCATGGCCTCGGCGCCGGACTTGAGAAACCGTACCTGCTCGATCCAGGGCAGCAGCCGGCACAACTCGGCCGCCACCTCCTCCTCCAACAGCGGGGCGAGGGGGCCGACTACCCCTGCTTCGACGGCCGCGGTGGCCGCACGCGTCACCTCGAGGTGGCCGTAGCCGAGCGCGACCGAGCCCAGTCCCATGATGTAGTCGGTGTACTCGCGCCCGGCGTCGTCCCACACATGGCAGCCCGAGGAACGCACCATGCGGGAGGGCAGATCGGCACTATGTTCGCCGAAGAGCGCCTCGGGCCGCTTGCTGCCGGTGGAGGTGAAGCCCACGATGTGATCGGTCAACGTGCCTCGCTCATGACGCATCACCGCAATTCGAGGGTCCCGAACCGCGACGGATCCTGCCGGTCACCGCGGAGCCAGACCCAGCCGCCGCCGCCGGTCCAGACCAGCTGGCCTGCGCGCCTCATTCGGTCCGGCAGCATCTGGTTCACCAGCAGGTCGAAACCGATCTCGTCGCCCGGTCGAAACGGTCCCCACTGGGGCGGTGCGACGGCCACGGTCATACGGTACCCCGACTCCGTCGGTTCCCAACCGCCACGGACCTCCGCCTCTCCTAACGTCGCACCGGACACGCGTCGCCCGATCAGGCCACGGTCTTCGGTGGACGGCACGACAAGATAGCCATGGACCACCTCGTCAGGAGGCAGCCGGACATACACCTGTATGCCGTCGGCGTGGATCTCGTCCGGCTCGTTGTCGAGGCGAAGCGGTGGCGCAGCCGGATCACGTGCGACGACCTCCGGCTTCACCACCTCCACCGCCAGGTAGAGTGCCTCATCGCTCCAATTAACCACCGCGGTCGCCGAGAACTCGTCCGGGCCGGCATAGGGCTCCTCGCTGCGCCGGTACTGGTCCTCATGATCGAGCTGAAGCGGTTCGGACGGGTCGAAACCTTCCACGCTTCCGTCCAGCGCGGGAGGCTCGGAAATCGGCAGCGCCACACCGTGAGCCACCAGCGGTCGGTCCCGCACCAGTGGCTCGAATGGCTTCGGTTGCCGCCTGGTGCCTCCGAGCCGGGTGACTCCCGCCTGGCTCCGGATCTCCCAGCCCTCGACGGTCGCCACGTGATGATCCACGCCGCTCTCGGTCTCGACTTCGATGGTGCTCTCCGCTTCCCGTACTCCACGCACCGCCGACCGACCTCTGCCTGGTTCGAGAACCGTTATGATGCGCAGGTTTCGCCCCTGGGCGCGGACCAGATAGAACGGTACCGGTTCGGTTGACCCCGGAGCTCCCGGGCCCAGGGCTCGCAGAAGCTCGCCCTGGTAGGCCAGATGCGCACTCAGCGTCGCTCCGGAGTGACCACAAGCGTCAAAGACAATGTTGCCGGAATTCGCAGGACGGTAGCGCTCGACCCGGCGGGCAAACTCGTCGGGGAGCTCCGCCGGTTCCCAGTTTCCCGCCGGCTTCACCTCGACCCGTCCGCTCAGGTGAAGCGGCAGCTCCAGCAGATGATCCGCGGCGGCCGACAGCTGGATCACGTCGAGCAGGTAATCGGGACCGGCCACCAGGGTACGGCTCAGATCTCCGTAACGGCCGCGGGCCCAGGCCCAGGCTCCGCTCTGCTCGAAGTTTTCGCAGAAGGCATCGCCCATTGGCTGGGAGATGCCGTCGAGTCTGGGAGCATTATGCGCCAGGGTCGAACGATACCAGAAGAGATCGCGGGCCACGTACGAGCCGGTGCCGAAGTCCGGTAGCCAATACTCGCCTCCGGCGTGGAGCACGAGGTTGAGCCGGTCGGGGTGACCGTGTCCTCCACCGGACGGTCCACATTCGAGGCTGGCGTAACGGTCGCCTGAGCGCAACAAGGCAAGGCCCTGTCCCTCGATGAAAGTGCTACCGGGTGCCCAGGCCGTCCTCTCCGCCGGCATCGTGGGTACCATCTCCAGTAGGGACCACCAGGAGAGATCGGCGCGAGACCGGGACCGGGTCGGGACTGGCTCGCCCGCCTCGTGAAGGTATGAATCGAAGGTTTGGGCCGGCGGCGCCGGTGATTGGTACAGTCCGTGGAGCCAGCTCCACAGGTCCATATGCTCTTCGACCGCGCGACCGAGCCGGGCGAGGCCGATCTCCCAGAGCTCGAGGTACATCGGTTGGGCGAGCGACACCCCAAAGCGCGAGTCCTTCCGGGCCGGAAACGTGAAGTCGGGGAGCGCGGTGAGCGCCGGAGCGCGCAGCGCCGCGGCCACCCGAACGGCGAGTCGCGGATCGCCCAGGAGATCGACTCCCGCCAGACGCGCCCATCGCAGGGCCAGCAGCTGGCCTCGAAGCGCAAAGAGGTGATAGTTGTCTCCCTCATACCACATCCCGTCCTCACCGAACCCGTGCAGCAGGTGGGCGAGAATTCCGGTCTGGCCTTCGATGGCACGGGCCGCCAAGTCGCCGTCCTCGAACCAGACCGCGATGCTGGCGAGCGCCGCATTGTGCCAGGTCTGGCGGTTGGAGAATCCCTCATCGTACTCGCCGATGAGGTTGGCGGCTTCATCCGCGACGGTGGAGACGATCTCGCCACACTCGTCTGAGAGCAGCCCAGCTTCGCGCATCAGCCACGCCGCCGCCAGGTAGTTGCCAATCCAGATCGATTCCAGGTAAGTCGAGAAAAACAGCCGGCTCGGCCCCAGCACGTTGTCCCGATTGGGATACTCGTGATAACCGCGGTAAGCCTGGAGCAGCTGATTGGCCCGCGCTGCAGCATCGTCTCGACCTGCGGTCACGGCCACGGTGGCCAGGTGCGCCGCGCGCTCCGCCAGCCAGAGGTGCTGGTAATGTGCCCAGACTCCGTCGTGACGCTCGCCGCTGAACTGACGACCGCAGTGGGAGCAGCGGTGCACCGTGGGACTCCAGGGGTCGAAGACCAGATGAGTCCCGTCGTCAGGGCAAACGCCCCCATCCGCAGTCAATAACGCCTTCGACTTCGGGACGGGCGGCATGCTGGCAAGGACCGGCCCGGCCCGCTGAACGAGCCGGTCCCGCAGTGCACGCAATTCGGGCTCGGGCTCTATAGCGGCACGCCGGGCAATCAGCTCTTCCGCGTTCAGCACTGGTACACGCCCCGCATTGCCCAGCGAACTGGAAGCAGACGCACGCCGCAGGCGGTTGCAGCTTCGATCATGCCGGCCGGGTCGTCGGGCGCGAGAAAGAACATGCAGCCGCCGGCCCCGGATCCGGCGGCCTTCCCGCCAAGCGCACCGGCAGCGACCAGCGCACGCTCGAGCCGAGCCATCTCCTCAGTGCACATCTTGGGATCGAGCGCCTGCTGGTGGGTCCAGTTCTCGCTCAAGAGGCGCCCTATCGCGGCAAAGTCAGCGGCGGCCAACGCGGTCACCATGGATTCCGCGACATCTCGCAAGCCGTGAAACGCCGCGACGACGTTACGATCGCCCTGTTCGTAGGCGCGCATCACCCGTGCGATCGTCGTGCCGGAGAAATGGGATGCGCTGGTGTAGCAGAGGAGCATCCTCCGGGCCAGGTCAGTGGCGAAAGCGGGGTCGAGCTTGAGCCGCTGCACCTCGGCGTCCGGGTCCCGAAAGTCCAACCGGAGGAACCCGCCATGGGCCGAGGCAAACTGGTCCTGCCGGCCGCCGGGGATGCCGGCCTCGACCCTCTCGAGCTGACAGGCTGTCTCCGCGATGGCCACCGGGTCCGGGCTCTCGCCTCGGGCAGACGACAGCGCCGCAACCAGCGCAACATCGAGCGCGCCGGAGCTACCGAGACCGGACCCCGGTGGAGCCTCAGAGCGGGTGGTGACGGTGCAGGCGCCGACGGGCAACATACGGAGTCCGGCCTTGAGAAGGTCCAGCCGCCCATCACGAACCAAGCCGGCCGAGTCACTCACCTCCAGCTGGTCGTGCAGTTCCTCGGACACGAGCCGGAATCCGCGGCCACCGAGCCGCACCTCCGCCCGGGCGAACAGCCTGACTGCCGCCGTGACGACGACGCCACCTTCACGCTCCGAGAAGGGCGGTACATCGGTCCAGCCTCCGGCGAGATCGAGACGGACCGGCGCCACCGCCGCGAACGTTTCGCCGGAGCTGCCGGCGGGCGTCACGACCCCACCCACCACTCGTGCACGGTGGGAAGCTCGCCTCTAAGATCCATCGTCACCCCATGTACGCGCCGGTTCATTCCCTGAAGGCCGCGGGCGTGATAGAGGAAGGCGACGGGCAACGAGTCGGCGAACAGGCGCTGCGCCGCCGCCGGATCGGCCGGCGCCTTGATGCCGGCGAGTGCCGCCAGGGGAACGAGATAGCCGAGCCCGAGATCGCCGGGAGTACCGACAACGGCGGCGTCGAAGTCATGCGAGCGATAGACTCGCGCAAGGAAGGCGGACAGCTCCAGCTGGCGAATCCTCAGATCGAATCCGGCGCTCCTCAGGCGTGCCTGCACCATCTGCTCCAGGGCAGCCTCTCCGCTGCCCACGGTGAGAAGCTCCAAGGCGATTCGCTCTGTCCGCGGCGCCGAGGTGGTGGATCTTGCCGCGCCGATCGGAAGATAATTCGGCGCGGAGGGAGGTACCGGGCCCTCAGCGGGCGTCCCGAACCCGTAGGTGTACCCTTCGACCAGCTCCTCGCGATCGATGGCCTGGCTCAGTGCACGCCGGAGAGCGAGCCGGTTGAAGGGCGGCCGCCTGGTGTTGAATACGATGCCGTAGGTCATCAGCAGCGGATAGCTCACCACCTCCAGATTCGGGTCTCGGCGAACGAACTCGGCGTGCGCGGGCTGAATGCCGGCGAAGTCGAGCTCGCCCGATACCAATGCGGCGAGCTTGGTGGTCGGTTCGTCCACCACGACTACCGTGAACCGCTGGAGCCTGGGTGGGCCCCCAAGCGCTGCCGGGAAGGCGGAGTCGGCGGCAAAGACCCAGCGGCGATTCGGCTCGTGGGACACGAACCGAAATGGTCCGTTGCCCACCGGCGCCGCATTCCAGGGCGCCTGGCGGAGCGAGGCGTGAGGAATGCTATCCAGCAGATGGGCCGGCAGAATCGCCAGATCGGTCAGGAGATCGGGAAAGCCGGACTGAGGCGAGCGAAATCTCAGGACCACCGTGGAGTCGTCGGCGGCGCGCACGGATGCGAGCTCCGCGAGATCGTTCACCCGAGGGTAGCCAGTATCGGGGTCGCGTGCGGCGTCGAGAGTCCAGGCCACATCGCGCGCAGTGGTCGGCTGTCCGTCATGCCAGCGGACTGTGGTCTCGAGGTACAAGGTGAGCCGGGTGCGATCGGGTGACCACTCCCAGCGCCGGGCGAGGTACGGCCGCGGAGTCAGGGTGCTGTCATAGCGTGCGAGCGTGGTGAGCAACACGTACCGCTGCACCTGGCGGGCGAGTGGATGCACCGTGAGC
>JBBQXQ010000079.1:0-15687 GCA_038209515.1 Gemmatimonadales bacterium
CATAGAGCGCCTTCGGTGACAGCGGCTTCGCGACGTATCCATCCATACCGGCTGCCAGGCAGGCTTCACGGTCGCCTTCCATGGCCCCAGCGGTCATCGCGATAATCGGAGGACAGCGGTGGCCGTTCCCATGCGCGCGGAGAGCCGCCGCGGCCTCGAAGCCACCTATGTCAGGCATCTGAAGATCCATGACTATCACGTCGAACGACTCCCGCTCGTAGGCGGCGATGGCCTCACGGCCGTTGCCAACCAGGAGCACTGAGTGACCACGCTTCAGGAGCAGCCGGACGACGAGTTGCTGGTTTACTTGATTGTCCTCGGCCACCAGCACGCGCAGCGATTGGGGAGCCCGCGGCGGCGGGGTATCGGCGCCCTCCGCCGAAGAGTGGCGGGTAATCAGAACGCCTCCGCTCGGATAGCGGGGATCGGAACGGGAAGGTAGAACGCGACTATGCCACGAAGTGCACGGCCCAGATCCCCGTCCCCAGGACCTCCGCCCCGCTTCCCAGCCATGCGATTGGGGAGTGCCCATACGCCGCCGCGACCTGCCCGGCCAGATCGAATGCCGCATAAGAGGCAAAGGTGGCCACCACAATCGAGAGCGCGACCATTCCGGGACGGTGATACAGGTGCATTCAGCAACTCCGCAAGGGTGTGTAGAGCTGGGGGTTGGACGGTGGCAGCGAGCGAGGCACCATCGACCGCAATTCAAGGGGGCAAGATTCCTACCGCGCCAAGGGGTGAGCCGGCCTGCCGCCCGGAAGGAAGCATGGCTCCCTGCTAGCGCCCCCCCCACGCGTGCTGCAGGTTAGGGAGACCTATCCCACCACAGCAGGAGATTCACCCCGGAGGTACGATGCCGACTTACATCTCGCTTCTCCGCTACACGCCATCAAGCAGGGCCCCACGCGGCTGGACGCCGCCAAGCAGGCGTACAAAAAGGCGGGTGGTGAGCTGAAGGCCTTCTATCTCACCATCGGTCAATACGACGCGGTGGCGATCGCCGAGCTGCCGGATGACACCGCACTGGCGAGGATGGCACTGGCGCTCGGCGCCACGGGCAACGTGCGCACGGAGACGCTGCGCGCGTTCAATGAAGCCGAGTTTCGGGAGATCGTGTCCGAGATGTCGTAGTGTTTCGGTTGGCTGGAAGCGGCGGAGTTCTCTTGTAGTCCTGCATTACGACGATCAACCCGTGATCCGGTGTGTTCCTGGAGTAACCCGCCACCAGCTGCGCGTTGTACTGGTCCAGAAAGAAGTCGAACGGATCCTCCGGCTCGGCGTCGACGATCATCAGATCGGTGTCGTGCATGGTGAGCTTCCCGAACCGGAGCACTCCTCCCCGATAGAACATGTAGTTCGGGGCCTTGGAGTCCGGGACGGTTAACAGCTTGACCGCGGCATCGCTGGTAGGCCGAAATGTCAGGACCATCGCCGTATCGGTCATCTGAACCGCGCGCACCCGTCCCTTGACCGACGGCGGCGGCAGCAGATCGGCAGGGTTGAGGTAAAAATCGTCTTTCTCGATCCGAACACCGCGAACCCCCCTCACCTTCACCAGTTTCTCCAGATGCAACCCAAAGAATTTCATGAGCCCGCCTACCCCCACGCCTGCGGCCTTGATCGAGCTCGGGTGGAGGTGGAGCTCTCCCTCCTTGGTCAACGTCAGGTCGGCCAGCATGGTGAACGAGATGCCGCGCATGGTGCCCTGTTGCCTGATCTGCCCCTTCTCGAAGCTGATGCGCAAGCGCCGGAGCGGCGACCCCGGATAGGCAAAGGTGTAGCGGTTCAGCAGATCGCCCAGTGCCTGAGGTGAGAGGGCGATCCGGGCAGAGTCGATGGCGAGGGTGAACGAGCTCTTGTCATCGAAGTATGGCGAGTGCTCGGGGGAAGTCGGCTGCAAATCGCCTCGGAGGAATTCGATGTGCATCACGATGCTGGAGTCCACGTGGAAGTCCACGTGGCGCATCTGCACCGCGACGTTCTCGGCCTCATGCTGGGCGAGAAGGCCCACCGGCAGGAACAGCGGGAGCACGGCAACGGACAACGTCTTGATCGACATCTCGGCTACTCCACCGATGGTGCCGGCTGGGCCACACCCTCCGGATGGGTTCGGATGAACCGACGCCAGACCTTGGCTGTCATCCAGGACCGGAAGTTGTCCAGGATCTCGTACACCGTCGGGATCACCAGCAGCGTGAGCAGGGTAGACGTGATTACGCCCCCGATGACCGCTCGGCCGAGGGGTGCCCGGAAGTCCGCCCCCTCGCCCCGGCCCAGCGCCACCGGAATCATCCCCGCGATCAGCGCGATGGTGGTCATCATGATGGGACGCAGCCGGATCCGGCCGGCCTCGATCAGGGCCTCTCGTAACGGGGTGCCTTTTTCATGAGACCACTTGGCGAAGTCGATCAGCAGAATCGCGTTCTTGGCCACGATACCCATCAACAGGATCACGCCGATCAGGCTCATGATGTTGAGCGTATCATGGGTCACGATCAGCGCGAGCACCACCCCGATGAGGGAGAGAGGAAGGGAGATCAGGATCGCCAGGGGGTCCAGGAACGAGCCGAACTGGACCACCAGGATCAGATACATCAAGAGCACGGCCGCTCCCAGCGCCGTGAAGATCCGGGTGAATACCTCCGCCTGATCCCTGGCCTCCCCACCCTGGGTAATGCGGTAGCCCGGCGGAAGCTGCTTCTGCAGGTCCGCCAGCTTCTCGTTGATGCCGCGGGTTACCTCAGTCAGGGAGCTCCTCTGCACGTTGGCCTGGACATTGACCACCGTCTCACGATTCAGGTGATTGATCTGCGCCGGCCCGGGGCGTTGACTGATGGTGGCCACCTGGCCGAGAGGCAGGGTCACTGGCGTCCCGTTCGGACCGGTGAGCACTAGAGGAAGCCGCTCCAGATCGATCGTGCGCTGCCTTGCCTCCGGGGTCAGGCGAACCGTCACGTCCCGAGTCTCGCCCGTGGGGTCCACCCAGTCCCCCGCGTCGATACCCGCAAAGGCGGGCCGTAGCGACTGGGCTACCTGCGCGACGGTCACCCCCAGCGACCCGGCCAATCCCCGTTTCAGCTCGACCACCAGTTCCTCCCGTTCGCCGCGGGTGGAAAGCCCCACATCCACCGCGCCGGGAACCTGGCGCACGAGCCCGGCGGCGCGGGTGGCCAGCCGGGTGAGTACCGTGGGATCCTCACCCCGCATCTCGATCTGAATCTGCTTCATGGCCCCACCGAATCCGCTGGTGAAGACGGAGACGTTCGCGCCGCCGACTCTCCCGACCTCCCGCCGGAGAATGGCCCCCAGCGCATCCTGGCTGATGCCCCGCTCCGCCTTAGGCTTGAGCCGGACGTAAATCAGCGACTGATCGACTCCCGGCGCACGGAGTGGGATCGGGGTGCCAACGGCGGTGTAGGTATAGGCCACCTCCGGGTGACTTCGGGCGATGCGCCCCACCTCATCGGACTTGAGCCTGGTGTACTCTAGGTTGGATCCCGGCGGAGTCTCCACGATCATGCTCACCTCGCTGCGATCACTCACCGGGATGAAACCCGCGCCGCCCACCGTGGCCTGGAGCACGATCGCCCCGACAAATGAGCCAACCGCGATCAGCACCATTGCGAGCCGGTGATCGAGCGCCCACCCGATCAACCGCTGGTACCGCTCGGCCTGCCGGTCGAACCATCGGTTGAACTTGTCGAGCGCCCGGGCGACAGGATTCCGCCGCTCGTGCGCCTCGACCTGGGGATCGGCCCAGTACGCCGACAGCATCGGGTCGAGCGAGAAACTCACGAACAGCGATACCAGCACCGCACAGGCGATGGTGAGCGCAAAGGGCTTGAACCACTGGCCCGCGATGCCGTACATGAATGCGACCGGGACGAACACCGCCACGATCGAGAAGGTCGTGGCCGCGACGGCGAGTCCGATCTCGTCGGTGCCCTCGAGCGATGCCCGCAGGTGGTCTTTGCCCATCTCGATGTGGCGGACGATGTTCTCTCGCACCACGATCGCGTCATCGATCAGGATCCCGATCGAGAGCGACAGGCCGAGCAGCGACATCGTGTTCAGGGTGAACCCGAAGGCCCAGATCGCGATGAAGCTGGCCAGCACCGACACGGGCAGCGCCAGACCGGTGATGACCGTGGAGCGCCAGGAGTTAAGGAAGAGGAAAACTACGAGCACGGTGAGCAGCGCACCCTCGATCAGCGCTTCTTGCACGTTCGCCACGGCGCGGCTGACCCGCTGCCCTGCGTCCTGCACGATCTCGAGCTTGACCCCGTCCGGCATGCTACGTTGCAGCTGGACAAGACGTGCCTTGATGATGTCGCTCACCTGCGTCGTGCTGTAGCCCTTGGACTTGATGATCTCGAGCCCGACCGCCTGCCGGTTGTCATACAGCGCGAGGGTGCGAGGTTCTTCGGATCCGTCGTAGACCTTGGCAACCTGCCCCAGGCGGACGGCCTCACCCTGACGCTCCAACACCACCAGCTGGGCGAAATCGGCCGGCCCCTCGGCCCGGCCGCGGAGCCGGATGGTGCGCTCCTCCAGCGTGCCGTTCAGCCGACCGACCGGCGCGGCCAGGTTCTGAGCCTCCAGCGACTGAACCACCTGGGCCACGCTCACACCCGAGGCCTCGAGCGCCGCTGGGATCAGCTCAACGGTCAGCTCCCGCTTGATTCCGCCGACCACGCTCACCTGCGCCACACCGGGAACGGCCCGCAGCGCCCGGGCGACCCCGGGGTCGGCAAGCCGGGTCAGCATCGTGGCCGGCACGGTCGCCGAGGTCAGCGTCATGGTGACGATCGGCCGCTCCGACGGGTCGAACCGGGTCAGCACCGGCTCCTCCATCTCGGTCGGCAGATCGGCCCGCTTGGTCGAGATGGCGTCGCGGATGTCCTGCGACGCCTGCTGGATCGGCTTCTCGAAATCGAAGAAGATGGTGCACGAGGCGAGTCCATCGGTGCCGGAGCAGGTGGACCTTTCTCCGTCCACCCCGCTGATGCCGAAGATGGCGTCCTCGACCGGATCGATGATCTCGCGGGTCACCTCCGACGGCGATGCTCCGGGGTAGACGATGGTGAGCCCGACGACCGGTTGCTGGATGTCCGGAAATTCGTCGGTATGCAGGTTCAGGAGCGCGAAGATGCCGAAGACCACCAGCGCCACCATCGCGGTGACGGTGACGATTGGCCGCTTGATCGCAAAATCGGAGATGAACATCAGCGGCGAACCTCATCCTGCGTCACTCGCACGGCGGTACCCGGAGTGACGCCCTGAGCCGACCCCAGGAGCACCGTGTCGCCCTGCGCGAGACCGGCGGAGACTTCGACCAGCTCGGCCGCCTCGTCGCTCACGCCCAGCTGTACCGGCACCACGTCCACCTTACCGCCCTTCACCCGGTGGATGACCGGCGCGGTGCCGCGGCGATCTACCGCCGAGAGCGGCACTGCGACGGCGCGCCGTGCATCGGTGGCCACCCGGCCCTCGGCAAAGAGCCCGGCCACCAGCGACTGTTCAGCGTTCGGCACATTCACGTAGATGCGGACCTGCCGCGTAGCCGGGTCCACGGCGGGGTTGATCCGCTCGATCCGCCCGGTGAACTGACGATCGAAGCCGCTCACCCCGAACTCCACCGGTGACCCCTGACGCAGCCGACCCAGCTCCTCCACGGGCACAGTGGCCTCCAGTCGGAGCGTTCGAAGATCGACGATGGTGAACATCGCGGAGCCCACCTGTACCACGTCGCCGGCGGCGACTTGCCGCTCGCTCACGATCCCGTCGATGGTGGCCCGAACCTGGGTGTGTTCGAGCTGCTTCTCCGCCGAAGCGAGCCGTGCCCGCGCGTCGGCCAGCGCCCCCTCGGCGTTGGTCGCGTTCCAGAGAGCGGTCTCCAGATCCCGCTCGGGCAAGGCGCCGGCCTTGGCCAGGCGGGACGCCCGCTCGGCATTCCGTTGCGCGTTCTTTAATGCGGCCTCGGCCGTACGGACCGCCGACTTCGCCGAGAGGTATGCATCTCGCACGGCGCTGTCATCGATCCGCGCCAGCAGTGCCCCCCGGCGTACTCGCATGCCCTCGTCCGCGAAGGTCCGCTCCACCGCTCCGCTGATCTCGGCACGGAGCTTTGCGTCCAGCTTGGGCTCCAGCGTGCCCGAGATTGCCGGCCCGCTGCGTAGCTCGGCGAGCCTGGCGACCGCGATGTTCTCCCGCCCGATCATCACGACCGGGTCGGTAGAGGTCATTCCGGTCTCCGCAGCCTTGCCCTTGCACGCTCCAAGGGAGAGCACGAACGCCGCCAGCGCCGACAGCCGTTTCATGGACCTGTTGCTCCGGTTTGAACCGATCCCGGGGCACCGATTGCGGGCGGCGGCGCGGGTGGTTGGTACGTCGGCGTCGTGGTCACGCCGGTCTGAGTGGTGGTCTGCACGCTGGTGGCGCCGGCTCCGGATGGGAGCGTCAGCGGCAACGCAGGCAAGAGGGCGATCCGCATTCGGGCCACCTGAAGGTCTCGAGCGGCGCGAGCCCGGCCCGCCTGGGCCTGCTGGAGCTGGACCCGCGAATCGAGGAGTTCGGTCTGGGTCGAGATGCCCTCGCGATAGCGCAACTCCGCGATCTCATAGGCCCACCCCGCCTGCTCCACGGTCCCGGCACTCGCCTCCCAGCCCGCCTGGGCTGCCTCCAGCTGGGTCGCGGAGTTCCGAGCATCGACCTCGGCAAACTCGCGGGCCTGCTGGAGCCTGAGTTCCGCCTGGGTCTGATTTGCCCGCGCCACGGCAACATCGCCACCTATCCTGCCGCCGGTGAAGATCGGAAGCCGCAGCCCGAGGGACACGCTCCAGTCCGAGACGAAGTCGGAGCCAAACGGTGACACCTTATCGGGGAATGCGAGCTGAGCGTACTCCGAGGTGAGCGCCACTTGGGGCCAGCGCTGCCCCCGCGCCACGCGCACGAGGCCGCGCTGTGCAGTGACGGCCTCGGCGGCCTGCCGAACCGGAGCCCGCCCTGCCGCCGCGGTATCGCCAAGCGTTTCGACGACTGTCGCGATTCGAGTGGAATCGATCAACGCCGCATCACCCAGCTCGGTGGTGAGCACGAGTGGCTGGTTGAGCGGGAAATCGAGTAGCTGCTTTAGCCGGTAGTAGGCCAGGTCCCGGTCTGCCCGCCGCTGGATCACCACAGGCCGCTGATTGTCGCGGGTGACCCGGGCTCGAAGCAGGTCGAACTCGGAGAGATTTCCCACCTGGCGCGCCAGCTGCGTCTGGCTCAGCGTCGTGTCGGCTTGCTCCAGCGTCGCCTGGGCAATGGTCAGGAGTCGGTCGGCTAATGTTGCGTCGAAATACGCGCCGGTGACGTCCAAGAGAAGCTGGGCCCTCGCGGATGTCAGGCCGAGTGCCGCACTGCGGACCACCGCAGCCGCCGCCTGAGCCTGTCCGCCGACCTGCCCACCGCTGAAGAGAGTCTGGGAAAACGAAAGCCCGAAGCGGTACGTGTTCTCTCGTCCGAACGGCAGGTTCCGGAAGTTCGCGAATGGATCGGCGGCGCTGGCGCATTCGACCGCACTCTCGAGCGAGTCGAGTCGCTGGTCGATAGGAAGGCCCGGCTGGGGCACGAAACGACTGCAGGTCGTGGCCGGCGTCGAGCTAGTATCGCCGCCCGACTCCAACGCCGAGAATTGGCTCCTTATGGTTCGCTGGTAGGAAGCCGATCCGGTAAGCTGGGGGAAGTAGGCACTTCGGGCACGGCGCCGGTCGCCTTCTGCCCGGGCCAGGTCGGCCCTGGCAATGCCCACGGTCTCACTCTTCTTTTCCGCGAGCTCGAGCGCCTGGCTCAGGGTGAGCGGGCGCGCCTGGCTCTCCTGAGACGCCAAGAGAGTAACCCGCAGACAGGAAAGCACGAGGGCCGCAAAGTAAAACTTCATGAAGTACCCACGTTCCGTCGACGTCCGACTCCGATCGAGCGCAGAAAAAGCCTGATGTACTCGTCGAGCGCCTGATCCGGCTCGTTCCGGTACATCTCGGGCATGATATCCCGCCCCATGGCATCCGCGAACAGCACCCCCATCAGCATGGTCGAGGCCGCGACCTCATCGAACTGAGCCTTGGCCTGCCCGGTCTCTCGCAGTCGCCGGAGGTACTGACACAATGCCTTGGCCGCCTCGGCGGGCGCATTGTTTTCCCCGGAAAAGATTCCCGGATGCTCTTCGATCTCTCCCATGCACGTTCGGATCAACGATCGGCGTTTACGTAATGCAGCGATGTGAGCCCTGGCCCAGTCCTTGAGCTCGCGCGAAGGATCGCGCGGCGGATTGGGAAGGGCTTGTGGCTCGATGGACGATCCTGCTCGCGCGATGGCTTCGCGGATCAACGCGTCCTTCGAGCCGAAATGGCGAAACAGCGTGATTTCGTTGACGCCGGCCTGCATCGCGATGCGCCGAGTGGTGGCGCCGCGATAACCGGCTTCCGCGTACAGGTGTGCGGCAGCTTCTAGCAGTTGGTCACGGACAGACATGGGGCCAGTATAGCACGCATTTGCACTGTGTGCAAGTGGATACTTGCAACAGCCCTTGCGCGACTCGGGCCGCCTTGTTAGCATCTCTCCGTCGCCCCACTGGGGCGGCGGTCGATAAAGGCAAACCCGTCGTGAGGCGGGGACGCAAAGCCAGGAGTCCTGGGCGTTTCGGCGCCATAGGATGGTCCAGCTACCGAAGCCGAGCGAATGCTCTCCCTTCGGCCTATCCTATCCAGGGTAGGCGTCTCCCCCTCTGACCCCTGCACTCGAGTTCGCAGTCGCCCGCACCCGTGGCGCTGCGTTGACGATCGATCTCGATCGGGCAGGGTACATCCACCTTCAGCGTCGGAGACCTACATGCGCCGCAGTCTCGTGGTTTCGCTTGCCCTGCTCGCGATCGTTCGGTCGCCCGCAGTGGCTCAGACCTGTATGGGCCTGGCCTCATTCTCCAATGCTCCAATGCAAGTGACCGGCAATGGCATGTTCAGCAGCGGGGTCAACAGCTTCGGTGCGGCCGTTGGGTACGGCATGCAGTCCGGCCTCTGGGGTAACCTCGGGGTTCAGACTCTGTCGATCGACGGCGCCTCATCCC
Organism: Gemmatimonadales bacterium; assembly: GCA_038209515.1. GTDB lineage: Bacteria > Gemmatimonadota > Gemmatimonadetes > Gemmatimonadales > GWC2-71-9 > CAVVWJ01. The sequence goes on from JBBQXQ010000079.1 coordinate 9,107, forward strand.
ATCCTCTGAACATCGGGGCCCACGCCGGCTACGAGACGGCGGTCGGGAAGTCGCGGAATCCGATCCACGTGTGCCCGAACGCGAGCTTCTCCATCGGGAACGGTCCGGACGACGTGAACTTCAATTCCTCGACCCAGGATGCGACCCTGGGCGTGAATTTTGGCACGGTCCTGAGTGGCTCCAATCCCCGCATGAAGATCGTTCCGACCGCGGGTATTTCGTGGGCCCACACCAAGTTGTCGGCTAAGGACTCGGTCGGCACCTCCCTGGGCTCGGCCTCGGATAGCTACGGCCTGGCGCAGCTTGGCATCGGCCTGGTCATGAGCCAGAACATCTCGATCCGTCCCAGCGTCGACATTCCGCTTGGGCTGACCGGCAGCAACGCGCGCTTTGGCATGACCCTGGGCTACAACTTTGGTAGCAAGGGCGCCCCGGCTCCTCGCCGGCGCTAAAAAGCTCCAACTACAGTAGCGCGACGGGGGCGGCAGGTGCCGCCCCCGTTTCGTTTTGGGGTAACGCCGTACGCGGCAGCATCGAATGCGAATCGCAAGGAGGCCTCCCGAGAACCGGCAATCGAACACACTAAATAGCAACAACTTACGACCGACGTGAAATGGTCTGCATCTTGCCTCCAAGCGCGCCACCACCTTACAGCGGCGCCGAACGCGGCATCCCCGGCGAGCTCGGCACTTCCCTCCAACCTTTTAGAGGCAACATGGGTAAGCTCAAGGCAACAGGGTTCTGCGCGCTCCTGGCGATTTTACTCGCCACGACGGCTAATGCGCAGCAGGCGCAGACCCGGCAAGGGTTCTGGATCGGCGGCGGTCTCGGCTACGGCTCGCTGGGCTGCAGCGGCTGCGATCGGCTGGGCGGCGCGAGCGGCTACTTCAAGTTGGGTGGCACGCTCCGGCAGAACATTCTCCTCGGGGTGGAGACCAACGGCTGGACCAAGAGCGAATTCGGACAGAGGCTGACCATGGGCAACATGTCCGGCGCGGCCTATTGGTACCCGATGGTCACCAATGGTCTGTTCCTGAAGGGCGGAGTTGGGTACTCGGTGCTCGATGACGGTTTCGCCAACGGATCGGGCTTCGGGATGATCGCGGGCCTTGGGTATGACGTCCGGGTGGGTCGTAACCTGTCCCTGACCCCGGTCGCGAACTGGTTCCGCGGTTCCTTTAGTGGCGGATCAGCCAACGTCCTTCAGCTTGGACTCGGCGTTACCTCGCACTAAGGCTCCGCACCATCGAACGTAGCGACGGGAGCGGCCCAGCCGCTCCCGTTCGCATTTGTATCGGAGTACGCTTCGGTCAACTCTGACCGGACCCTCCGATGGAAGCCCAGGATCTTCGCGCCCTCCAGGCACCTCTCAAGCAGCAGTACCGCGACGACCCGGCTCGCGCGGTCGTCACGCTTAAAGCCTCAGGTCGGCTGGACGGAGCGGGGGTGAGCTGCAGGGTCGAGACCGGGCGGGCCACCGTGGAGGCCGGGTTGCACCCGGCCACCGGGGGTACCGGTCTCCAGGCTTGTTCCGGGGACATGCTGCTCGAGGCGCTCGCCGCGTGCGCCGGCGTGACGCTCAGAGCCGTCGCCAGCGCGCTCGAGGTCCCGGTACGCGATGGGACGGTACACGCCGAGGGTGATCTCGACTTCCGCGGCACGCTGGGCGTGAGTAAGGAGGTGCCGGTGGGCTTTCAGAGCATCCGGCTCGGCTTCGAGCTCGACACCGACGCGTCACCCGAGCAGCTGAATACGTTGCTCAAGCTGACCGAGCGCTACTGCGTCGTTCTCCAGACTCTGCGATCTTCGCCCCAGATCAGTATCAGCCGCAGATGAACACAGATACAGCGTGCTCTTGAACAACACTCCGCCATTTTTGATCTGCGTTTATCTGCGTTCGGGTACCCGCGGCAGCGGGTGTCCGGCGGCTAACTCTCTTGCTGCGCTGGCGGTCTCCCACTCCTTAAGAGCCCGGTCGAGCTCGGTCCGTGCTGCCTCCAGCTCGATGCCGAGCTTTTGCGCCTGGGCGGAGCCCGACGCCGTCGAGTAGAGCGCGGGATCCTCGAGCTGCGCTCGCAGTGCGGCGACCCGCGCCTCGCAGGTTGTCACCCGCCCCTCGGCTTCTTCCACCGTCCGCTGGGCGGTTCGGCGTGCTGTCTGGGTCTGCTTCTGGCCGTCCTTGGCCCGGCGGGTCTGCTTGCGCTCGTGCACCCGCCGCAGCGCCTCGTCCTCTGACGCGGCCACGGTGGCGGCGTGGACCCGCTCCGCACTGACCGTTTCCCACTCTTCGAAGCCGCCGGGGAAGTCGGTAATCCGGCCCTGGTGCAGCACCCACACACGGTTGGTGAGGGCTCGGAGCAGCGCCCGGTCGTGACTGACCAGGATGACGGTGCCGTCGTAGACCTCGATGGCATCTTCCAGCGCCTCGATGGACTCCACGTCGAGATGATTGGTAGGCTCGTCGAAGAGCAGCAGATTGGCACCAGACAGCATTATCATCGCCAGCGCCACCCGAGCGCGCTCGCCACCGGAAAGGGTTCCAGTCTGCCGCAGCACCGAGTCGCCCGAGAAACCAAAGCGGCCGAGATGGCCCTGAATGGCACCCCTGCCCCAGTTGGGCCTCAGGTCATTGATCAGCTCGTAGAGCGAGCGGTCGGCGGGCACCTGGGCAAGGTCCTGCCGGTAGTGGGCGACCTGCACCGATTCGGGGATGCGTACTTCTCCCGCGTCCGGCGGCCGCTCTCCCACGAACCCGCGGAGCAGGGTTGTCTTGCCCGTGCCGTTCGGACCGATGAAGCCGATGACTTCACCCCGGCGGACCCGGGTGGAGAACCGGTCCAAGAGGACCCGGTCTTCCATTACGATCCGCACGTCCTCCGCCACGAGCACCTGGTCGCCGCCGCGAGAGTTTGCCTCGAGTCGCAGGGCCATCGTGCCCTCTTCGCCCGCCGGCGCGCTCAGCCGGCTCACCCGGGCCAGCCGTCGCCGCCGGCCCTTGGCCTGCGCGCTCTTCTGACCCGCGATATTGCGCCGGATGAAGTCCTCCTCCGAGGCAAGGACGCGAGACTGCTTGTCGAAGGCGCGCTGCTGGCTCAGGCGACGCTCTGCCCGTTGGCGGACGAACGCCTCGTAATCTCCGGTGTAGGACTCCGTGGTGCCCGCCTCCAGATGGAGCACGTGATCGGCCACCGCCTGGAGGAAGGCACGGTCGTGACTGATGAGGAGCACCGTGGCATCGAGCCCCGACAGGTAGTTCTCCAGCCAGCGGGTTGTCTCGAGGTCCAGATGGTTGGTCGGCTCGTCGAGCAGCAGTACGTCGGCCGGAGCCACCAGTTGCTGGGCCAGGCCCACCCTGCCCCGCTCGCCGCCGCTGAGGCCGCCCAACGCGTGGGTCCTGGCCCGGTCGGGATCGAAGCCGAGTCCGTGGAGCACCGCATCGATGCGAGGAGCCAGGGTGTAGCCACCTTCCCGCTCGAAGCGCTCCAGGTCGCGGTCGTACTTCGCCAGCATCGCCGGTGTGCAGCGGTCGCCCGCCTCAGCAAGGGCAATGCCTTGCTCGGCTAGCGAGCGCTCCAGCTCGAGCAGCTCGGCAAAAGGCCCGGCTGCGGCCTCCCATACCGTGGTGGCGCCGGCAAATTCCCGGTGCTGCTCCATCACCGAGAACCGCAGACCCGACACCCGAGCCACCGTGCCGCGGCTCGGCTGAGCCTCCCCGGTGATCAGTCGGAACAGCGTCGTTTTGCCGCTGCCGTTCCGCCCCACAACACCCCACTTCTCGCCCTTGTCGACCGTGAAGGTGACGTTCTCGAAGAGCCGCGTGGCGCCGAACTCCACCGCCACTCCGGATAGGGACACCTGACTCATCGGGCGGTCCAATCACGCCACGTGTCCGTAGCATCGCCGACCGTCAGCTGCTGGCCGTAGCGCACCAGCGGCATACGCAGGAGCAAAGGCTCCAAGGCCAGCTTCTCCACCCAGCGGTCGTCGCTGAGACGTGCGGCGCCCAGGCCGAGGTCGGCGAACCGCCGTGACTGGCGATTCACCAGCGCCTCACCGCCGAACTTCTGGGCGAAGCGGTTCAGCTCGCCGGGCGAGGCGTGCCGCTCCTCGAGATCGACGAAGTGGGTCTTCACCCGCCTCTCGGCGAAAAAGCGGAGGGCCTTCCGGGTATCGGCGCTCTTCTTGATGCCGAAGATCTGGACTTCCATGGGGCGGGAATCTACATGAGGTCGGTAAGGGGCGAGGCCGTCAACGAGAGCTGTCACCCTGAGCGCAGCGAGGGGGCCATTACCCGACCGAATTGTCCAACGGTGGCCTCCCGGCAGGGATTACCGCACGACCACGGGATCGCCGACCCGGAGACGCCCCGATTGCTCGTGCAGCACGTTCTGCCCGAACATTACCTCGCCGTCCCGGTGCCGATACGTCGCCAAGGTACGGATCGGCTCCTTGCCCCGCTCTCCCGTGGTCTGGTCGGTAGTGGTGACTACGCAACGGCCACACGGCTTCACCACTCGCATGGGGATGCTGCCGATCTCGATGCGCTGCCATTCGTCCTCCCCATACGGATTGCCACCGGCGACCACGAGATTGGGCCGAAACCGGTTCATCGGCAGGGGCTGAGCCAAACGCCGGTTGAGATCGGCCAGCGATTCCTCTGAGATGAGGAGGAAGGGAAAGCCGTCGGCGAAGCTCACCCGGGTTCCGGGGGGTGCGAACTCGGGATTGACGGGCCGCACCACAGTGTCGGACATGTGGACCAGGCTACAGGCGCAATCGAGGAATTCGGAGAACCAGTCCGCGGGGTTCTCGCCTAGCCAGGTCGCAGGACAGAAGTCGGCCCAGACAGCGACCCTGCTTCGGACCGTCTCCTTGGGTTGCAAAGAAAGCTCCAGCGGCGGCATCTCGGGGGCCGTGACCCGCAGTGTCTTGCCGTCGATTTCCGGGGTGATCAGAGCCAGCCGCGGATAGGTGCGCTGCGAAAGGAATTCCCCCGAGGGATTCACTACCATCCAGCGCCGGTCGTAGCGGAGGCCGAAGCTATCCACCTCGGACTCATGCAGCGCGATCCCTCGAGCCGACTTGATCGGATAGACGTTGAGCCCCGTGAGTCGCAAGCTCACCAGCCGGGTTTACCCATGGTCAACCATCATTTTCACGCAGGCTTAACGATCCGACGCCAGTATGGAGGTGTTGGCCGCGAGGTTTACGCCAACCAGCCCTGGGACTCATCCCAGCCCTCTCTCCGTGGAGCTACCATGAAACCCTTCTTTCCCTGGCTGGCTGGCGCCCTGCTCCTGGCGGCCTGCGAGAACACTGACGGACCCGTGGCTTCCACTATCGATCAGCCACCCGAGTTCAGAGCCCTTCAGGTCACGGAAAACACAGTCATTCCGCTGGACTTCTTCGTCTTCGTCTCCTGCGCAGCGGGCGGAGCCGGTGAATTGGTGCACTTGACGGGAAACCTGCACGCGCTTTTCCACGTGACCATCAGCAATTCAGGCAACTTTAGCCTCAAGGAGCACTTCCAACCGCAGGGTGTGAGCGGTATCGGACAGACTACCGGAGCCAAATACCAGGCAACTGGAGGGACTCAGGATAGGCTTCACTTCGGCCGGGTGGGAGTGGTCTTCACGTTAATCAACAACTTCAGGATCATCGGCCAGGGCCCGGGCAATAACTTCCTGGTCCATGAGACCTTTCATATTACGGTCAACGCCAACGGCACGCTCACCAGCTTCGTGGATGGGTTCAAGGTCGAGTGTAAGTGAGCGCGGGGGAGACCTCGATCATAGGCAAGCCGCAAGGACTCCCCACTTGCATCGGGATGCGGCGGGCCGGCTTTCTATGCCGGCTCGCCGACGACCCTGGCGATCTCCATTCATCTTTGGTGTCCCCCCGAGCTCCAAATCCACCATTCGAATGTAAGGCGCCGCCGCGCCAAAGCCGTGAGCGGTTGACGCGAGACGCGTGCGTCCGGAACGGCTCGGCGCCTTGTCCACAGCCCGAGCGCGGCAGCCGGCGCGCGGAGACTCACCCATGCGCTTGCAAGCATCGGATTGGACGAATCCCCGTGAGACGATATCGCTACGCTTGAGGTAGTGCCGACTGTTCCAGAAGAGTAAGTTGGGGTGATGCGCTCGCTCGACGTGGACCTGAAGGATGTCTAGCCCCACAGCCCGCCCGCCTGCTCGTGAGCCAGGCGGGCAAGGTCGAAGCTACTCGGCCGCCCTCATCAATGCGTTGATTGGGTGTGCCCTTTTGCTGGCGCTGCTGCCGATTCCCGTCACGGCGCTTCGGCTCCTCCCGGTCTACGATGTCCACGCGCGATTCCTCATCTTCTACACGCCGCTAGTGTGCCTGCTTGTCTTGGCCTATCTATTTTATGTCCGTGATTCTCTCGGCCGTTGGATGTTTGCCAGTATCCTCAACCCCCTGCCCGATTTCGACCCTTACTCCGGCTCGAGCACCAGAGGGACGCTCGTGCGCCTATTCCGGGGGCTTCGCATTACTCTGCTCGGCGTGCTGCCTGTGGCCCTGTTGGCCCTATCTTTCTACTGCTTCAGGCGCTATACGACTCG
>JBBQXQ010000080.1:0-15468 GCA_038209515.1 Gemmatimonadales bacterium
GCACGCGGCGGTTCCGCGAGGACCTGCAGCGCGAGCGGGGTCAGTCGGCCGAAGAAGCGGAGCGCATGCTGCAGGGGGGCTCGAGCGGTGAGATCCCGGAGGCGTTTCTGCAGACGCGGGCGGAGGAGCTGGCGGTAGGCATTGAGCGCGCCGGAGCGTTCCTCCAGACGGCCAGCCGTTCGGCCGGCGGGATCTCTCGGATCTTCCTCACCGGCGGCGGGTCGCGGATTCCGCGGCTGAGCCGGGCGCTGGGAGACCGGCTCCAGATTCCGGTTCAGCTCGCCAATCCGATCGAGAAGCTGCAGGTGGCTGAAGGCGTGTTCGATTCGATGCAGGTGGACGAGGTCGCTCCCTTGCTGATGCTCCCGATCGGTCTCGCACTCCGTTCCGCAGCCTGACCCCGACCCAGGGATCCGTCACCAGATGATTACCGTCAACCTCAAGCCCGGTCAGAAGCGCAAGCGCGCCGGCACCAACCCCTTCAAGGGGCTGCTGGACAACTTCCGCGGTCTGGGCACCAAGGTGAAGGATCCGCTCCTCATGGCCGCCGTGGGCGGCTGGATCTGCGTGGTCGCCGGGCTCGGGTTCATTTACCTGAACACCGTCCGGCAGCTCTATTCGCTCGAGCCCCGGCTGGAACAGGCTCGCAGCGAGAACCGCCGGTTCAAGACCTTCCTGGCCGACAAGCGCCGCCAGGAGATGATCCGTGATTCGTTGCTTGCGCAGATCACCGTCATCCGGAACGTGGATGGCGATCGCTATATATGGCCTCACCTGCTCGACGAGGTGACCAAGGCATTGCCGGCCTACACCTGGCTGGTGGACATGGGCCCGGTCACCGTGCAGGCCAATGTCGCCCAAACCCCTACTGCCGAGACGCCGAAGACCAAGGCCGACTCCGCGGCCCAGGCTGCGGCGGCTGCCGCTCCTGTGCTCACCTTTCAGCTCAACGGGCGCACCATTGACATCCAGGCTTATACCCGGTTTCTGCGGCAGTTGGAAGCGTCGCCGTGGATCGAGAACGCGACTCCGGTCTCGGCCCAGACGGTCGTCGAAAAGGAGCGGCCGGTCACCGCTTTCACCATTCGCGCCACGTTTTCTAGGGCCGACTCGGCCTACATTCGCACCGCTCCCTTCAGTCAGTCGGTGAGGTGAGGCCATGGCCATCTCCAACGAAAAGGCTACTCCGCTGCTGGCCCTGGGACTCGCAGCGCTGGTTGGCTACGTCGCCTACACCGGGGCGGTCATCCAAATGGTGGGCATAAACGGGCTGGCGACGAGGAAGGCGCACGTGGCCGCAATCCGGGACACGATCGTCAACCTCGAGGCCGCCACCGACAGCGCCAAGAAGGAGCTGGCGCGTGGCACGGTTGCCGATGTCCGCAAACGGCTGGAGAGCTACCGGGGGAGTCTGTCGCTGCTGCGTCGCCTGGTGCCGGAGCGGAACGAGGTGCCTAACCTGCTGGACGACATCTCCACCCGGAGCAAGATCCGGGGGGTGACGCTGTCGCAGGTGGTGCCTCAGCCGGTCGAGCAGGGGCCTGCGCCGTTCGACACCTACAAGTACAACATGTCCGTCATCGGCAGGTACGATCAGATCGGCCAGTTCATGGCCGATGTGGCCAGCCTGCAGCGGATCATCGTGCCGTACGATCTGACGATCGCGGTCGCCAACAGCCAGGCGGCCAAGGTGCTCGGTGACACCACCGGAGCGCTGCTCGAGGCCAAGTTCCAGATTCGCACCTACGTGAAGTCTCCCAACTCGGAAGGAGAGGCCAGTGGCACGTAATGCCTACGGGTTCGCTCTCCTAGTCGCGCTCGCGCTGGCTGGGTGCTCCGCTTTCTCCAATAAGAAAGAGGAGCAGGCCGCCATGGCGGACCAGGCCAAGCTGGCCACGATCCGCGCCCGCACCGATAGCCTGCGCAAGGCCCGGCATCTGGCCGATTCACTGGCCCAGGTTCGCCAGGTCGCGTGCGTAGACTCGGTCCGCATCGAGCTGGGGAAGGCCGCGGCCTTCAACCCGAAGACAAAGTCGAGAAAGAGGAAGCCCAAGACCGCCGCGCCATCGGAGGAGATGATTCTGACCCAGGCCCAGTCGGTCTGCGGCCAGGAGACGATGGCCCAGCCGACCACCGTTGCCGCGGCGCAGCCGGCGGCTAAGGACACCGCCCATGCCGCGGCTGCAGCAGACAGCATGAAGCCGGCTGCTGCGATGGCGGCTCCAGCGCAAACCGCAGTCGTGGTCGCGTCGAACGACTCGGTGGTGTGGGCCGACTCGGTGCGGAAGGCCAAGGAGATCGAGATGTCTCGAGAGACCTTCTCCTACGGCGGTGCCGCCCGCGACCCGTTCAACTCCCTGTTCAACATGGCCAAGAACGGGCCTGAGCTGGCCGATCTCCAGCTGGTGGGGATCTATCAGAATCTACGGACGCCGTCGAGCAGCGTGGCGGTGTTCCGGGAGAAGGAGGGCGGCAAGCGGCACAAGCTCCGGGCAGGCGACCAGGTCGGCCGCTCACGCCTGGTGCAGATTCGTGACCGTGACGTGGTGTTCATGATCGAGGACTTCGGCTTTGAACGGCAAGAAACCCTTTCGCTCCGGAAGCAGGAGGACGTAATCCAATGACCCGACTGTCTGGCCTAATGCTCGCCACCTTCGCGATCTTCGGAGTGACCTCCGCGGGACGCGCCGATGGTCCCGCGAGCGGTGAGGTCACGGGCGTCAGCGTCCAGCCATCTCCCGGACGCGCCGACGTCGTCATCAACGTGCGTGGTGCGGTGGAAGTGCGCGACTTCATGCTCGAACGGCCCGACCGGCTGGTGCTGGACGTGGTCGGTGCCCGGCTCAAGGGCAACTCCGGGACTCTGTACGACGGGGTCAAGCGGGGAGGCGTGCTCAACGTGCGCTACTCTCAGTTCCAGCACGACGTCGTCCGTATCGTGATGGAGCTGGACGGTGCCAAGGACTATCACCTCGAGCGCGTCGCCGACGCCATCCGGGTGTCGTTCGGCACCGACCAGAGCTTCCTGGCCTGGTCGTCCAACGATCCGACCGAAGCACCGGTGCCTGCCGCCAAGCCGCGGCGCGAGCCCGAAGTCAAGCTCGGCGCCACCGAGAAGCCGCTGGCGCGCGCGCCGATGGAGGAGCCGCGGATCACCGTCGTGTGGGACCGCGCCAGCATCGCCGACGTGGTCGCCGGGTTCGCCGCATTCAGCGGACGGACCATCATTCTGGGCAAGGACGTCAAGGGCGAAGTCAACGCCGAGATCCGGAATCAGCCTTGGCCCCAGGCGTTCCAGGCCATCCTGGCCAGCCAGGGCCTGTCCGCCCAGGAAATGCCGGGCGGGATCATCCGGGTCGATGCGCCATCCGCACTCGCGGTGCTGGACTCGCTCGAGCCGCTGGAGACCGCCGTCGTGCGGATCAACTACGGCAAGGCGAAGGACATGACCAAGAGCATCGAAGGCAGCCTGACCAAGGGTCGGGGTAAGGTCATCGCCGACGACAACTCGAACTCACTCATCCTCACGGATACCCGGAGCCGGCTCGCCAATCTGACCGACTTCGTGCGCGGCCTCGACATCCGGACGCCCCAGGTGTCGATCAAGGCCAAGATCGTGTTCGTGGACCGGACCGACATCGAGCAGCTCGGGCTCAAGTACGACCTGGGCAACAACAGCCAGTTCTTCAACACCCTGGTGCAGCGGACCAATCCGGCTACCGGATCGTCGTTCGCCAAGGATGTGAACATCATAGATCTGGGCGGCAACTCGGTATCGGCCATTGGTAATGCGAGCGGCACCATCGTCGGCTCGGCGCTCGACCTGGTCTTCTCTACCGCCCTGGGCGGGTTCAACCTGACCTCGTTCCTGAGCGCGCTCGAGCGAATGGATCTCTCGGATATCCAGGCCGAGCCGGTCATCACCACACTGGACAACCGGAAGGCCGACATTCTCGTCGGTGAGGAAACCCCGGTCCGAGTGATCGACGCGGGTACTGGCGGAGCTGCCGCCACGTCCAACGTGCAGTTCAAGGAGACCGGTATCCGGCTGACCGTAACACCGCACGTGACCAGCAATCGCCAGATATCCATGGAGCTGCACACGGAACGGTCGTCGCTCCAGGAGCTCGCAGCCGCCGACCTCGGCTTCATCTTCCAGACCCAGAAGGCTGACAACCAGCTCCTGGTCAACGACGGCGAGACCGCGGTCATCGGCGGCCTCACGGTGACGGTAGTAAAAAACACCCGGTCCGGTATTCCGCTGCTCTCCGGTCTTCCGATCATCGGCAAGCTGTTCAGCTTCAGCTCGAACCAGGAAAACCGGCGTGACCTGATCATCCTGGTCACCCCCCGGATCATCGACGACGGCATCACGCCTGAGTGATGACATAGGTTAGTCTCTTCGAAACAGAATGGGCCCGGCGCAAGCCGGGCTCGTTCGTTAGAATCAGGGCTGTGGCGGACCTCCTCCAAAGGGACCGGTCATCATGCTCCGATTCTCTACCGCAGGCGAATCACACGGTAAGGCCCTCGTCACTATCGTCGAGGGGCTGCCCGCAGGTCTCCCGGTCTCGGCGGAGTGGGTGGATCGCGAGCTCGCCCGCCGGATGCTCGGGTACGGCCGCGGGGCGCGGATGAAGATCGAGCGCGACCGCATCGAATGGCTCTCCGGGCTCCGGGCCGGCGAGACGCTCGGCTCGCCGATTGCCATGCTGATTCACAATCGCGACTGGGCGAACTGGGAAGACGTGATGGCCTATGAGGCGTCTCAGGACGTCGGGGAGCTGCGCCGCCGCCGGGTAACCCGTCCCCGGCCCGGCCACGCCGATCTGGCTGGAATGCTGAAGTACGACCGGATCGATGCCCGGGACATCCTCGAGCGGGCGAGCGCACGGGAGACCACGGCCAGAGTCGCCGCGGGCGCGTTGGCCAAGCGGCTGCTCGACGAATTCGGGGTGGAGGTGGGAAGCCACGTGCTTTCGATGGGTGGCATTCGCGCCGCGCCCACCGACCTGCCGGTCCCCCTGAACGAAGCATCCGATCGCTCCGAGGTGCGGGTGCTGGATCCGGCCGCCGAGGCCGCGATCATCCGGCGGATCGATGCCGCCAAGAAGGCCGGCGATACCCTCGGAGGTGAAGTCGAGGTCGTGGCCCGGGGGGTCGTCGTCGGGCTGGGCAGCCACGTGAGCTGGGACCGGAAGCTGGATGGCCGGCTGGCCGGAATGCTGATGTCGATCCCGGCGGTGAAGGGGGTCGAGATCGGGATGGGCTTCGAGGCGGCCCGGCGGCCGGGGTCCGAGGTCCATGATCCGATAGAAGGCGGGGCAGCTGGCGATTCTCGCGGTGGCTTCCGCCGGCCCACCAACAATGCCGGTGGGCTCGAGGGCGGCATGACCACCGGGGAACCGGTGATTGTTAAGGTAGCGATGAAGCCCATCGCGACGCTGATGTCGCCACTGGCCACGGTGGATCTGCAGTCGGGCGAGCCGGCCAAGGCGGTGAGCGAGCGCTCCGACATCACCGCCGTGCCCGCGATGGGAGTCATCGCCGAGGCGCTGGTGGCGATCGCTCTGGCCGATGCGATGCTGGAGAAGTTCGGCGGCGACTCGCTGCGGGAGATGCGCCGCAACTACGATGGGTATGTCGCGGCGCTCGGCTCCCGCTGGGCGGCGCTGCGGCGGGCCACCGAGGGCTGATGCCCCGGCACATCGTGTTGGTCGGGCTGCCCGGCTCGGGCAAGACCACCATCGGCCGTCTCGTGGCCGAGGCGCTCGGCGCTCCCGTGATCGACATCGATGGTCTGCTGGTGCGGGAGATGGGCAAGCCGGTGTCGCAGATCTTCGGCATGGTCGGCGAGGTGCGGTTCCGGGAGATGGAGCGTGCTGCGGTCAAGGCCGCCCAGGCCGGAGCGCCTGGCGTTATCGTGCCGGGTGGAGGGTGGGCCGCACAGCCCGGCGAGCTCGAGGCCGCCAAGACGACGAGCCTGGTTGTCTATCTCGAGTGCCAGCCGTCAACCGCTGCCAAGCGGAGCGAGGAAGGCGAGGTCCGGCCCCTGCTGACTGGCACGGATCCGTTGCAACGAATGCGTACGCTGCTCCAGGAACGAGGGCCGTTCTACCTGTTGGCCCACCAGCGGGTGCCGGCCGACACTGCCGCCGCCGAGGCGGTCGCCCATGGGGTCGTGGAACTGGCCCGGCGACACGCCGGTTGGTAGGGTGCCGTAGGGATCGGCCCGATGAGCTTGCATTTATGGGACGTGCGGGTTTTTTGTTACCTCCCGCCTTGACCATTTGATGATCGGAGCAATTACACTGGATTTATGGCGACACGACCGAAGCGAGCGGTAAAAGCCGCGAAGAAGGCCGCAGGTACGCCCCGGAGCGTGAAGAGCGCCAAGGCCAAGCTCGGCGGACCTGGCGGCAACGGGGCGGGTCCCGCTGGGCGTAGCCGGAGGCCTGCCCTGGTGATCGTCGAGTCGCCCACCAAGGCCAAGACCATCGGGAAGTATCTCGGCTCGGGCTACGACGTGCGGGCGACCGTGGGGCACCTGCGCGATCTACCCACCCGCGAGCTCGGCGTCGACGTGGATAACGGCTTCGAGCCGAAGTATGTGACCATCAAAGGCAAGACCAAGACTCTCTCCGAGCTCAAGAAGGCGGCCAAGGGCGCCTCGGTCATCTACCTCGCTACTGACCCTGACCGCGAGGGCGAAGCCATCGCCTGGCATGTAGCCGACCAGTTGAAGGGGGTGGTTCCCACCCACCGCATCCTCTTCCACGAGATTACCAAGGCCGCCATCCAGGAGGCGCTCAAGGACCCGGGCCAAATCGACGACCGGAAGGTGGATGCCCAGCAGGCCCGTCGGATTCTTGATCGGCTGGTCGGCTACAAGGCCAGCCCCATTCTATGGAAGAGCATCAAGACCGGCCTTTCCGCAGGGAGGGTCCAGACCGTCGCCCTCAGATTGATCGTGGAGCGGGAACGGGAGATCCGGGCATTCACGCCCCAGGAGTACTGGACCATCGAGGCGCTCTGTGCCAAGGACGGCCAGACCTTCGAGGCCGCGCTGGCCAAGGTGGGCGGGCACAAGCCGCAGCTCCACACCGAGGCCGATGCCCGCACGGTGGTCGATGCCGTACGGCCAAAGCCGTTTATCGTCTCCAAGGTGGAGCGGCGCAACCGGAAGAAGAACCCGGGCGCGCCGTTCACCACCAGCACGCTACAGCAGGAAGCCGCCAAGAAGCTCGGCTTCTCGTCCCGGCGTACGATGCGTGCGGCTCAGGATCTGTATGAAGGCATGGATGTCGGCGGAGATGGCCCGGTCGGTCTCATCACCTACATGCGAACCGACTCGCCCCAGGTGTCTGACACGGCCATTGCGTCGGTGCGGGGCTTCATCAAGAAGAACTACACCAAGCCGTATCTGCCCGAGGAGCCGAACCGCTACAGCGCCAAGAAGAACGCCAGGGTGCAGGGCGCCCACGAGGCCATCCGGCCCACCGATGTCAGCCTCCGCCCCGAGGACGTGCAACCCCATCTCGAGTCCGACCAGTACCGTCTCTACCAGCTGATCTGGCAGCGGTTCGTCGCCTCGCAGATGACGCCGGCCGTCTACGACATGACTATCGTGGACTTCGATCTCGGCGAGTATCTCTTCCGCGCGTCGGGATCGGTGCTCGTGTTCGACGGCTACCACGTGCTCTACACCGAGGGACGGGAGAAGGAAGAAGGAAAGACCATGGACGATCTCCCCCCCATCCCGCCGCTGGTCGTGGGAGACCAGGTGGAGGTCCGGGAGATCACCCCCTCGCAGCACTTTACCGAGCCGCCGCCGCGCTTCTCGGAGGCCAGCCTGGTCAAGGAGCTGGAGCGTCTCGGCATCGGCCGGCCGTCCACCTACAGCGCCATCATCTCGACCCTGTCTGCCCGCGAGTACGTGCGGGTGGATCAGCGGCGCTTCTTCCCGACCGACCTGGGCGAAACCGTCGAGAAGATCATGATCGGCAAGTTCCCCGACATCTTCAACGTCGAGTTCACCTCCGAAATGGAGGACGAGCTGGACCGGATCGAAGACGGGGAGCTGAAGTGGCAGCGGGTGCTCAAGGACTTTTATGGCCCCTTCGTCAAAGCATTGAACGCCGTGGACCTGAATGCACTTGTCGCCGATGCGCACGGGCTCAAACCGGAGGAGCTGGCCAAGGAACGCTGCCCCAAGTGCGGCTCGCCGATCGAGCTTCGCACCGGTCGCTTCGGGCCGTATCTCGCATGCATCAAGTACAAGGATACGTGCGACTATGTGAAGTCGCTGAAGCGGAACAAGGTCCCGGACCGCCCCACCGACGAGAAGTGCCATCTCTGCGGTTCGGCCATGGTCATCAAGACCGGGCGCTTCGGCGAGTTCCTGGCCTGCACCACGTACCCCAAGTGCAAGGGCACCCGTTCGCTCCCGATGGGACTCAAGTGCCCCAAGTGCCCCGATGGCGATCTCACCGAGCGGCGCACCAAGCGGGGCAAGTCGTTCTGGGGGTGCCTGCGTTATCCGGCGTGCGATTTCTCCACCTGGAACCGGCCGGTGCCGGAGACCTGCCCCAGCTGCGGGTGGCTCGGCATGGAGAAGAAGATCAGCAAGGCCGATGGAGAGAGCCGCACCTGCCTCAAGTGCGGCCACCGTATCGTGGTCGCCGAACCGGGAGAGGTTGCTCTGGCGTGAACGCCACTGTCGTCGGCGGAGGTCTCGCCGGCTCGGAGGCAGCGTGGGCGTTGGCCGAGCGCGGCGTCCGGGTGACGCTGTGCGAGATGCGGCCGAAGACGAAGACTCCCGCTCACCAGACCGATCGTCTCGCCGAGCTCGTTTGCAGCAACTCCTTCAAATCGGTGGAGCTCACCAACGCCCACGGGCTGCTCAAGGCCGAGCTCCGCGCCCTGGGGAGCATTCTGCTCCCGTGCGCCGATGGAGCGCGGGTCCCCGGAGGCACCGCGCTGGCCGTCGATCGGGAGGTGTTCTCCCGTGCGGTGCACGAGCAGGTGATCGCCCATCCCAACATCACGCTCATGCGCCAGGAGGTGGACCAGCTCCCCTCGCCTGGCGTCATCGCCACCGGGCCACTGACCTCGGAGCGGCTCGCCGGCGCTCTTACGGCCCGGCTCGGCTCATCGGCGCTCGCTTTCTACGACGCCATAGCGCCCGTGGTATCCTCCGACTCGCTCGACCACGGCCGGTTGTACGCGCTGTCCCGGTACGGCAAGGGCGATGGCGACGACTACCTGAACGCCCCCCTCGACGCCGCGGCGTACGAGGCGTTCATCGATGCGCTCATCGCCGCCGATCAGTTTCACGGTCATGAGTTCGACGAGGTGCCCTACTTCGAGGGCTGCCTGCCGGTCGAGGAGATGGCCCGGCGCGGCCGGGAGACGCTCCGCTTCGGGCCGATGAAGCCGGTGGGATTGCCCGATCCCCGCACCGGGCGGGAGCCCTATGCGGTGGTACAGCTCCGGCGGGAAGATCGCGCGGGACAGATGTGGAACCTGGTGGGGTTCCAAACCCGGCTCCGCATACCGGAGCAACAGCGCGTCTTCAGTACGATCCCGGGTCTGGACGCGGCCGAGTACTTGCGCTACGGCAGCATCCACCGGAACTCGTACCTGAACAGTCCGGCCAGCCTGGGGCCCGGGCTCACTGCCAGGGGGGACGACCAGCTCTTCTTTGCGGGACAGATCACCGGCGTAGAGGGTTACACCGAGTCGCTCGGCACCGGTCTCCTGGCGGGGATCAACCTGGCGCGCCGGCTTCAGGGCCTCCCGGTAGCAGTCCCGCCGGCGACAACCATGCTCGGTGGGCTCTACCGCTATCTCCGCGAGGCCGACCCGAGTCACTTCCAGCCGATGAACGCAAATTTCGGGTTACTTGACCCGCTGCCCGGCAAGAGCTTGCCCCGAGCGCCGCGAGGGGTAAAAAAGGATCGCAAGAGAGAGCTACTGGTCGAGCGGGCACAGGCGGACTTTGCGGCGTGGCTCGAGGAAGCCGGTATCCATAAAGAAAAACAATTGGCCGCAGATGAACGCAGATAGGAACGGATCGCTCCGATGTGTTCAACGGCTTCCATTTTCATCCGCTGACCGGTGACTTTGTATTCAAAAGCACACCCATTAAGCATCAATTGAATAGGTATCGTCAGGTGTGCTGTTGAACAACAAACACCCGAACGTCGACTCTGGCATTGAATCTCAATGGCACGCGGAACGATCCGTTCTTATCTGCGTTCATCTGCGGCCAAGCTTTTGCTTCTTGTCTGGAGCTGATGACTCCTCGCCCTGAAGTGACCGAGTACCTCGTGCATCTGGAGAAAGAGCGCGACGTCTCGCCGCACACGGTGAAGGCGTACACTCGGGACCTCGCGGCCTTCACCGACTTCTGCGACCGGCATTACGGGGACTGGGGCTGGATTACCATCGACCGGCTTGGCCTGCGCGGATTTCTCGGCGAGCTGCAGCGGCGCGGGTTGGCGAAGCGGAGCGCGGCGCGGGCGTTGTCGGCGGTGCGGAGCCTGTACCGCTACCTCCAGGAGCATCACGGCGTCCCCAACACCGTCGTCCGCGCAGCCAAGGTGCCGAAGCTGGAGAAGCGGCTGCCGACGTATCTGGACCGGAGCCAGACCCAGAGCCTTTTCGAGTGGGCCGAGTCCCGGGCGGGGGCCGACGAGCTGGGGCCCACGCGGGACCTGGCCATCTTGGAGCTGTTCTACTCGACCGGCATCCGGCTCTCCGAGTTGAGCGGCATGAACGTCGAGGATCTCGACCTCCTGTCGGATCAGGTCAAGGTTCGCGGCAAGGGACGGAAGGAGAGGATCGTTCCAGTCGGCTCGCGGGCGGTGCTCGCCTTGCGGCGCTATCTTAACCTTCGGGAGCCGGTGGTCGCCCGGACCCGGGGCGACCGCCGGGCTATTTTCCTGAGCCGGCGGGGGAAGCGGCTGGCGCCCCGGGGAATCCAGCGCATCATCCACGGCATGTTCGACGCGATCGGTGGCGATGGGCTCCGGGTGCATTCGCTCCGCCATACGTTCGGCACGCACATGCTCGACGCCGGTGCCGATCTCCGTGTCGTTCAGGAGCTGCTGGGCCACGCCTCTCTCAGTACCACTCAGGTCTACACCCACACGAGTGTCGAGCGGCTCAAGAGGGTCTACAACCAGGCGCATCCCCGTGCGTGAAGGGTAGACAAGGACCTATGCCGACATTTCACGGCACCACCATCCTTGGCGTCCGAAAAGACGGCCGCGTCGCCCTCGGCGGCGACGGTCAGGTCAGCATGGGTGAGACCGTCTTCAAGTCGCAGGGGAGCAAGGTGCGCGCGTTGAAGGGCGGCAAGGTGCTGGCGGGTTTTGCCGGCTCCGTCGCCGACGCGCTCACGCTCTACGAGAAATTCGAGGAGAAGCTGGACCGTTATCCGGGGAACCTGCCGCGGGCCGCCGTGGAGCTGGCCAAGGATTGGCGGAGCGACCGGATGCTCCGGCGGCTGGAGGCTCTGCTGGTGGTGGCCGACTTGGACCACAGCTTCCTCCTGAGCGGAACCGGCGAGCTGATCGAGCCGGATGATGGGATCGTCGCGATCGGCTCGGGAGGAAACTTCGCCCTCGCGGCAGCACGCGCGCTCCTGCCTGAGCCCGAATGGTCGGCGCGCAAGATTACCCAGCGATCCCTGGAGATCGCGGCCGATATCTGCGTCTTTACCAATCGAAACATCACGATTCTGGAGTTGCCTGGTGAGACAGGTAAGAAGTGAGCAGTGAGAGGTGAGAGGGATATTGCCCCTCTTACGTCTGCCCTCTTACCTCTTACCTCTCACCTCTTACCTTCCCTAGTATGACCGAACCCGCCAAAGAGCTCACCATCCCCAAAGAGGGCTCCGAGCCCACGGCTCCCATGCCCTGGCTGGAGGAGATGCCTCCCCGCCAGATCGTGGCGGAGCTGGATCGCTACATCGTGGGCCAGGAGGCGGCCAAGAAGGCGGTGGCCATCGCGGTGCGGAACCGGTGGCGGCGGGCCCAGGCCCCGGACGACATCCGGGACGAGATCACTCCCTACAACATCATCATGATCGGCCCCACCGGCGTGGGGAAGACCGAAGTCGCCCGCCGGCTGGCACGGCTCTCCGGCGCGCCCTTCATCAAGGTCGAGGCCTCCAAGTTCACCGAGGTCGGCTACGTCGGGCGGGATGCCGAGTCGATGGTGCGCGACCTGGTGGACTCGGCCATCAACCTGGTGCGCAGCGAGCGGGAGGACGAGGTCTACCCCCAGGCGGAGCAGCGGGCCGATGAGCGGCTGCTGGATCTGCTCCTCCCCGCCGCACCGCCCCCGGCGGAAAAGGCGGAGAAGGCGGACAAGGTGGAAGTGAGCTCCGTGTTTGTCGTGTCATCGGGTGGGCAGGCGAAGCCCGAGCGCGCGCCCACCCCGGAGGAAGAGCGGCGCCACCGGTCTCGCGAGAAGCTGCGGGCCATGCTGGGGGAGGGACAGCTGGACGATCGCGAGGTCGAGATCGAGGTCGTGCCGCAGAACTTCCCCATGATGGAGCTGATCCAGCCGCCCCAGGGCATCGAGGGCCCCGACATCAACTTCACCGAGATGCTTCAGGACATGCTGCCGAGGCGAAAGAAGCGCCGCACCGTGAAGGTGCCGGAGGCGCGGCGCGTTCTGGTGGACGAGGAGCTGAAGAAGCTGGTGGACATAGACGACGTGGTGAACGAGTCGCTCGACCGGGTGGAGAATCACGGCATCATCTTCATCGATGAGATCGACAAGATCGCGGGCGAGCGGGGCCAGGCCGGCGGCCCCGACGTCTCCCGCGAAGGGGTCCAGCGCGATCTGCTGCCGATCGTCGAGGGCTCCACCGTGCAGACTCGCTACGGCTACGTGCGGAGCGACCACATCCTGTTCATCGCGGCCGGCGCCTTTCACGTCTCCAAGCCGTCCGACCTCATTCCCGAGCTCCAGGGCCGCTTCCCCATCCGGGTCGAGCTTCTGCCGCTCACCGAGCAGGACTTCGTGCGCATCATGACCGAGCCGGAGAACGCCCTGACCAAGCAGTACCAGGCGCTGGTGACGGCCGAAGGCGCGGAGCTCGAGTTCACGGTGGATGGGATCGCGGAGGTGGCACGGGTGGCCTTCATGGCCAACGACCGGATGGAGAACATCGGCGCCCGCCGGCTGCATACCGTCATGGCCGCGCTGATGGAAGAGGTCCTGTTCGAGCTGCCCGACTACCCGGAGAAGCGGATCGTGTTCGACGCGGAGACCGTGCGTCAGCGCCTGGCCAGGATCATCAGCGACGACGACCTGCGGCGGTACATACTGTAAGGTCTACTTCCCCGCTTCCCCACCTTCCTGCTTCCCCGCTCCCTTCACCACTTCGCCACCCTTCATGACCCACGGCACCTGCTCCAGCACCCGCACGTCCTCCAGCGGGTTGCCGCGCACCGCGATCAGATCGGCCAGCTTGCCGGGGGCGATCATCGCCTCGGTCGGTCACGCCGAGGAGATCCGCCGCGTTCAGGGTGGCAGTGCGGATCGCGTCGGCGGGCCGCATCCCGTAGCCGACATACACGGCAAACTCCCGGGCGTTGTCGCCGTGAGGATAGACCGCGGCATCGGTGCCGAAGGCGATCTTGACGCCGTGGCCGCAATGGTAGGAGGCATGCTGTCAAACTGGAAAGTGCTCAGCAGGTAGGCGGTCGGCACCAGGTACGTGCCACGGCGCTTCATCAGCTCGGGCGCCTCGTCGTCAATCTTGGGAGAACGTACCCCGTACCGGCCCGGCGTCAACCTGCGCTGCGGCGGCAGGTGCAATTGCCATAATGAGTCGGGTACCCGGAGCGAGAACCTCGAAGAGGGCGCATGACCAACCAGGAAATTCGTGGCTGCTCCGCTCGGCGTCGCTTTAGCCCTCGGGCTGGATCAAGTAATGATAGAGGCGTATGTTAGCAACTCAGGCATGCAGGACAGAGGCATGACGGCGACGGTCGACCGATTACGCACCATTCTGGCAGAACACTACACGATAGGTCGTGAGCTCGGTCGTGGCGGAATGGCGACCGTCTATCTCGCTCATGACCTCAAACACGACCGTCAGGTCGCCGTCAAGGTCCTGCGTCCCGATCTGGCACAAGCGCTCGGACCTCCCCGTTTTCTGCGGGAAATCCGTATCGCCTCCAGGCTAACCCATCCCAGCATCATTCCCCTGTACGACTCTGGCACGTCCGACGGACTGCTCTTCTATGTGATGCCATATGTGGCTGGAGAAAGTTTGCGCGAGCGCATCCACCGCGAAGGCCCATTACCTGTTGCCGAGGCTGTGACCATTGCCCGCGAAGTGGCGGAAGCACTTGACTACGCCCACGAGGAGGACGTTGTCCATCGCGACATCAAGCCTGGCAACATCTTGCTGGAAGCCGGTCGCGCGGTGATCGCCGATTTTGGTTTAGCTCGTGCTATTGATGCCGCGTCAGATGACGTGAGCTCATCTGGGTTGGCCGTAGGTACTCCGACATACATGAGTCCAGAGCAATCCACGGGCAGTGATCAAGTTGATGGTCGGAGCGACATCTACAGTCTGGGATGCGTGCTCTTCGAGATGTTAGCTGGAGAGCCACCTTTCACGGGGCCGTCGGCCCAATCAATCGCCGCCAAGCATCTCCGACAGCCTCCCCCCGGTCTGGAAACAGTACGCCCTAATGTGCCGGGCAGGGTCTTGAACGCAGTCAGACAAGCCCTGGAGAAAGTTCCCGCCGACCGCTTTCAACGGGCACAGGACTTCGCTCGAGCGTTAACTGTAGAGGAGCCACCCACTCCGCGAAGGAAAGAGAACCGTCTCCCGGTTCGGTGGCTGGTCGTCGGAGGTCTTGCTGCTCTCATGTTACTGGCACTGGCACTGGCGTTGGTGGTCGGCTTGCGGGACTCAGTGAGTCAGCGTTCTCCACTCGGTATCGTAGTCCTCCCTTTTCAGAGCGTCTCGTCGACTGAGCTGTCGGGTAATCGACAGCCAGCGCCTCATCTGCTGCTTGCGGATGCGCTCGAGTGGATTCCCGGCCTACACGCGATTGATGGCAGTCAGCTCATAAGTGCAGACTCCAGTGGCCGGGCGATTCCGCTCCGAGAACGTCTCCGCGGTGCGAAGCGGCTCGGGGGCAGGTACGTACTTACCGGGTCCACCCTCCCAGCCGGAGGTGGCACGCGAGTAAGCATGGAGCTGTACTCGACCGACAACGGCGAGAGGATTATGAGAGCCGTGGACAGCGCGCCCGGAACGGTGCTGGACATCCCCATAGGGCGACTCGCCATCCAGTCGGTCAACGTCCTGGCTAGCCGGGAGAGGCTCGACTTGGGCGCCAGCAGAGCCATTTTGGCTGCCAGCACTTCCGCGACCGCGGTCGGGCAGCTGCTGGAGGCATATTCGCGCTTCCGCCTGGGCGATTTGGA
>JBBQXQ010000081.1:0-15007 GCA_038209515.1 Gemmatimonadales bacterium
CCCGACAAGCCTGCGAGGGCTCGACGCAGGCTGCCCTGGTCCTTCCGATCGATCCAGCGTCGCACATCCGATCGGAGCGGCTCCTCGATTGCATCCAGGCCGGCCGCGAGTACGCCTACATGGCCCAGATTCAGCTGGAAATCGCGCACCCCCGCTGCCCCGAGCAGGCCCACGGTGAGGCGAACGATCTCGACATCGGCCGCGAGATCGCCCTGCCCGAGCAGCTCCGCGCCAACCTGGAGCATCTCCCGAGGTCTGCCGCCGCGCTCGGGCTCCTGCCGATACACCTTGCCCGAGTAGCAGAGCCGAAGCGGCCGGCTCGCATCCGCAAAGGTGGTGGCGGCAACCCGGGCCAGACTGGCTGTGAAATCGTAGCGCAGCGCCAGGATCCGTCCGTCCCGGTCGGGGAAGCGGACCAGCCGCTCCGCCACATCAGCGCCGGCCGCCCGGATGAACGTGTCCTCGTACTCGAACGTCGGCGGGAGGAGCTCCTCGTAGCCGGCCTGCTCGAGCGTGTCCATGGCGGCGCGCTGGAGCGAGCGGCGGCGGCGAACGGCCTCACCGGTCAGATCAAGCGCGCCCGGAGGAATCGCGGCGAATGATGTGGGGAACATCGTCAGGCCGGCTTGGGGGCGGCGGCTTCCTCGGGCTTGCTGGAGTGGAGGCGAACCATCTTCACCCGGCGTCCCTCCATCTCGACCACCTCGAACGTCAACGGTCCGACGGTGACCCGGTCTCCGACCCGGGGCAGACGGCCGAGCTGGCCGAAGATGTAGCCACCGATGGTGGTGTAATCGGCGTCGTCCAGCGCGGCGTCGAACTGGCTGTTGAACTCGGATATGGGCATCGAGCCATCGATGCGCGGGGCCCCGTCCGTCGGCCCGACGCGATCCTGAGGATCGTGCTCGTCGTAGATGGGGCCCACGATTTCCTCGAGCAGGTCCTCCATGGTCACCAGGCCCGCCGTTCCGCCGTACTCGTCGAGCACGATGGCCAGGTGGGTCTTGAGCCGCTTCATATCGGCGAGCACATCCTCCACCTCGCGGGTGCCGGGCACGAAGAGTGGCGGACGCAGGATCGTGCGAATCGTCTGCCCCGGCCGGGAGCGGAGCGCGCCCAGGATGTCCTTGGCGTGCACCACGCCGATGATCTCGTCGAGTGAGTCGGTGTAGACCGGATAGCGCGACCGTCCGGTAATCGCCACCTGGTCGGCCGCGGCCTCGACGCTGAGGTCGGCCTCGAGTGCCGCCATCTGGGTCCGGGGAGTCATGACCTCCTGGGCGGTCTTCTCGCTGAACTCGAATACGCCCTCGAGCAGGCGGGCGTCCTGCTGGAGCAGGCTGCCTCCTTCGGTGCTCTGCTCCACCAGCATGCGGAGCTCTTCCGGCGAATGGAGCCGCTCGCTCTCACCTGGCGGCTTGATGCCCAGGAGCTTGAGCAGGCGATTCGCGGTCCCGTAGAGGACCGCGATCGGTCCCGCCATGACCCAGGCAAACCCCATGAGCGGTGGAGTCAGCCAGGTGCTGACCGTTTCGGGGTAGACCAGGGCGACGGCCTTGGGAACCAGCTCACCGAGGATGATGTGCAGGATCGAGATGCTAATGAAGGCGATGGCGGAGGCCACGCCGTGAGTGGCGACGGCTGCGAGTGTCTTCGGCAGCCAGCTGAACCCTCCGGCGATCAGGCCGGCGAGAGCCGGCTCGCCGATCCAGCCGAGTCCCAGAGAGGTGAGGGTGATTCCGAGCTGGGTGGCCGAAATGTAGCGGCCGAGTGATTGTACGGCTCGGCGGGCCAACCTAGCTTTGGCGTTTCCCGCGGCTGCCATCTCATCGAGGCGAGTTCGCCGAGCGCCCACCAGGGAGAATTCGGCCGCGACGAAGAAGGCGTTGGCGAGAACCAGAACGACAACGGCCACCAGGCCGAACGCTATCGGAGGCGACTGTGCCGGTTCCATACGTGCCAAGTCTAGTCGCGGTCAGGCGACCCTGCGAGGGTACCAACTGATCCGGCGCCTGACGGTCCCACCCTTCGACTCGCTCGAGCCGTTGCTCCCCCGCCAATCCGGGGCCGATCCGGATACCCGCCGGGGGGTCTCCGACATTCTCCAGGATGTGTTGGCCCGGGGTGACGCCGCCGTGCAGGAGTACACGCTCAGGTTCGACGGGGTGGACCTCGCGCCATCCTCCTGGGAGCTCGACTCGTCGGATTGGCACGACGCGCTGGAGCGAATCCCGCGCGTCCTCCGGGAGGCACTGACCCAGGCCGTCCACCAAGTCACCCAGTACCATCAGCGTCAAAGGGATACCGGATTTCACCTGGCCGATGCCGACGGCAGCGTTGTCGGCATGAAGGTGACTCCGCTGGACCGGGTGGGACTCTACGTGCCCGGAGGTAAGGCCTCCTATCCCTCCTCCGTCGTAATGAACGCGGTGCCGGCGCTGGTGGCCGGGGTACAGGAGATCATCGCGGTCGTGCCGCCCAGCGGGGTCACCGACGCCGTGCTGGCTGCCTCCGCGCTCTCGGGGGTCACCCGGGTGTTCCGGGTGGGAGGGGCTCAGGCCATCGCCGCGCTGGCCTACGGCACCCGGACCATCCCCCGGGTGGACAAGATCGTCGGACCTGGGAGCCGCTGGGTGGCGGAAGCCAAGCGGCAGGTCGTCGGCCAGGTCGGAATCGACATGATCGCCGGACCTACCGAGCTCCTCGTCGTCGCCGATGCCACCGCCCGGCCCGACCGGGTAGCCGCCGATATGATCGCCCAGGCCGAGCACGATGAGGACGCTACCAGCTGGTGCGTGACGACGGACCCGGATCTGGCGGAGGCGCTGTGGCCCGCGCTGGAGTGGGCGCTCGATCGGACACCCCGCGGCGCCATCGCCCGGGCGTCCCTGGAGCGAAACGGTCTGATCGTCCTGGCCGGGTCGATGCGGGACGCCATCGAGGTAGTGAACCGCCGGGCTCCCGAGCATGTCCAGATTGCTGCCGAGGGTGCTGAACGGATCGCGAAGGCAATCCGGAACGCGGGCGCCATCTTCCTGGGCGACGATACGCCGGAGCCAGTCGGCGATTACCTCGCCGGTCCCAGCCATGTGCTTCCCACGGGGGGGACCGCGCGTTACGCCTCGCCGCTTGGCGTGTACGACTTCGTGAAGCGAACCAGCGTCATCCGCTATGCCTTCCCCCGGCTGGCGCGGGAGGCCGAAGCCATCATCGCGCTGGCGGAAGCCGAAGGGCTGTATGGTCATGCGGAGGCGGTGCGGATGAGGGTAGGCGGGGAAGCGGGGAAGAGGGGAAGCAGCGAAGCGGGTTGTGGTTAAATTTAGGGTATGAGTGGTCCATCGATTTCCAGTACGCACGGCCCTGTGGGAACGCACATGCGTGCGGACTGTACCTCCCTGCCTCCCCGCTTCCCCGCTTACCCGCTTTCCCGCCTGGGCGCGGTGCTTGTCCTCACGGTCGCCTTCATGCTCGTGGAAGCGGTGGGGGGATGGATCAGCGGTTCCCTCGCGCTGCTTGCCGATGCCGGCCACATGCTCACCGACGCCGGCGCGCTCGGGCTCTCGCTCTTCAGCGCCTGGATCGCGCTCCGGCCCGCCAGCCCAAGCAAGACATACGGGTACCAGCGTTGGGAGATCCTCGCGGCCCTGATCAATGGCGCGGCGCTCTTCGGCATCGCGGCCTGGGTCATTCTCGAGGCGGTCCAGCGCATCCAGCACCCCCAGCCGATCCGGGCCGAGCTCTTCCTCATCGTCGCCGCCGGCGGACTGCTGGTGAACATCGTGAGCCTGATGATTCTGCACGGCATCCGGCAGGGGAATCTCAACACAAGAGGCGCCTACCTCCACGTGCTGGGCGATGCGCTCGGCTCAGTCGGCGCGCTGGGGGCGGCCGGCGTCATCCTGCTCACCGGCTGGACTCTGGCGGACCCGATCATCTCGATCGCACTCGCGCTCCTGATCCTCCTCGGAGCCTGGCGGCTCCTGAGAGAGAGCACCGACATCCTGCTCGAGGGGGTCCCCGGTCACGTCTCCATGGCCGAGGTGCAGCGCCGGATGCTCGGCGTCGCCGGCGTGACGGCGGTCCATGACCTGCACGTCTGGACCGTCACCAGCGGCATGGTGGCAATGAGTGGCCACGCCATCGTTCCCAGGCTGGATACCCATCCCGAAGTGCTGGACCAGATCCGGTCGGAGATGGCGTTGCTGGGAATCTCCCACGTCACCATTCAATTAGAGGTCCAGCACGAGTGCGAGGAGCCGCGGATCGTCTCGGGGTCAGCCGCGATTTCGCACCACCATCACCGTCATCCAGGCCACGGGCACTAGCTGTCTCTCTCACAACTAGAACTCACTAGATCTCGTCCAATCTCTTTCATTCGAGCAAACCGGGCGGGGTAGCCAGTGGAACTGGGCTGAGTCCCGAAGGCTGAGCGCAAGGGTGAGCCCCCGCAGGCGTCACGGGCATGGGCCTCCGGCAGGCTCCGCGACAGCCACTCCACCCTTCCCCTGGGAGCCTGCCTTCGACCCATGCCCGTGACACCCGCTCCCCCACCCTTGTTTGCACCTGAAGAGCGCTCTTTCTCTCTGTCCTCGCCCCTTTCTACGACTCTCTTGCGGCATCTGATGGCCTAGTCTATATATGCGCCGCGGAGGCCCGCGCGTCCGGGCCTCGACTGTTCCGATCATTTCAGGAAGCGCGGATTGATTCGTAACCTGGCGATCATCGCCCATGTAGACCACGGCAAGACCACACTGGTTGATCAGATGCTCCGACAGGCGGGGGCCTTCCGGGCCAACCAGCAGGTGGAGGAGCGGGTGATGGACTCGAATCCGCTCGAGCGGGAGCGGGGGATCACCATCCTCGCCAAGAACACCGCCGTGCGGTGGCATGGCACCAAGATCAACATCGTGGATACGCCGGGCCACTCCGACTTCGGCGGGGAAGTCGAGCGGATCCTGCGGATGGTGGACGGGGTGCTGATCCTGGTAGATGCGGCCGAAGGACCGATGCCGCAGACCCGGTTCGTCACTCGCAAGGCGCTGGGCCTCGGCCTTCGCCCCATCGTGGCGATCAACAAGATCGACCGGTCCGATGCCGAGCCGCTCCGGGTGCATGACGAGGTGCTGGGCTTGTTCATCGACTTGGAGGCCACCCACGATCAGCTGGATGCGCCCTTCCTTTATACCTCCAGCCGGTTCGGCACTGCCACCGCCGACCTGAAGGTGTCGGGCACCGACCTCACGCCACTGTTCCAGACCATCCTCGACTACGTCCCGGAGCCGAAGGGCGATCCCGAGGAACCCTTTCAAATGCTGGTCTCCACCCTGGACTTTTCCAGCTTCATCGGCCGCATTGCCATCGGCCGCATCGAGCGGGGTCGGGTGCGGGTGGGGGACCAGGTGGCACTACTCCCCCTGGGAGAGCCGGGCCTCGTGACCGGTGACGAGCAGATCGAGCGGAACCGGGTAACCCGGCTCTACACCTTCGACGGCCTCCATCGGGTCGAAGTGGAACAGGTGGACGCCGGCGATATCGTCGCCCTCTCAGGGTTCGAGACCATCGAGATCGGCAAGACCTTCACCTCGACCGAGCGGCTGGAGCGCATGGAGGGCATCGCGGTGGAGGAGCCCACGATCTCGGTGGACTTCATCGTGAACAACGGCCCATTCGCCGGGCGGGATGGGAAATTCGTGACCAGCCGGCAGCTCCGGGATCGCCTGTTCAAGGAGCTGGAACGGAACGTGGCGATGCGGGTAGAGGAGACCGACACTCCGGATACCCATACCGTATCGGGCCGGGGCGAGCTGCACCTCGGGATCCTGATGGAGACGATGCGCCGGGAGGGATTCGAGTTCCAGGTCTCCCGACCCCGGGTGATCACCAAGCTCGGCCCCGATGGGGAGCGGCTGGAGCCGTACGAGGAGCTCATGATCGATGTGCCTGAGGCGTACATGGGCGTCGTCATGGAGAAGCTGGGGCCCCGTCGGACCGAGATGATGGAGATGAAGAACCCGGGGCAGGGCATGGTCCGCATGAGCTTTCGGATCCCCGCTCGCGGGCTCTTCGGCTACCGCTCCGAGTTCCTCACCGACACTCGCGGCACGGGGATCATGCATCATCGCTTCCTGGACTACGGACCGTGGGCGGGTCCGCTGGCCGGACGGAAGCGCGGTGTCCTGATCGCCGACCGCGAAGGGTCGGTGGTGGCCTTCGCCCTCGGGAACCTGCAGGAGCGGGCCCAGATGTTCGTGGCGCCCGGGGATCTGGTGTACGAGGGGCTGATCGCCGGAGAAAACTCCCGGCCGGGCGACATCGACGTGAACGTGACCAAGGAAAAGAAGCTCAGCAACATGCGGACGACGGCGACGGACGACAACGTCATCCTGGAGCCACCCCGCCAGATCACCCTCGAGTATGCCCTCGAGTACATCGAGGAAGACGAGCTGATCGAGGTGACGCCAAAGACCATCCGCCTGCGCAAGCGGGTGCTTCCGGTGAACGATCGTAAGAAGGCTGCCCGGGCGTCCCGGGTGGCCGACGCGTCGTAAGGGCGCACAGTGTGCACCCCCTACAACATTCTTTGAAGGCGGAGGACATCATGTGGGCCTGGAAGACGTCGGTGGAACCCGCCGAACTGCGTCGGAAGTTCGATGACGATGAGGACGAGTTCGAGGATGACGGGTTTACCTTCGACGATGACGACGAGGACGATGACGACCTCGATGACGAGCTCGATGACGACGACGAGGATGATCTCGACGAAGACGAGCTCGAGGAGCTGGAGGATCTCGATGAGGACGAGGAGCTGCGCTGAACCGAGCCCGGCCCCGAGTTTATCTTGTATGATGAAACGCGGGCGGCTATTCTCTGGCCCGCCGGAAGGGCCTGTAGCTCAGGTGGTTAGAGCGCACGCCTGATAAGCGTGAGGTCGGTAGTTCAACTCTACCCAGGCCCATGATTTGGAAGTAGCTGTCCCGCTTAGTGTTTCAACGCTGAGCGGGATTTCTTTTCACTACGATTTTGGGCCGTGGTGTCGAATTGTGGTGTCGAATTGCAGCTAAAGTGACGCGGAAGCGTACCTGAATACCTCCGTCGATCACCGCGGCCGCCTCACCCGCCGCCGCAGACTGTCACCCATCAGCTGAGAACACCTGTTACCTATCATTTGAGATGTTCACCCGTATAGCCTTACTCAGAACGCTCCCAATGCTCCGGGGCGCTGACCCATCGCACGATCCTCCAGGAGCCGTCGGACTGACAGCGCCACAGTTCGGAGCCGCGGATCTCGCGTTTGACGCCCACCGCAGCACCGGGAAAGTGGCGCCACTCCTGCCAGATATCATGCACAGCGGCAAGTCCATTGGAGACCATTAGGTCGTCGACGCGGACCTTGTACCTACTAGTACCACGCCCGCTATCAGCGCGGATACCGGCCGCAGCGAAGGCGGCACTGTCGCCGAATTCGGGACCGCTTGGGAACCAGCCAACAACATGCGGCGCCCAGATGGTGCTGGCCGCAGCACGATCGCCACGATTGGTTTCCTCCACCCATTGCTGCAGTCGTTGGCGAATCCTGGCGGCAGCAACGCCGTCTGACCGGCCGCATGCCGATGGCAGCTGAGCAGCGGCACTTGTCACGAGGTACGGGGTGATCGTGGCCAATAGAACGAGACGAATCTTAGCGCGCATGGATTTTTGTGGTTGCGGCCTAACGAAATGCTAATCAGCTGCAAACGACCCTGTGACAACCTACGGTCCTTTGTCGCCGCTGGGAGGGTCGGGCGCGGGCGCGCCCCGCGTCGCCCGCGTTTGTCGGCTGCATTAGCGGGTTAGGCAGCGAGCCGGCGCGATAGACGCCAGCGGACCACCAGGCTAGCTTGGGCCTTACCTATTCCCGACCGACATGGGCAAGCAGGAGCCAGCCCTATGCGCCGAGTCGGATGTGGAGGGCCCCATGCCTACCTACGAATATCGTTGTCGCGACTGTCACCATGTGTTTGATCGCGTCGAGCCTCTTGCCGAGCATGGCGACAAACATCCAGGCTGCCCCAAGTGTAAGAGCAAGCACGTGGAGCAACTCCTGACCCCGTTCTTTGCAAAGACGTCTCACAAGTCTTGAGCTTCTGCGCTTGTCGCGGAGGACTCGAGTGGGTCGTGTTGGTCCAACGGCTCATGCTGTGCGAGTCTACCTAACGGACCGCGCATCAGCTGCGGCGACTGTTCCGTTCGGACACTATCTAACGTTCCTCAAAACTGACGCGCCCGCCAGCTGCATGCGCTTGTTAGGCAGCGACCCCAGGCGAACTCTGGCATGGTCGCTGATGAGTGATGGCTTGAGCCGGCGCAGTGGGGGAACGCCTTAGCGTGTCGACTTGATAAAGGCGGTTACCACCCTCGCAAATCGATCCGGCTCGTCCAGGTACACGAAGTGCCCGCTATTCTCGAACTCGACATACCGCGCATGCGGCAGTCTCTCAGCCAGCGGGCGCAAACCGGCGGGAATTACCGCGCCGTCGTGTTTCCCGGCGATCACCAGCGCCGGCATAGTCACGGCCTCGAAGTGCGTGAAGCGATACCGATTCATCCCCGCCGCCATCACCGCTTGATTGACCTCTGAGCCGTAGACTACGTTCCGAGCGGTGTTGACACTATCGAGGCGCCTGGCGAGAGTCGAATCGACGAATATCGTCTGTAGATCGAACAGTCGGCGGTCGTCGCCAAGCCCATTACGGGCCAGCAACTCGATATCGCACTCATTGCGCCTCGAGCCATCCGGACCAAGCGTATCGTTGCGAACCCGTTTATAGACGTCGGGACGTAGTTGCGCGAACCGCGCCAGGCGCAGGGCACATTGGACCTGCGTGTCCCATAGCCCCGCAACGATAATTACATGGGAGGTGGTGGTTGAATACTTGGCCGCGTATTCGAGCGCCAAGACCGCACCGAATGAGTGACCCATGACTGCGATCTTGGGCGTGCCGAACTCGCGCCGCAGTGCTTCGATGTCGTCCACCATCGTGGCGACCGCATAGTCGCGATTCACGGGGCGTTCCGACAGACCGCTGCCACGCTGATCGAAATAGACCACCCGGAGGTCTCGCTCTAGAAACCGTCCGCCCAGTGCCTCGAAATGCTCACTGCCTTGTCCTGGTCCCCCGTGTAGAAACACGACGGGCGGCATGTCCGCGGCGGTGCCTCTGACGCTGTAAAAAAAACGGACGCCATTCAGGACAACATTATGCGGCCCCGGCGCGAGCGCGGGGGGAGCAGTGTTTGGCGCCACTCCCTGGTCTTGCGCTCGGGTGCAGGAGCACGCCGCGAGGACACCAACGACTAGGGGTTGAAGCCGCATGTGCGCTCTCATTGTGAGGAGAGATCCGGGAGCGTGTATCCGGGCACCTCGGCTCTCCGACCACTCAATCCGAATCGCAATTTCGTCGAAAAGCCGATCAAGGAGATCCCCTGATGTCGCTGCCTAACGGACCGCGCATCAGCTGCGGCGACTCCTCAGCCTGCGCACAAACCTTGGCTCCTTAGCACTGCCGCGCCGTCGGCTGCATGCGCTTGTTAGCCAGCGGCGCGAAGCGAGCACGAATGCGACGACTCAGTAGATAGGCCAACATTGCACCTCCGACCGGCACCCCGATCAGCGTCCGCCAATCGCCACGCAACACTACATTTGCGAGATCGCCGAGCAGATTGACACCAAGCAGCCCGACGGCGAGCTGCTGCCCCCACCGCTGACCGCGCCACAGCCCGATCGCCGCCCCGGCGCATGCGGCCGCCACCACGAGCATCATCGGCACGGCCCAAGACCCCATCACTTCGAAGCCGGTGCGAGCCGTCGGATTGAGGCGCCACATCTGGTCGGCCCAACGTCCCGACGCGATCAGCGCTAGAACCGTGAGGCTGCTCATCACCGTGCCAAATGTGAAGAAGAGCGCTAGCGCGACGACGCCCCGCGGACGACGTGTCATCACGCGAGCCCAAGCCTATCTTGCATCGGCCTCGCCCTCATCGGAACCCGCCGCCGCGCTGACGCCCCCGCCAGCTGCATTTGGGGGTTAGCCAGCCGCGCTCGCGTCATCTGCTGGTGCTAATCCAACGAGGGGCTGAATAGTTACGTGGCGCTCCTCATCCTGACCAAGTAACAGCCCCTCGGTGCCGGCGGCATCTGTCAGTAAAATGGCGGTGGAGCGCGCAACGCCGGGAATGTGCTCGAGCTCGGGATCGAAATGCACTGCGCGTTCCAGAGGTTGGGGCGTGGCCCCGGCTTGAACAGCGAGTGCTTCAACCAGTGAGTGCATCTTATCAAATCCTTCGCTGGCAAAGGCAATCCCGTCAATTTGGCGATCATACGTATAGTGCTTGGGCGCCTTGGACTCCGGGTTGTCGGGTAGCCGAACCCAGAACGTTGAGTAACCCTCCGCAGAGCAGTCCAGGAAGCACTGTCGGGTTAGGTGGTCGTGGTGCTGGTCGACATCACGGTAGTCGGCGAGTTGCTGCCCGCCTCCCTGCCAGTACTCAAGAGCCGCCGTGCGGATGGGCTTCGGTATGGAGGACATCCAGCGAGGGCGTTTCTGTCCTGACCCATAGGTGCGACTGAGGGACTTAGCCGCATCATGGTAACTTGAGGGGGCATCCTGAGCGCCCGCCACGGCTGAGGCGAACTGCCAAGCTTCGTTTTGGAGGATGCGAAGCGCGCCCAAGGCAGCAGATAGCTCAACCAGGAGGGCCGCCACGGCCGGAGAAGAGGCTGAGATCCGACTTGGGGACCCACGAAGCTCTATGAAGGTGGGCCCGAACTGGCGCAGGATGAGGGTCCTTAGGCGCCGGCATTCCTGGATATGTACGAAAGCTTGGAAGGCTCGTTCGAGAAGCACATGGCACCGGTGGCCTAGTGGCGATCCGGGCGCCTGACTCTTGATGAATCCACCGAGCGTTTGAAACCGCCCTAGGGGATTAAAGGTGTCAGCAAGGTGCACGTCGAACGTAAGCCGCGCGCTGGCCGAGAGGCAACGGCGGGCTGGCTAACGGAATGCGCATCAGCTGCAGGCGATCATGCCGGCGCCCGCATAAACGTTCGTTCCATAGCGCGCACACGGAGCTTGCGGCCCGGACGGAGCCCTGCGCCGATCCGGCCTGTCGGCTGCATGCGCGGGTTAGACAGCCGAGTTCCCGGGCTCAATCACCACTAACGACGCACCGAAAGCCGGGCGGGACATAATAGCACGTCGAGGCAGCCTCCTGCCCGTAGTACACGGTGAGCCCATCATGCTTTAAGACGAAGCCGCCATTCGTGGCACTCGGCTCATAGCGCTCGTCGTACTGCTCAAGATCGACAACCATCCCGCCCGTGGGCTCGCGCCCCAGATAGACTCCTGTATGAAGCCCACCGGCCATGATAACGACAGGCTCGAAGCGGCCGCGCCTGGCAAAGAGGGCCACCACCTGCTGGGTGCTATCGGGACGGGCCGACGGCGCGACCAGTTGGACCGCGTAATCCCGTCGTCCGTCGCCATCGAAATCGGCCGCCACCCAGGCAGGGGATTGACCGCGGCCCAGCTCGCGCGCGAGGTGCGGGGCGAGTTCTGCGAAGTGCCAGCGGGGATACCGCGCCTCAAGCGCCTGCCGAGCGGCCACCGGAAGCGCGTCCTGTGGCTCGGCGGCCAGCCGACACACCACGAGCACAGGAACCGCGAACTTGAGCACTTGGCGCATGGCACGTCCGGTTGGGGCTGCCTAACGGATTGCAAATCAGCTGCAGGCCCTCAGGCCCGCGCCCACACAAATCAACGTTCCACTGCGCGCCCCAGGAGGGTCCCGCCCGAGCGGAGCTCTGCGCCGATCCGGCCTGTCGGCTGCATTTGCGGGTTAGGCAGCCGAAGCCACGCGATAGCGCACCATCCAATAGTACGGGAGCTCCGCGATACTCAGCTCGTTGGACATTGGCGATAACGCTGCCTCGAGCTCGGTCCCAGTCGGGAAGTTCTTCAGAACCTCGTGCGTCGTGCCATCCATCAGCCGGCGCTGCTGATACGTGTTCCCCGCGGCATCGCGCTGGCTGATTCGGGTGCTGCTTCCCTCGACGAACCGGTTGTCCATCAGCACCACCACGGCCCCGAGCCCCAGCCGTCGATGCAGACCGCGAAGAAATTCGGCCTGACGCTCGCATGGCACGTGCGACCACCAGAAGGCTGCCAAGCCAGCGGTGAACTCCCCGTCTATCGGATCGAGCGCGTAAGCGTCGGCCACCGCAAATCGCACTCGGCCTATGGGGTAGTCCTTTCCGCGCGCAAGCGCGAGTACCTCCGGACTTGCGTCCGTGGCCGTGATGGCCGCGGCGACAGGTGCGAGCGCGGCGGTCCAATAGCCGGTGCCGCAGGCGACCTCTAGTACACGGTGTCCGTCCAGTGCATCTCGGAGCCAGGAGCGGAGCCGGCTGAGGTCCGTCTGGCGCTCGGGCTTCTCGTAAATCTGCTCGTATTCGTGAGCTCGCTGGGCGTAGTACGCTAGCAGCTCCTCACCTGCCACAACTCCTCCTGCGTGGCTGCCTAACGGACCGCGCATCAGCTGCGGCGACTGCTTAGCCTGCGCAATCCTATGTTCCTTAGACCTGAAGCGGCGCCAGCTGCATGCGCTTGTTAGGCGCCGCGCCGGCGCGAGCGGCCGCCTTTGGCACGGCGCGCCACCGCGAGGGCCGCCTCTACCCAAGCTCTTAGCGCCTCCGGATCCTCCAGCACGTCTGCCGGCACCTCATAATACTGCATGACCTCGCCGCCCTCTCCATACGGGCGGAAAGGCGCCATGCCCCGGTCCACGAACTGCGGACGCGTAGCATCATCGACCTTGAAGTACATTGTGTCGTCATCCAGTAAGGCAAAAAACAGTTCGGCCGCGTAGATCCCGACGCCACCGAACATGCTACGCGCTCGGATCCCCGGCGTAGTTCGCGCGAGCTGCTCTAGGACAAAGCTCCGAAAGCTGGGGCTAACGCTCATTTAGAGATTTCCCCGTGCCCTGCTCGCGTGCGCCTCACCGACCGCGCATCAGCTACGGCGGCCCCTAGCCTAGGCACAATCCAACGTTCCCTAAAATTGAGGCGCCGCCCGCTGCATGCGCTTGTTAGGGCAATAACATACTTGACTCAGCAAGCGTAGGGCTTAAATATAAGTCCTTCTCCTTAGTGAGTCTCGCCGAAATGCTCAGACGTTACGCCACGATGTATTGGTCCATGACCAACGAATTGATACGGGAGCGGAATCGCCTTGCTGCGAGAGTCGAGAACGAAGGCGAGGACGCTGTCTGCGGAGAGATCCAAGGCTGGTCGGACTATCTCCGATACATGGTTGAGCCACAGCTTGCCTATGCCGAGTTTAACGGCATTTCGGCGCACATCGGACGGATGCATCACTTGTCTAGAGGTACTGTAGGTGCTGCTTTGCAGGCCTTTAATGACCTTTTGTCTCGTCTGATGGACTTGGTCGGTGAGTACCGCTTCCTGTTTGTCGGTAGTGCGCTTGTGCCACTGTACGAGCAGCCGCGCCTTTTCGGTGACAAGGTGGACACAAAGTTCAAAAAGGCGAGCGTGGACATTGAGGAAGCTGGCAAGTGTTTGGCCCTGGGTCGCGGCACGGCAGCGGTGTTCCACATGATGCGCGTCCTGGAGATCGCCTTGCAGAAGGTGTCGTCAAAGATTGGTGTTCCTCTAGACCCAGACCGCAACTGGGACCCGATTCTTCGGGATATGCGCACGGCAATCAAAGGTTGGTCACGCCAGACGTCTAGTGAGCGGCGGAAGCATGAAAGGTGGTCCGCTGCTGTCGGACATCTGGAGAACGTCAAAGATGCGTGGCGCAATCCCACCATGCATCCTCGGCACTACTACTCACAGGAGTGGGCCTCAGAGGTCTGGGAGCATGTCCGCTTATTCATGGCTAGGCTGGCGGAACTAGTCTAAATGGCGCTTGCGCTTCTTGAGTTTGGTCTTTGGCAGTTCCGCCTTGGGCACGGCGATGACTCGTCTAGCTAGGTCGGTGAACTTCTCCCACGGCGTCGGCTCCGGCTTGGGGGCCGGAGCCTTGGGGGTGTCGGTCATCGCTTCTTCTTTCTGCCGCGCCTCAGCATCGGCTTGGACCGTGCGTCACGTCGTAGCAGGGGCGATGTTCGCCCCGGTGAGACCCTGATAGGTGAGCCGCTTCCCGATGATGCCCCGCAGCGCATCAATAAAGCGAGCCGCGTCCTTGGTCTTTCGGTTGTTGAACCGGAACACCTGCTCATCGAGGTAGCGGAACAGATGGAACGGCTCGACGCTGACATAGGTGCCCTTAATGCCACGCTTCAACAGGCTCCAGAAGTTTTCCAGCCCGTTGGTGTGGACCTTGCCCTTAGCGTAGCACTCCGCGTGGTCAATAACCTTATGGATGAACTGTTCATCCAGCTTTTTGTAGGAGTCCAGATCATCGGTAAAAATCTCCGTGCCCGGCTGGCAGGTCGCATGAATCGCCCCGTGCAAGACCCGACGCCGGATAGTGCCCACGACCCCCGCTCGCACACGACTGGTCTTGCCATCGGGGCCGTGACGTTCCAGCAGGCCGATAACCGCCGCCTTGCCCGCTGGACCGGTGGACGCAATGACCCGCGCCTTCTTGTCCTTGTGCATGAACCGCGCACGACCACCGATAAAGGTCTCGTCGACCTCGACCTCACCCTTCATCCTCTCGACTCTGCCCGACTGCATGGCAAGGCGAATCCGATGGTTCATGAACCACGCGGTTTTCTGTGTGACGCCCAGCGCGCGGCCCAGCTCGTAGGAACTGATACCGTTTTTGGCATTCGCGATCAACCAGATCGCGGCCATCCACTTGGACAGCGCGATTGGGCTGTCCTCGAAGATCGTCCCAAGCTTCGCCGAAAACTGCTTGCGACAGCCCTTGCAGTTCCACAGGCGCCGGGTCTTGAGGAAGGTTGTCTCTCGGGACTGGCACCGGGGGCAGACAGGCTGACC
>JBBQXQ010000082.1:0-14975 GCA_038209515.1 Gemmatimonadales bacterium
ATGAGGTATGGACGGAACTGACTCTCGTTTGAGACCGCGAAATTGTACACTATGTTCCCGGTCCCATCGATGATCTGGAAATGCCCACCACCACCATCCACACCCAGCCGCTGGTATGATCCATCGATCTGGAAACCAACCGGGATCGATGCCGGCCTGAACAGCACCAGCGCCATCCCGTGCCATCCGCTCTTGAGCCCATCGTTTGTGGGGCCGGTCGGAATTGTTATGCCGCCGCCGAGACCGAATTCCACTGGCGTCTGCGCTGAGATGGAGGACGCCCCGAGAAGAATGACAGCCGCCAAGGGTCCGGCACCTCGCAATACTCTACTCATAACTTTCCTCGCTTGGCGCAGTGGTCCGCCTGTGAAAAACCGCCTCGCAATCCACGAGGCGGTTGAGCTCGTTCGGAACACTGGGTCGTTCTAGTTCCCGCCCAGGCGGATGCCCAATGTGATGGGGATAAACTTGGCATTCGCGCCGGAGCTGAATACGTCGTGGAAGCGCCCCTCGAGAAAGAGGCCTGCGCCGCCGGCCTTGAAGTCGAAGCCGGCGCCCCCGTTCAATCCGAAATCGGTGCCGGTGTTGCCGGTGTTGCCGACCCCCGGTCCGGCTACGTTACTGCCGCTGACCAGCTTGAAGTTATAGATGCCGACGCCGCCGATAAGATACGGCCGGAACTTGCTGTCCTCTGAAGTCTTGAACTTGTAGATGAGGTTCGCGGTTCCCTGAAGGATCTGATTGGTGCGGGTACCGACAGACGCCTCCTGCTTCAGACGATCGTACATGCCGTCGATCTGGATCCCGAGCGGGAACGAACTAGGGGCAAAGGAGATCCCCACTAAGCCGTGGTATCCGGTCTTCGCCACATCGCCGAACGTGCCGAGCGGAATAGTGGCTCCGCCTCCCAGCGAAAACTCCGCGCCCTGAGCGTGGAGAGCCGGCGTGCCCAGCACCATTCCCAGCGCAAGGACCGCGACACCCTTCGATAAGCTCCTCATATTTTCCTCCTGTCCCGCAGGTGATGAACGAGCGGATATTCTCCGTGGTTTGTCGGGGCAAGGTAGCGCGGCCCGGCCGCCGGTCAAGTGAGCCCCGTCACACCCCCCCTTCGTTGACGCTCCGGCATCACGGCTCACGTCTGCGGAGCAGCAATCGGGCGACGGTAGAGGCGGCGAGCAGCGCGATGGCGGCCCAACCAATGCGCCGGTCATTCAAGACCACGCTGATGAGGGCGACAACGAAGCCGGCGAGGGCCAGCCCCATCCGCACTCGGCTCATGGCTCGAGAAACCGGGCGATCGCATCGCGAAAGTCGGGGGTGCTTCGGGCGACTGCATTCACCCGGGCACCGAGAGCGATGCCATCCGACACCGTGCGGCCGTCCAGTTGATAGAAGAGCCGTTTGGTCAGGGCGAGCGCCGACGCACTCGCCTCCGTCAGGCCGCCGGCTAGCTTCATACTCGCGGCTTCCAGCTCGGCGTCAGGCACTACTCGAGTGACCAGCCCGAGCGCCTGTGCCTGGTCGGCGGAGACGACCCTGCCCGTCAGCACCAGATCGAGCGCGGCCTTCTCTCCCACTAGCCGCCGCAAGAGCGTCATGACCATCGCGGGTGCAAAGCCGCGCTGGATTTCCGGAAAGCCGAACTGGGCACTCGTCGCCGCAAGCAGCAGGTCGCAGGCGGTAGCTAACCCCGCACCGCCGGCGAGCGCCCGGCCGTGCACCATGGCCAACACTGGCTTGGACAGCTCCCTGATCCGGCTGAACAGAGTACCCAGCCGGAGCGCCGACGCCTCGTTCTCAGCCAGCGAACGGTTCACCGAGGCGAGAAGCTCGTCGAGGTCGGCGCCGGCACAGAAGTCCTTCCCCGCCCCCTTCAGCATGACCACGCGCACGTCGCCATCGAGATCAGCGCGCTCCAGCGCCGCGTGGAGCAGATCGATCATCTCCCCATTGAGCGCGTTTCGCTTTGCCGGGCGGTTCAGCGTCAGCGTGAGAACCCCTCCATCAAGGGAGGTCAGAAGAGCGTCGGTCATCGGGGCTTCGGTCTCAGCCGGCGGGCCAGCGCAACGGGCACCGGGACCTCCATTCGGAGAAGCGCCGTCGAGTACACCTTCCCCTGCGCATCGGTCTTGAGTGAGATGGTTCCTCCGCCGTCCAGGGCCCCGTGCAGCAGAAAGTTGAGAGCGTTGAGGTTGGGCAGCTCGAAACGGTCTACGCCGGTGATCATGCCCTTAAAGTGCCGGGCCACCCGCGCAGCCGTTACTTCCTTCTGGAGGACCGGGTAATACTCCGGCTCCAGCGCGATCAGGCCCACGTTGGCCGTGTCGCCTTTGTCGCCGGAGCGGGCGTGCGCGAGGTAGCGGAGCTGTAACGGGCGGACGGATGGACCGGCGGACGGACGGACGGTCTTACGCTTCTTGTTTTTGAGGTCCATTCAGATATCACTCCTGTCCGCCTGTCCGCCTGTCCGCCCCGCCTTCACGCCGTCAGTATCTCGACCGCCACATGCGGCTCGATCTCTCGCCGGTCGATCAGCGCGGGCCAGTACGCCACGACTTCCTCGACCGCAGGCCGGCCACCGGCAAACCCGGTCACGCTCGGCGGCCCCGTCAGCACCAATGGCGCAATCTCACGGGTGAAGCGCTCGACCGGCGCACGCTCCCTGGCCCGGACGCCTACCCGAAGCTGTACCTCGGGCGCCTCGGGATCGGGAGGCCCGCTCAGCCGCCCATGAGTCGCGTTGGCACCCACGTATTCCGTGAGAATTTGCTCGAACTCGAGTCCCAGGTCCTTTAGGCGCTCTCGCAGGATACGATCGGCGGCAGCCGCCTTATCGTAGGCCTCAGGCCAGGAGTAGACCAGGGTGCCGACGGCTTTGTAGCCATAGAAGTAGGCGACGGACACCTTCAGCATCGGTGTGCGCGGCGACCCGTGAATTCCGCTGACCCGGACCCGGTCGGGGCCGGCTTGTTGTAGCTGGATGGTGGTGAAGTCGGCGATACCGTCCGGCGTGATGTAACTCCGGGGATCGCCCATCTCGTAGACCAGCTGCTCGGTGACGGAGGCAACGGAGACGACGCCGCCGCTCCGCGGATGTTTCGTCACCACGAAGGTCCCGTCGGGCGACGCCTCCACGATGGGAAACCCAGGATTACCCAGATTCTTCACCGAGCGCCAATTCTTCAGCAGGTTGCCGCCGGAGCTCTGGGCGCCGCACTCGATGATGTGGCCGGCAACCGTGCCTGCGGCCACTTTGTCCCAATCCTCCGCAGGCCAGCCGAACTCGTGGAAGATCGGGCCCAGCGTCAGCCCGGTGTCAGTCACCCGGCCGGTGACCACGACGTCGGCGCCGCCCCCGAGTGCCTCGACGATCGGTGCCATGCCGAGATACGCATTGGCGGACTGCACCCGGTCTCGGATGTCGGTAAGGGGACGGCCGGTCTCCATATTCGCAAGGAGGTGGCCTCGGCCGATCAGCTCATCCAGCCGACCCAGGATGTCGTCCCCCGTGACCAGCCCGACCTTTACCTTGCCCGCTAATCCGAGACGGCGTGCCACCTCAAGCAACGCATCGGCGCACCCCCGCGGATTCACCCCTCCCGCGTTGGAGGTGACTCGGATTCGCTTCTCGACGATGTCGGGCAGGATACGCTCCATCAACGGGATGAAGTCGCGCGCGTAACCTGCCTTGGGGTCGCGGGATTTCTGCTTCTGCATGATGGACATGGTCACTTCGGCCAGATAATCCATCATGAGATAGTCGATGGGCCCGCCGCGCACCTGACGCACTGGAGCCTCGAGCCAGTCACCCCAGAATCCCTGCCCTGCGGCAACTCGCACCACCCGCTTTCTCATCGCATGATCGGTGGGTTGGGTAGCGGGAGGCCGCCTTCCCGGGTCCAGGTGTGTTCGTCCGCGCGCGCGGCGAGCACCGCGAGTGGGAAGAAACCGTCGCCGAGCGGCCACGGACTGTCGGGCAAGGTGAACCGCGCGGTCGCCGTCTTTCCGCTGGGGATCGTGATCACGGAGTCGCCCGTTGGCTGGAGGGCGATGGCCGTATCCGCGTAGAGTCGAATCGAGGCGCGAGCCGTCCACGACTGATCGGCCGTGTCGGCAAAGCCAGGAAACAGCCCCAGCTCGACCGGCATGTCGGCGTGGCCACCCGGCAGTTTGGCCTGAAGCCGGCCGAATGCGTAGTTGAGCGGCTGCTTCTCGATTTGTCGCCCGGCTGAATCGAAGAGGCTGACACCGAAGTCGGTAAACCGGCTCCACTGCTCGCGACTCATCGTCAGATCCACGACTACGCTCCGGGCCCAGGCCGGCGCGACAAATGGAATCCGCCGGACCGCCGAGCTCTTGGCCACGATGGTCTCCACCCGCTCGGCCCCTCCCAGGAGGATGGCGACTTCTGCCTTGACCGGGGACGCAGTTGTATTGGTGAGCGTGCCGATGGCTCCGGACTTATCCCGCACCAAGTGCAGCAGCATCGGCGAGTGGGTCACTTGCAGATTGACGCCGAGCGCCTGCGACGCGCCCGCTATCGCGTCCACTTCATAGGTTCCCGCCACGACATCGCGGCCATCGATCTGGTACACGGCCTCGCCTTGTGGTGGACCGATCGGCCGGGCGCTCTCCTCCCGGTATGGCATGCCGTCGGGCTCATGAAGGAATGCCAGACCCTTCTGTCCCAGGCTCGCGGGTGATACCTGCACCTCGACCGGACGGGCGCTGTCGGCGCGCAAGAACGTCCTCAGAAGCATACCCGGCTCGACCCGGACCCCGGAACGCAATTGACGAGCGCCCGGGCTGACCGGTTCAGGGGCAATCAGAGTGCTCACGAGGCGGAAGGCGGGCCCCAGCAGTGAATCGGTTCCCCACCCACTCACCGTTCCGATCGACGCACCAGGCGAGCTCACCGCAGAGAGGCTGTAGCGAAGCTCCACGATGGTCCTGGGACTGGTGAGCGTCACCCGCGCGGGCGCCGATATCCAGGCAGCATCGGACCGCAGGACATAGGTAGCCGGCGGGGCCGAGCCGGAGCGCACCAGCTCGAAGCGCTGCTTCAGCTCGGAGCGGGAGGCCTTCACCTCGTGCAAGGCAGCCGTGGTCCAGCCTTCTTCTCCCAGCGCGCGGACCATGATGTCCGGGACGGGACGCTCGCCCAGGAGCCAGCGATAGGCGGCACCGACCTCGGGAAGCCCGGTTCCCTCATCGAGGAACGTGGCGCCCTGTAGCGGCCGGGCGGTGACCATCAGTGCCTGCTTGATCGCGCTGGCATCGATCGGATGCTTCTCCTGCGCCACCCCAGATACGAGCAGCGCCGCCAGACCCGCCGCATGCGGCGCCGCCATACTGGTACCCTGTTCGATCTCTTGCCCCGTGCTCCAGCGGGGCACGGTGGAGTACGCCACTCCGGGGGTGACGAGATCCGGTTTCGCCAGCTCGCCGCCGCGGGAGCTGAAGTAGGCTAGCTGCTCGTCACGGGCTCCTCCCGGACCAGGCGGCAGAAAGGCAGCGGGCAACGTGGCGCCCACGCCGATCGCACGTTTGGCGGAGCCGGGGAAGCCGAGGGTCGAGAGGCCCGGGCCATCGTTACCGGCGCTGATGGTGAACACCAGGCTGGGGTTTGCCTCGAGCACCGAGTCCACCATTGCGTCGATCCGGGCCGTCCCCTCGATCTC
Source organism: Gemmatimonadales bacterium (assembly GCA_038209515.1). Lineage (GTDB taxonomy): Bacteria > Gemmatimonadota > Gemmatimonadetes > Gemmatimonadales > GWC2-71-9 > CAVVWJ01. Next base: position 5,685 of record JBBQXQ010000082.1, read on the forward strand.
GTTGCCGACGCCGAAGCTCAGATTGAGCACCAGCGGAAGACGGCGGGCACTGGCGAACCGAATGGCGTAGTCTATCGCCCTGATCATGCTGCCGGTGGTGGTGATGCTCCCCTGCGCGCTGTTCGCGATCTTGAGCCCGAGCAGCTGCGCACCGGGTGCCACCCCGTCGAAGCCGGGCACTCCATAGAGATCGTGCCCGCCGGCGATGCCGGCCACATGGGACCCGTGACTGCTGATGTCGAACACGAGGTCGAGCCGGGGATCGGATGAGGCGGAGCCGGCCGAGAAGTTGGCGGCCAGGGTGATCCGGGGTGATCGGCCGCGAGCAGCCCACCCGAATGTCTCACGGGCGAGGAGGTAGTCGTGCACCGGGCGCTCGCCCGCCAGAGACCCGTCGCCGTCGGTGTCGGCAAGGAGAACCCAGCCGTCCGTCGCCCGGGTGACGAGGACCACGAGCGTGTCGCTGGACTTCCCATTCCCGTTGAGATCCGACGCGGGAGGCGGGCCGAGCGGGATCTCCCGAATCACGCCGCCATAATAAGGTCCGCTCGTATTTAACGCCGCCACCCGTCCGAACCCGCTCAGCCGGTGGCCCGCGATCTCGGCGACATCGCCGGCAGGCGTCACCCGCTGGAGCGGCACCGCACCCTCGTCCGAGAAGTCACGCAAATCGAGGATCTTTGGCTCGCCGGTGGACGTCTTTTCGAGACCGGGAATCCCCGCGTCGATACCGGTATCCAGAATCCCAATGAGCACGTTACGCCCGTCGTAGCTGGGATGTGCCCGAAGAAACTGATCCACGCCGGTGCTCGCGAGCGGCATCCAGCCGTGCGCGTACGCCGCATCGGCGGGCACCATCGGACGGAGGCTCTCCTCCGGCTCCGGCGTGGCGGGCTCGGTGGTCACCGGCGGCTTGCGCCCCGGATCGATGTTGGGCTTCGGGAGGGGGCGCTCCGGCGTGGCCTGTTTGGCGGCGCAGGCAACCAGCAGCACGAGGGCCGCACTGCGAAAACGGGGGAAAGGCATGCGGCTCCTAGAGGGCCGGGGCGGCGTCGAGTGGCGGCAGGACAAAAGGACCGAGGTGCGGTCCGGCGTAGTTCGCCGACATGCGAAGCGCGAAGGCGAGCTGATCGCGAGTCTCTTCCGGAGTGACGATGGCGTCGACGTAGCCGCGGGCAGCCGCAAACCGGGCGTCCAGTTGCTGCTCGTAGTCGGCCCGCATCGACTCCATGGACGCCTTGGCCTCGGGTGAGGGCTCGCGTCCCTCGCGCCGGGCCTTCTCGAGCTCGGCCCCGTGCACCGCCATCACCGCCGACTCGCCATCCATGACACCCATCCGGCCGGTCGGCCAGGAGAGGATGAAGTCGGGGTCGAACCCCTGCCCCGCCATGGCGTAGTACCCTGCCCCCGAAGCGTGATTGATGGTGAGGACGATCTTGGGGACCACGGCAGTGGCCATGGCTTCCACAAAACGGGCGCCGGCCCGGATGATGCCGGAGTGCTCGGCCTCGGGTCCAACCATGACGCCGCTCACATCCTGGATGAACACGATCGGGAGCCGCTCACGACTTGCTGTCTCGATGAAGTACGCCACTTTCTCGGCGCTTCCGGTGTAGACGATGCCGCCGAACCTCGGCCGCTCGCCCGGCTGGCCCTTCACAATGCCTCGCTGATTGGCGATCAGCGCCATCGGCTGCCCCTCGATGTGCGCGTGGCCGCAGATCATCTCCCGCGCCACGTCGGGCTGGAACTCGTCCAGCCCTCCATCGTCGAGCAGGCAGGCGAGAATCTGCCGCATGTCATACGACAGCCGGTGATCCTGAGGCAGGATGTCGTAGAGGTCAGCGGGCGGGCGGGCGGACGGACGGGTCGGAATGATCCTGTGTCCAACGCCCTGGATCCGGGGGAGCCGCGCGATGTACTCCCGGATCCGGGTGAGGCACTCGGCATCGTTGGCGGCGCGATAGTGCGCCACCGCGCTCACTTCGGTGTGGGTCTTGGCTCCGCCGAGAGTCTCCGAGTCGATGGTCTGCCCGGTTGCGCCCTTCACCAGGTTGGGACCACCCAGCCCCATGAAGCTGGTCCCCTCGACCATGATGATGACGTCGGACAGCGCCGGGAGATATGCACCACCGGCCACGCAGCTCCCCATGACCGCGCTGATCTGCGGGACCCGGAGATACCGCCGCATGATCGAGTTGTAGTAAAAAATCCGGGCGGCCCCATACTGGCCCGGGAACACGCCCTCCTGGTAGGGAAGATTGACCCCGGCACTGTCCACCAGGTAGACGATGGGGATCCGCTGCCGCATGGCGACTTCCTGGGCGCGGAGGATCTTTCTGATCGTCTCCGGCCACCAGGACCCCGCCTTCACGGTGGCGTCGTTGGCAACGACCACCACCTCGCGGCCCTCCACGACACCGACACCGGTGATCACCCCGGCACCGGGCGCCTGTCCCTCGTAGCGGTCGTACGCCACCAGAAGGCCGAGCTCCAACCAGGGAGTGTCGGGATCGAGCAGCCCCTGCACTCGCTCGCGGGGCGCCAGCTTCCCCTGCTGGTGCATCTTCGCGATCCGGGCGGCGCCGCCTCCTGCCTGGAGGCGCGCAGCAAGACTCCGGTATTCCTCGGTGAGCGCGCGCAGGCGGCTGCTGGTGGGACTCATGACTCCAGGTGAGACTCGGCCCATGACTCGATGTATTCGATGAGCTCCGATGTTGGCGTACCAGGCCCGAAGAGCTTCCCAATGCCCTGCTTCTGCAAGTCGCTCATGTCCTCGGGGGGGATGATCCCGCCGCCGGTGATCAGTGTCTCGGGGCGTCCCATGTCGCTCAAAAGCTGGCGCACCCGGGGAAAGAGGGTCATATGTGCGCCGGACAGAATCGAGAGGCCTACCACGTCCACATCTTCCTGCACCGCGGCGGTCGCGATCATCTCCGGCGTCTGGTGCAGTCCGGTGTACACCACCTCCATGCCGGCGTCCCGCAGAGCGGCCGCCACTACCTTGGCGCCACGATCATGCCCGTCGAGCCCCGGCTTGGCCACGAGCACGCGAATGGGTCGGCTCCGCCCGCGTGGTTGCCCGGCGCGCTGCGGCCTGGCCGCAGTCATGGCTTCTCCATCCTGCGCGAGGGCGTGGTCATGGGACGGTCTCCTGACAGCAGGCTATGCGCGAGCTCTTCGATGGAGCAGGTACTGACAAGCACCGCCTCGATGCCGGCAGACTGCGCTCCGAGGACATCGACTTCGTAGAGGTCGCCCACGTAGAGGGCTTCTTCCGGCGCCACGCGGAGCGCCTGGAGCGCCGCCTGGAAGATCCGCGGATCCGGTTTCTCGATGCCGACGACGCCCGAATCCACCACGACATCGAAGTAGTCGCGGAGTCCGGCCGCCTCGAGCGCCTCCTCGACCCGACCCTCGCTGTTCGAAACGACGCCGAGGAGGAGCCCGGCCGCCTTCAGGCGCGCCAGCGCGGTGCGGGTGGACTCAGGCACGGAACACCAGAGGTGTCGCTCCTCATGCATCCGCGCCAGGCAGGTGCGTACCTCGCCGAGGCGGTCCGCCGGAATGCCACCGAGCAGAAACAGCGCCTCAAGATACGCGGTTGCGCGCTCCTGGTCGGTTTCGGCACGCTCCATCGCCCGGGCCGCCTCGGAAGCATGGGAGGCAAGCTCCGCTCCCCTCAGAGGCACGCCGAGCGCCGTACTGACTCCGGCTGCCATGCGGGCGTAGTCGAGAAAGAGGAGCGTATTCCCCGCGTCGAACAGAACCGCGCGCAGACCCTGTCCCGAGCGTGAGCGAGGGATCAACGGAAGCGGAGCAGCGCGCCCAGGCTCTCGATGGCGTCGCGGGCCTCGGGCTCGTAGACCACGTTCACGTCCACCCCCTGCCGCAACGCTTCTTCGATCGCGTCGTCGACGATGTCGAGTACCGGGATCGGCTCTCCCTCACCGCGGCACTCGGACGTGAGCGCCATCCGCCCCGAGTCACCACAGCGGAAGCCGGGCTCGCTGGCGTCGGCGTGAACCAGCAAGGATCTCACCTGTCCTCGCGCGAGCGCCGCCAGGGTAGGCCGGAGACCGTTGATGCCCCAGCCGGTACCGATCCCCTCCAGCATCTCGTGCACCAGGGCGCGTTCCGAGGCGCGTTCGTAGCCTTCGCGCACGGCCAGCGTGGCTGCGTGCACCGAGGCAAGAGTAGCCTCTTTCGGATTCAGACGAGCGGTCCCGATGAGTCGTTCCCCCAAATACGAGTGGAGGAACGGCTCGACCGCCGCCTCTGCTCCAGTCCCGGCCAGGATGATTCCGTGGGCCGGGTGCCGTCGGTCGATCGCGAACAGCTCGCGAGCAATCGCCTCGTAGTGGCGTTGCTTCTCCTCCCGAATGCGGTTGTTGTAAGTATGCTCGCCCCAGCCACCCGACCCGTCCTGGTCGCCGTGAAACCGCTTCCCCCGGGTGCTGTCGGCGCGGAGCCCCGCCAGTTCCTGGGTGTCGTAGGCGGTCACCTCGAAGAACCGGGCACTCGTCCGATCGAGGACCACCGTGAGCAGTCGGCCGAACTCCTCCTCCACCGACGCCAACTCACGGACCAGGGCACTCCCGTTGATGGCAAGCCGGGAGCGATGGACCACCGGTAAGGGGACCGTTTCGAACAGCTCAATTCCTTCGCAGGCAAAAATTGCAAGCCCTTGTGTAGATGGAAGATTGCCCGGTGCCCTGAGAAACTGCTGAATCCGATCGAGGTCGCGCAGAACCTCGTCCGCGGCCGCTCGCTCGAGCCTGAGGCGGGGCAGGCCCTGAACGGCGTCCTTCACCCGGTTCTTGACCTTGATGAGATACTTCCCGCGGCTCCGATCCCTGGGCTCCAGCTTGAGGTAGCAGGTGACTACGCGATGTTCTCCCGGCTGGACTCGGGTGAGTCGCTCCAGTACTTCGGGGACCGGCGCTGGGTCAAAAGAAGACCGGCTCGCGATAGCTCCCATAAATCTCCTCGAGCACATGCCGGATCTCGTAGAGCGTGCAGTAGGCACGCGCGCAGTCGAGCATGGCTGGTATGATGTTCTGATCGTCCGCGGCGGCGTGCCGGAGCGCCTCGAGGCGTTGGGCCACCAGCGCATCGTCGCGCCGGCCCCGGAGCGCGGAGATCCGCGCGCGCTGAGTGCGCTCCGCGGCATCGCCGACCTTGAGAATCTCGACCGGGGCCTCCGCCTCTTCCACGAAGTCGTTCACGCCCACGACGGTCCGACGGCCCTGCTCCAGCTCGGCTTGGAACCGCATCGATGAATGGGCGATCTGCCGCTGGAACCAACCCGATTCGATCGCCTTTACCACCCCGCCCTGGGCCTCGATCTCGGCGAACAGGCCCTCGGCCTCGCGCTCGAGCCCGTCGGTCAGCGATTCGAGGTAGTACGAGCCGCCAAGCGGGTCGGCCACATTGGGTACGCCGGTCTCGTAAGCGATGATCTGCTGAGTGCGCAGCGCGATGCGAACCGATTCCTCGGTCGGCAGGGCCAGCGTCTCGTCCAGCGCGTTGGTATGCAACGATTGAGTCCCGCCCAGCACAGCGGCCAGGGCCTGATAGGCTACCCTCGCGACGTTGTTGTGGGGCTGTTGCGCGGTCAGGGTGACGCCGGCCGTCTGGCAATGGAACCGCATCTTCCAGCTGCGCGGGTCCTTGGCGCCGTACCGGTCCCGCATGTGGCGGGCCCAGATCCGCCGCGCCGCCCTGAGCTTCGCGATCTCCTCGAAGAAATCGTTGTGCACGTCCCAGAAAAAGGAGAGCCGGGGCGCGAAGCAGTCCACCTCGAGTCCCCGCGCCAGGCCGTGCTCCACGTAGCAGAACCCGTTGGCCAGGGTGAAGGCCAGCTCCTGCGCCGCCGTCGCTCCCGCTTCCCGGATGTGATACCCGGAAATCGAGATCGTGTTCCACTTGGGCGTGTGTTCCGCCGCCCAGGCAAAGAGATCGACAATGATCTTGAGCGCGGGCTCCGCCGGAAAGATCCAGGCGTGCTGCGCCATGTATTCCTTCAGAATGTCATTCTGAATGGTGCCCTGGAGCCGGTCGATGGGGATTCCCTGGCGCTCGGCCGCGGCCACGTAAAAGCAGAAGAGCATGGCAGCCGGGCCATTGATCGTCATCGAGGTGGAGACCTGGTCCAGCGGGATTCCGTCGAAGAGCGTCTCCATGTCGGCCAGGCTGGAGATCGCCACGCCGCACTTGCCGACCTCGCCCTCGGAGCGGGGGTGGTCGGAGTCGTAACCCATCAAGGTGGGGAAATCGAACGCCACCGACAGGCCGGTCTGTCCCCGTTCCAGCAGGAACTTGTAGCGTTCGTTGGTGTCATCGGCGGTACCGAAGCCGGAGAACTGCCGCATGGTCCAGAGCCGGCCCCGATACATGGTCGGATGAATGCCGCGAGTGTAGGGATAGGAGCCGGGGAGTCCGGTGGCGCCGATGACACGCGGGTCGAGATCGAGCGCCGTGTAGACCGGCTCGACGGTGCGGCCGGAGACCGAGCTGAGCTCCGCGTCATCGCGGACCGGCAGGGCGGCGGCTTGGGCTCGCCAGGCGGCCACCTCCGCCCGCAGCCGCTCCAGCTCGCGCTCCTGCTCGGAGCTTCGCGGCGTCGGGGTCTTCCTTCGACGATCCTCCCGGCGTGCCGTCATATGCGTTCGCCTTGCTTCAGCTCGTCCACCACCTCGGCCGCGAGCTCATAGGGGCTGAGCCGCCCGCTCGCCACCTCATCCAGGCGATCGGTGATGAGCTGCTCGGCCCGGGTCTCCTCCCACAGCCAGCGGCGGGTGGCCCGCTCGACCACCTCCCGGGTACGCTCGAGCAGCCGGCGGCGGCGGCGGAGGTCGAGCTCGCCGCTGGTCGCGAGCCACTCGTGATGCTTGTCGAGCGCAGCCACCAGTTCCGCAATCCCTTGGTCCTTCACGGCCGCAGTAACGAGTACCGGCTGGCCCCAACTGTTGTCACCCTGAGGCCCCTTCCCCCTCCCCTTCCCCTTCGTTTCACTCAGGGTCGGAGTCAGGGTGACATCCTTGATCCCATGGTGAGCGGGAAAGTTCCGGAAGGCGTTGCCCCTTCGTATTCCTAGCGTCACCTCGATCTCCTGCCGCAGCTTGTCGGCCCCGGTCCGATCCGCCTTGTTCACCACGAAGATATCCGCGACTTCCATCACGCCCGACTTGAGCGTCTGGATGCCGTCCCCCGATTCCGGGACAAGAACCAGCACCGTGGAATCGGCCATCCGGGCGACGTCCAGCTCGGACTGGCCCACGCCCACCGTCTCGACCAGGATGCGCTCGAAACCGGCGGCGTCGAGCAGATCGCAGACTTCACGGGTGGTGGTCGCCAGGCCGCCGAGGGAGCCGCGGCTCGCCATGGAGCGGATGTAGACACCCTGGTCCAGGGCGACGGATTCCATGCGGATGCGGTCACCGAGGAGGGCACCGCCGGTGAAGGGGCTGGTCGGATCGACTGCAACCACCGCGACCTTGAGTCCGGCGCTACGATAGAGGCCGACGAGGCGTTCGACCACCGTGGACTTTCCGGCACCGGGCGGCCCGGTGATGCCGATGCGACGAGCCCGGCCGAGCGCGGGGTGAACCTCACCCAGGAGTCGCTCGAAGCCGGGCCTGGCGTTCTCGACCACTGAAATCGCCCGTGCCAGCGCGGCGGTCTTCCCCGCCAGCAGCTCGGCAATCAGGAGGTCGAGGTCCATGGGTGAAAGGTCGCCAGAGGCGGTGGGTCAGGCAAGCGGGTTGGCCGGCTAAGAGATTGGAATGCAGCGCCCTGCATTCCACGAGAAATCTCGACGGCCTTGATGGTGAAGGACATCTTGGAAGAAGGCAGTTGTACCCCTGCATAAGGTGGGCGGTGGCATAGATGCTGTCGTTACCCGGGGCCGCTAGAGGCAGCTTCGGGCTGGATGCGCTGGGGCTGAAGGCCATCATCCTGGTTTGCGCCGGCTGCACCGCCACCCCGGGTCCGTATGCGCCGGCGCCCGGCTCTGCGCTCGTTCTGGAACTGGGCAACTCGTATGGGGTCGCGTGGTCCCCGCTCTGGTGCCGCGCCCCGGTCGGCGGAATTCAAAGTTGCGCTCGCCTCTTCCCCGACAGCAGTCAAGCCGTTCTCCAGTGGGACGCCTGGCACCGGCCCTTCCAGTTCACCCGCGGATGGAATCGAATCTTACCGATCCGGGCGTTCGACCTGCGGGATTCGCTCCGGCGGGATCTGGTGCGCCGGGGCGCTCGTCGGGTCGACTCGACACCACAGCTTCCTTACGATAGCGTGCGCCGGATGCACACGGACGAAGCCAAATGGTGCCTGGATAGTGCGGTGGTCCTGGTTGCCCACAGTTGGTACGAAGGATCCTCCTTCGAGTTTGTGAACTTGCTGGTGGGGGCCATCCCCGACCGTGACTGCTCGACCGAGGTGTTCGGCGCCTACCGGCCTCGCCAGCGCATGCGGCCGACAGTGCTCCAGTTCTAGGAGGAAGCGAGCCGTTAGATTGGCAGGAATGGAAGCATCCGTCTTCATCGCCACCAGCCTCGACGGCTTCATCGCCCGCCCCAATGACGACCTCGATTGGCTGCCGCCCGGCGGCGGCGAAGAACACGGCTACGAGGCGTTCATGAGCACGGTGGATGCGCTGGTCGTCGGCCGCCGGACCTACGAGAAGGTCCTGACCTTCGATACTTGGCCCTATGGTCAGAAGCCCGTCGTCGTCCTCAGCACTCGCGCGCTCGCCCCCGCCCCACCGGAGGCTGTAGTGGAGCGCATGTCGGGGTCTCCGGCCGAGATCGTGTCGCAGCTTGCCGCGCGCGGCATGCAGCATATCTACGTGGACGGCGGGATCACCATTCAGCGGTTTCTTCAGGCCGGACTCATCCATCGGCTTATCATCACCCGCATTCCGGTGCTCCTCGGTGCCGGGATCCCACTGTTTGGCCCGCTCCAACGCGACATTGTCCTCCGGCCCGTCTGGACGAAGCAGTATGCCAGCGACCTGGTCCAGAGCGAGTATGTGGTTGCCGCCTAACCCAAGCATCTAAGGAATAGAGTGCCGTTCACTTCGCTGAAGCTCCATCCGAATCTCCTCAAGGGCATCAAGGAGCTCGGCTTTGTTCGCCCGACGCCGATTCAGGCCGAAGCCGTTCCGCCCGCCCTTGCCGGGCAGGACGTGCTCGCGTGCGCCGTGACCGGCAGCGGCAAGACGGCGGCGTTCCTCCTGCCCATCCTGCACCGCCTGATCGATAAACCGCGTGGCGCCACTCGAGCGCTCGT
>JBBQXQ010000083.1:0-14738 GCA_038209515.1 Gemmatimonadales bacterium
GCGAGGATAGCGAGGAGTAGAAGAAGCTTCTAATAGGGATTATCCCCTAGGGATGATCCCTCGGCTGTCTGTCCCACCGGCGTGTTCAACTCGTACCGGGCCACTTTGACCCACTCCAATGTGCGCCATAACTATTGACAAGGATTCCGAAAAGCATTAGCTGCATTGGATCTGGTCGAGCGAACGGTTGGCCGAGACATCCGAAGCCGGCACACTGCGAAGGAGCACACTCTCGAAGTTGGATCGGCAGCCTGTCCATCGTCATCCCGTACCACTGGACCCCGGAGGCGGTATGGTCGACTGGTCTGTGGATCGCAGAAGCAGTTGCAGGTGGGCTCGACGAAGCGCGGTCGTGCTCTGTGGGTATCTGTGGGCGGGATCAGTCTCACACGTGGCGGCGATGGTTTCTTCTGACGGCCCTGGAGACCGGGGCCGTCCTGACTATGAAGCCTACATCGCCCGTCGGGGAGGGATGCTGCCGGGTCTCAGAGGCTACGCTCTCGCCGTCCACGAGGCGGCGGCGATCCCTCCCTTCGCCAGGAAGTACGGCCTGCCATGTTCGGCCTGTCACACTGCCTGGCCCGAGCTCAACGCGTTCGGCCAAAGGTTCAAGGACAGAGGCTACCAACTCGGCAACGATCGTGACTCTCCAATCTGGTTAAATCCTTCCTACATTCCCTTCGGCATCCGCACCACCCCGCAGTGGCGCTTAGAGCGCACGACTAACCAGCCGGTGGACGCCGTACCCGGGGATCCCGCCAGCGGGACCGTGGAGCGGACGATCACCCAGTCGGGCTTCGACATCTCCGGCGCCGATCTCTTGATGCTGGGAACCCTCTACAAGGACATCACCTTCGGGTTCGTGCCCACGGTTGCGGACGGAGAGGGGGTCGGGATCGAGGCCGCGTTCGTCCGGTTCGACAACCTGTTCCGGTCGCCCTGGGCCAACCTGAAGTTCGGCAAGTTCGAGATGGACAACATGCTCTCCGAGAAGCGGTCGCTCATGCTGTCCAGCAACGGGACCTTCTACCAGAGCTACCACTTCGTGCCCGCGGGGGACGCAACCGACTTCGGATTGGGTGACAACCAGATCGGCGCCGAGTGGCTGGGTCATTCAGCGAACAGTTACAGCCGTTTCAGCTTGGCCGTACTGGGCGGTACCGACGGTGTGCCGGGGCTCCCCGGCGGCAAGAGCTATGACGGAGCGTTCACCCTGAGTCAGGCCTTCGACGCCGGCCGGCTCGGTCTCCAGCGGGTGGGGTTGTATGGCTACGCCGGCCGGCGCCCCACCGTGTTCGAAACCAGCGTCGGAGAGCCGATCGGTGGCACGGGAACTGACAACAAGAGTTTTTACCGGGTCGGCGCGGTAGGGGACTTCTTCATCGGGCAATTCGAGTTGCTGCCGCTGTTCATGCATGGCTCGGACGACAAGGATCTCGCGGGTGGAACCCAGGACCCGACTTGGAATAGCGGGCTGCTCGAGTTGCACTACTATATCAGTCCGCAACTAATCCTGACCCAGCGCAGCGAGATCATTCGAATGTCCACCCAGGCGCTGCCTGCGAACCCAAAGCACCTAGGCAACATCGACGCCTTCACGTTTGGCTATCGCTGGTACCCGATCATGTTCAGCCGGGCCGGCCTGGCCTGTCTCGGTGAGCTTTCCTTCACCAAGACGATCGGTATGGCACCATTGAGCGGGGCCGGAGCGGGAGTCGACCCCCTCACGCCCGACACTCCGGTGAAGAGCACCAGCCTGCTCCTCGCCCTCGACTTCGACTTCTGATCAGGAGGCCTCGAATGAGTCGCATTCTGTTGGGGGCCTGGGCCGCCGGGTTCGGCCTGCTGTTGTCGGGCGTCGAAGTCTGCGCCGCCCAGGCCCAGACCGTGGCCCATGTCGGGAACATCACCGGCAACGCCGCGGCGGGCAAACAGGATTACCGCCGGTACTGCGTCGGCTGTCACGGCCCGGCGGGTGACGGCACGGGAGAGAACGCGCTCTGGATCGAGCCCAAGCCCCGGGATTTCACCGCCGCGGTCTTCAAGTGCCGGTCGACGCCCACCGGAACCCTGCCGACCGACGAAGACCTGTACCACTCGGTGTCGCGCGGCTTTGTGACCAGCAATATGCCGGCCTGGGACCCGCTGACACGGCAGACCCGGGTGGACCTGGTGGCCTACATCAAGACGTTCTCCCCAAAGTGGCGGACCGAGGGACCGGGAAACCCGATCACGGTTCCCCCGGAAACACCCGCTACCGCGGAGAATATTCTCCACGGACGACAGCTCTTCCAGAAATTGGAGTGCTGGAAGTGCCACGGGCCGGCCGGTCATGGCGACGGTCCCTCCGCCTCCACCCTTACCGATAGCAAGGACAACCCGATCCGGCCGTATAACTTCGCGACTGGTTCGCGCTTCAAGTGCGGGGAAACCAACCAGGATCTCTACCGAATCTTCATGACGGGTTTGGACGGCACCCCGATGCCTTCGTTCGCCGATGTTGTCCGGCCGGCCGACGCGTGGGATCTGGTGCACTTCCTCCGCACGCTGCAGCCGCTCCCCACGCGCGAGGCCGCAGCCTGGCACGCCTGGCTTCCCGCGCATGCCGGCCAGCTCAAGCCGCTCGGTCCGGTTGAGGGGCAATGATTCACTCGATCACACTCTGAGAAACGGTGCACCTATGTCCAGGAAGTTGGTTTCCTCCTTTGTCCTCTTGGCGGTAAGCACGTCCGCTACCGTTGCGCTGGGACACTCGATGGAGAAGGCCGGCGCCATCAGCGGCCACGTCACCTTTACCGGCACGCCACCGAAGATGCGGCCGATCGATATGGCGAAAGAGCCGTCATGCGCCAAGCAGCACTCGACTCCCATTATGACCGAGAGCGTCGTCACCGGTCCCGGCAACGCCCTGGGGAACGTGGTGGTGTACATCTCGGCGGGGGATCAGTCTGCCGGGCCCGCCACCACGGCGGTCCGGTACGATCAAAAGGGGTGCGAATACATCCCTCACGTTGCCGTCCTGCAGGCCGGCCAGCCGATGGAGATCTACAACAACGATCAGACCTCGCACAACATTCACCCGCTGGCGAAGGTGAACCCGGAATGGAACAAGTCGCAGCCGCCCGGATCGCCGCCGATCAAGGCGACCTATGCCAAGCCCGAGTTCATCGCGGTCAAGTGCAACGTCCATCCCTGGATGCACGGTACCTTCGCGGTGCTCACGACACCGCACCACGCGCTGACGGGCCAGGACGGGACCTTCAGCCTCGATGGGTTGCCGCCGGGCAAGTACACCGTCACGGCATGGCATGAGCGCTTCGGCACCCAGAGCCAGGAGGTGACCGTGGGCGGCGGCAAGGCCGCCACGGCGGATTTCGTCTTTAAAGCGCTGCCCTACTGAGCCAGTCGCGTTTCTAATCACGTCGGACGGAGGCGAGGCCCGTGGGCAAACTGTTCGCCGTGATTGTAGCGGTGATCACGGTCATATCATCCACTCTTTTCATCACCCGGATCTGGTGGATGCCCACCGACATCTCGGTGCTCGGCGTCGGCATCGACCGTCAAATGTCGGAAACGATGATCTCCGCGGGCGTGCTGTTCGTGGTCTCCCAGCTGGTCCTGGCCCTCTTCGTCTGGCAGTATGGGGACAGCGGGGAGGGGCGGCCGATCAAGATTTTCCCGGGTGGGGCCACCCCGATGGTGCTGTTCGCCACCATTCTGGTGGGCGCGGAGATCGTGGTGCTGTCGCTGGTGGGGACCAAGGTCTGGGCCGGGATCTTCCTATCCGCTCCCGATCCCAAGGCCCTCAGGATCGACGTCCAGGCGGAACAGTTCGCCTTTTACTTCCGGTATCCGGGGCGGGACGGCACCTTCGGCACGATGCACCCGGATCTGATTGACGACGGCAACAGCAACTTCTTCGGCTTGGATCCGGCGAACGATACGACGGCGCGGGACGACATCGTTTCCGCCTCGCTGGTCGTACCCGTCAACCGGCCGATCCTGCTGAGCCTGCACGCCAAGGACGTGGGTCACGCGTTCTACGTCCCCGAGCTGCGGCTTCAGCAGGACTTCATTCCTGGCCTGGTCATTCCCCTCCACTTCACTGCGACCAAGGTGGTGAAGAAGGAGATCGTGTGTACCCAGCTCTGCGGGCTGGGCCACTACAACATGCGGGCCTATATGGATGTGATGCCGGAGAAACAGTTCGCGCAGTGGATGGCGGACCAGGCGGCACAACAGTAGATCGGCGCAAGCCATCGCTTTCCTCTAAGAGGCCAGGTACATGCCTGATCCTTCGGCGCAATCCGCCGCTTATCGCCGAGAAACCGCGGAGAAAGTCGCTCTCCTGAAGCATGCTCCGCCGGAGGGATTTCTCCGGAAGTATGTCTTCAGCCTCGACCACAAGGTCATCGGGAAGCAATACCTCGATCTGGCGCTGGCCTCGGTCGTGACCGGAATGGTCCTTTCCTGGCTCATGCGCTTCCACCTCGGGTTCCCCAATGCGGCCATCCCGGGGCTCGGCAAGCTGGCGCCTAACGCGGCAGCAGGCGGAATCATGACCCCGGAGCTGTATCTGTCGTTGATGACGATGCACGGCACGCTCATGGTCTTCTTCGTGCTGACGACGGCCCCCTTTGCCGGCTTGGGCAACTTTGTGCTGCCCCTTCAGGTTGGCGCGGAAGACATGGCGTTCCCCCGCTTCAACATGATGTCCTTCTGGATGACGTTCCTCGCATTCCTAGTGTTGGTCGCCGCATTCTTCGTCCCCGAGGGCCCACCACTCTCGGGCTGGACCGCTTACGCCCCGCTCAGTGCTCTCGGCAAGGACGCCGGTCCGGGGCAGGGCACGGGCCAGACCCTCTGGGTGGTGTCCATCGCGCTATTCTGCGTCGGTCAGCTCCTGGGCTCACTCAACTTCATCGCCACCACGCTCGACCTGCGGACCAGGGGCATGACCCTCTCCCGCATGCCCTTCTCCACCTGGGCCTGGTTCATCACCGCCGTGATGGCCCTCATCGCGTTTTCGGTGCTCTTGCCGGCGTGTGTCCTGCTTCTGCTCGACCGGGTGGCCGGCACCAGCTTCTTCATTCCGGCCGGCCTGGTGGTGAGCGACAAGCTGCAGCCTCACGCGGGCGGCTCCCCGCTGCTGTGGCAGCACCTATTCTGGTTCTTTGGCCATCCTGAGGTCTACATCGCGATCCTGCCGGGATTCGGAATCATCTCTCACATTCTCCCGGCGTTCGCGCGGAAACCCTTGCTGGGACCCAAAGTCTTCCTGGTGTGTCTGATTGCCATCGGCTTCCTGAGTTACACGGTCTGGGGCCACCACATGTTCCTCAGTGGCATGAATCCGGTTTCGGCGACGCTCTTCTCGGTGCCCACGCTGATCATCACCATCCCGGCGACGATCGTGACGCTCCTGTGGATCGGGACCCTGTACGGGGCGCGGCTGCGCTTCACCACCCCGGCGCTGTTTTGTCTTGGATTCATATCGGTGTTCGTGACCGGCGGGATCAGCGGCTTCTTCCTGGCCCAGCCGTCCATCGATACGTACCTCCACGGCACCTACTTCGTGGTAGGGCATTTCCACTTCGTGATGGGTGTCGCAGCCATGTTCGGCATCTTGGCCGGCACCTACTTCTGGTTCCCCAAGATGTACGGCCGGATGATGAACGAGCGTCTGGGGAAGCTGCATTTTGTGCTGACGTTGATCGGGGTCTACTGCATCTTCATGCCGATGCACTACCTGGGGCTGGCCGGCAACGTGCGCCGGTACTCCGCGTTCACCGACGACTACATGAAAGGATCGCTGCCCCTGCACCGCTTCATCACGATTGCTGCCCTGTTTACCGGTGCCGCGCAGCTCATCTTTCTCTACAACCTGATCTGGAGCCGGTTCCGCGGGGCCAAGGCGCCCGACAATCCCTGGCAGGCGACGTCGCTCGAGTGGTCCACCAGCTCGCCACCGCCCTTCGACAATTTCGGCGGACACCACCCGGTCGTGTCTCATGGCCCCAACGAGTACGCAGTGGCCGGTCCGGCCGGGGATTACGTGATGCAAGCTTCCGCTCCCCAGCCGGTGACGATCTGACGTGACAACCCTCAAGTTGACTCGGCCTCCGTCGCCGGCGCGGACCGGCGTGTGGATCGGCATCGCGGCCATCACGATGTCGTTCGCGGCCTACACCAGCGCCCTGATTGTACGGCAGGGTTCGGCGCCGGACTGGCAGCACTTCAGGCTGCCGCCCATTCTCTACCTGAATACCCTGTTGCTGCTGGCGAGCAGCGGGACCCTCGAACACGGGCGCAGGCTCATCCTCAAGGAAGCACCCTGGCGCACCGCCTCCGCCTCGCAGGGACCCGCCTGGCTCATGCTGACACTGGTGTTGGGGCTGCTGTTCATCGCGGGACAGGTGTTCGCCTGGCGGGATCTTGCCGCGCAGGGCCTGTTCCTCGCCACCAACCCCAGCAGCGCCTTCTTCTACGTCTTCACCGCCCTGCACGCCCTGCACCTGCTCGGCGGGGTCACGGCACTGGGTTACGTCCTTGGCCGCCTCCGCGCCTCCCCGGTGTGGCCACCGATGGGTGCTCTGGACGCGACGTCACTGTACTGGCACTTCATGGATGTTCTCTGGCTCTATCTCCTGGCGGTCCTTACCCTGTGGTTCTAGGCAACCGGAGGTGAGGTGACCGAGTCCGACATGTCCGTGGCTTTGGGCCACGGCGGCATAATAGAAGACTCGCCATTCGGCATCCAGTCCAAGAAGCTGGTGATGTGGCTGTTCATCGTCGCCGATGCCGCCACCTTCGGCGCGCTCCTGTTCGGCTACGGCTACCTGCGGGTGGGGAGCCCAAACTGGATCCGGCCATTCGGGTTCCTCCCGACCATCCTCAACGGGATGGTCATGACCGTAGTCCTGCTGACCAGCAGCCTCACCATGCTGGCCGCTGTACGCGCCGCCCAGGCTGGGGGCGGGCGGCGGAGGGAGTGTGTCCGCTGGCTTGCCGTTACGGCGATCCTCGGGATCGTGTTCGCCGCGCTTCACTTGCGGGAGTGGTTCAACCTCTTCGCCGAAGGCTGGAGCCCGTCAACCAACCCGATGGGGGGGTCGGTCCTCTTTGGCGGGACCTTCTTCGGCATCACCGGCCTCCATCTGCTGCACGTTATCTGCGGGGTGGTGGCTATCCTGGTCGTCGCCATCGCCTTCCGGCGCGGGCGTCTGGACGCGGGACACGTGGAGACCACCGGTCTGTACTGGCACTTTGTCGATCTGGTGTGGATGTTCGTCTTTCCCCTCGTGTACCTGATGAACGCCCGCTGAGGCCTCCTCGGTGAAAGGCCAGGACATGGCAACGATGGAGTCGACGCCCGGCCCGGGCATGAGGTTATATGTCGCCGTCTGGCTCGGTCTGCTTCTGATCGTGGGAGCCGAAGTGGCGCTTACCTATGCGCGGCTGCCGACGGGAACCCTACTGGCTGCACTGCTCGCGCTGGCGCTGGTGGAAGCAGGACTCGGGTTGATGTATTTCATGCACCTGAGGTATGAGCATCGGGCGCTCTTCTGGAGCCTGATACCGGCCCTGATCTTCGTGTTCATCATGATGAATCAGTTCTGGACAGATGCGCACCGTCTCCGATCGCTACACCAATGATCGATCCACCCGCACTACTTGATCTGGGTTGCAGCCCACGATGACCGGCATGCCTGGGTCGGTGCATGCCATGCTGGGCGGCATGGTGATCATGGTGCTCCCCGCGTTGTTCATCTGTGTCGGCATCGCGATAATGGCATACCGCCGCCGCGACAGGTTTGCGAGGAGGGCGACCCCCCGTCGCGACCGGGCTCGCCGCGCCTGATGCCACAAAAAGCCCCGACGCGCGTCCTGGAGCTGCTGCCCCGTACCGGGAACCGGCTTAGGTTCAGGCAGGCAAGTCGCTTATGCGGCGCGATTCGGACATGCCTCCCGAACAGCGTGTAACGGTACACCAATCAACTAGCCTCATGGTAACGTTCGTCGTAACATTCGGAGCCAACATCGGCCAGCACACCAAGGGGGTATAGACCGCTTCCTGCCCACCTACACCACGCCAAATTGGCCTATCCCATACCCTTGCCGAGTTTGCAAATTCGCGAAACATTCTAGCAGTTTCGAACTTGGGGGTCCCGATTGACGCTTGACATTTCAACAGCGATTCTGACCAGCGACGATCTCAGTTCCTGCGATCTGTTGGCCTTCGTGGCCGGCAGGGGGCACCGTGAATTTCCCTGCCTATCACGGGCCCACAACCCGTCGAGCTGCGTGCCGTGTCTCGACTTCTCGCCGTGGCTCAGGGAGCGGGTGCGCCGCGACGATATCGACGGTCTAGCCGAGTACCTGTGGCGGGTGCGGCGGGCTAGCCCGAGCGTGGACAGCCCGGACCGGGTGCACCGCCGCTATGTCGATCTGGCCAGGGCCGTCATGGCGGCGCCGATCGATCGGCACTTGGCCCTGGGGAGCGAGGATGCGTATATAGACCTTCGCACGGCGCTGGTCATGGTTGCCGCGCACGAGGGCTTCTCCGGGTTCATCATGGCTGGAGAGGCAGCCGACTTCATGGCCGCCGTGATGGCCCCGCATGGATTTTCGTTGACGGATGGCCACGACCTGTTGCGCCAGCGTAATGCCTTTGTCGCGGAGGTGTCTCGCGACATGGACTACTGGGCACTCTGGACCCCCCTTGCGTCTGACGCCCTCCGTTCTCCTGTGCCTCCCCGCGATACCCGTTTCCAGCTGCTTCTTGCCGCATTGGCCAGGTTGCCGCTCGGGTCCCGTGCTCATGCCGTGGACGCTCTGCGCCACCTGAGCGCCAACCCCGGCGCACCCCGCTCGCTTGCCAGCCTCTGCCGGCAAGAAACCATTCGACACGGGGTGGAGGTGGCCGAATCGTCTCGCCTGATCCTCGAGAGCGGCATGGTCGCTCCCGCCACCGATATGGCCGCCTGGCTGGAAGGCTGGACCCGCCGCGATCTGATCGGCTTCCTGAGGCAGGCGGACTACCGGGCGCCGAGGTCGCAGAGTAAGGAGCGGCTGGCAGTTGTGGCCATGGCCGAGCGGGCCGACGCCGTGCGCGAGAAAATGGCGGAATCGGGTGCGGTGGAGTTGGCTCCAGAACACGCCGAGGCTGCGCACCGGTTGCGGGGATATCTGGAAGACGTGAAGGAGACCTGGCGGGTGTGGTTGGGTTTCGGGACGGGAGTGGAGGTAGAAGAGTCGAGCTAAAGCAGTCGAGGGTCTCTTGTTGACCTATTAAATAAGTCCCCCCCTCCGCAGCTTCCCGATCTGATCGAACCGCTCCTCATGGACTGCAAGAACTTCCTCGGGCGACACCGTCGCGACGCCCGGCTTTCCAACCTCCACGCCGGCCGCATAATTGGCCAGTTGTGCCGCCTCGCGCACTGACGCCCCCGCCGCCAGCGCCGTGCCGAGCCAGGCGGTTACTGTATCCCCCGCCCCCGACACATCGTAGATCTGCCGCGCGATACTGGGGATCTGGGTCAGGCTGCCATCCTTGGTGACCAGTACCATCCCGTCGGCTCCCAGCGTCACCAGGAGATTGTCCACTTTGAGCCGGCTCAGGACCTCGGGGAGGGCGTTGCCGGTCTGGAGGTCCACGGCGGCGCCGAGTGCGGACTCCAGCTCCCGGCGGTTCGGCTTGAAGACGGTGGCGCCGGAGTATTCGAAGAACTGCCGGTACTTCGGGTCGACTACGACGGGGATGCCCCTGCGCTTGGCGACTTCCATGACCGCCAGAATGAGCGCTGGTGGCAGCGCCCCCTTGTTGTAGTCCTCCAGCAGGAGGGCATCGGCGTCGGCGAGCGCCTCGCGGGCTGCGGCAATCAGGCGATTGAGATCGGCGCCCTCGACCAGCGTATCCACCTCATCGTCGATCCGGACAATCTGCTGAGAGCGGGCGATGATCCGGGTCTTGGAGGTGGTGGGCCGCCCGGCAATCGTGAGGACATACCGATCCTCCAACCGGGCCACCGCAAGCTCCTGCCGGATGGCGACGCCGTCTCCATCATCGCCGACCGCGCCGACCAGGAGGCATTTCGCGCCCATCGCGGCGACGTTGGCAGCCACATTGGCCGCACCGCCGAGCGCCGCGTGGCGCTCACGCACGGTGACGACCGGCACCGGAGCCTCCGGCGACAGCCGCTCCGTGTCACCGGTGAGGTAGCGGTCCAGCATGATATCGCCGACCACCACGACTCGGCTGCTCTTCATGCGGTGGATGAAATGGAGCACGCGGTCGCGGCTGAGCGGCGTCGGCGACTGTCTCATCGAAGCACTCCTTGCCGGCGGAGGCCCAGCGTCGCCTGGATCCGCCCCTCGAAGCGGTTCACGGTGCGGCCCTCTTCGTGCTGCCAGTTCACGATGTGGTGAAGGCCGGCATTGGCCTGAACGTCAAGCGGACCCTGCCGTCCCTGGATCCCGAGGCCGAGCCGGAAGGTGCGCTCGACCACTCCGATGAAGATCTGGGGTGTCTGTCCCATCTCCACCGGTGTCGTGGGGAAGGGATCGTCGATGGCCCCCTCTCCTTGGCGCAAAAGGGTGAGATCGGGTGTAGCCAGCCAGCGGCCAGCCAGCGGCACCGATACGCTGAACGTCAGCTGGTCCATATCCGAGAAGTTCCGCCCGAGCCCAACCCCATTGTCGGTAAAGTTCTCGAAACGGCTGAAGGTGCGGAACGCGAGACTGGAAGCCTGGGTGTAGTAGGCCCGCCAGGCGAGCAATGGTCCCAGCGGACCAAACGCGGCGAGGGTGAGCGCCCACCGGTCAGGCAATCGGTCCGGGCCGCTCCGGTTCTGGTACTGAAAGTCGTCCAGAGCGAGCTGCGCCTCGAAGGTGGCGTGCCGGAACGCACGCCAGTGGGCATCGAGGCCAAGAAGGACGTTGCCCTTGTCGCCCAGTCCGATGGTATTGGCCAGGTAGCTGAACGAAAGCGGATTCCGGTAGCGGGTCTCGAAGTTCCGGTCGGCTCCCGCAAGGACGACGCCCTCCCATAAACCAAAGGTCAGGCGCCGCCAAGGGCGGGCGTGGAGCCGGTGCACGAAGTAGTAGCGATGCACCGTGCGGCCGAGGCTGTCCACCTCATCCTGGAGATCGGTGGCAAAGGCGGAGAGCCGCAGGTCTTTCGTTCCAATCTCGATCCCCAACCCCTGGCGCTCGTACGCGTAGTTGCTCAGCGGAATGCCGGGGAGACCCACCGGGCCCCAGTTCCGATCCATCTGGCCATAAAAAAGGCTCCCGTACTTGAACTGTGCACTGATGTACGCGTCGGCGACCCGTCCGGTGAACTTCAGATCCGGTCGGCCGCGCCAGTCTGGATCGTCGGTCAGCCGGGGCTCGGCTACGGGCCGAGTGACCAGAACGAGGTTGCCGAATGTGGCCCAGCCGCCCAGCGCGGCGTAGGGCTTTACCCCTTTGGCTCCAGCCGGATGCAGGGGATCCCGGCGGGCATGGGTGTATGCCTGACCACCGACTCGCCCCTCGATGGCCCAGGAGTTTCCGGCTGAATCGGCGAATTCACCGCGCAGCGTCCGGATGAGACGAGCGGTGGAGGAGCTCCCCAGTGTGTCCGCAGCCGCGAGTGCCTCTATGGCGTCGGCCCGCCGAAACGGACGGATCATGGGTGAAGGGTCCTCGATCTCGCCCCGGGTGATAAGATGCTCCAGCAACGGAAGCCGCGAATCATCGAGCGGTATATAGGGGGAGGCCTGGGCTTGAGCCCGCGCGGGAGCGAGCGTGCCGGCCAGAACCGCCGCGAGTAGGAGTGGGCGCATTGGTGCCGGCATCGCGGCGAAAGCTAATGATACTATCTTCTTCTCGCCTCACGCCGGCCTGACGGCCGCATTTCGGCGCCCCCGCTGGCGCCGATTCGATCAGAGGTCCGAGCTCGAACGGGATATCATGTGATGGCCAGACAGGACAACCTCGACCCGCAGACTCGGGACATCGTGCGCTTTGCCGCAGCCATCGCGCAGGGCTACGAACCCGAACTGCGTGAGCGCGCCGGCTCGCTGCGCCTCTCGCAGGTGCCCGCGGCCTGGGTCGAGGAGCTGATCCTCCAGAGCGTGCTGATGGTGGGGTACCCTCGGGCATTGGGCGCCTTCACTATCTGGCGCAAGGAAGGCGGGGTCCCGGCGCCGGATACCGATCCGGATCAGGACTACGGTCGGGCGGCAGAGTGGACTGGCCGGGGCGAGGAGCAGTGCGCAGTCGTGTACGGTGAGAACTACCAGAAGCTGCGGCAGAGTGTTCGTGCCCTCCACCCGGCCCTCGATAGCTGGATGATCACCGAGGGGTATGGCCGGACGCTAGCCCGCCCGGGTCTCGATCTCCGAAGACGGGAGCTCTGCATCGTTGCGCAAACGGCGGTGCTCGAAACACCCCGGCAGCTGCGCTCCCACCTCCGGGGCGCACTCAACGCCGGTGCCAGGTTCGGTGAGATCGAGGGGACGCTGTCCATCGTCAACCCCCTGCTCTCGTTCGATCAATGGAAGAAAGTCAAAGAGCTGTGGCGTACGGTACGTCAGGGCTGGTCACCGGGGAACTGATGCTCATCGATCGCGCGGTCGTGCGGGTGGTCGGGGGGACCGGTGGCTCCGGTGCCAGCTCGTTTGCCCGGTTCAAATACAAACCCAAGGGTGGTCCCGATGGTGGGGATGGAGGCCACGGCGGGAGCGTGTATGCCCGCGCCGACCCGAATCTGGCCACCTTGCTCGACTACCGCTATCGCACCCTATGGCAAGCCGACCGGGGCGAGCACGGCAAGGGTAAGACCAAGACCGGCGGGTCGGCCCAGGACATCTATCTCCCCTTGCCGCCCGGCACGGTGGTGCGGGATGCCGCGACCGGTGATCTGATCGGCGAACTGCTGGAGGCGGGCGATACTCTCATGGTGGCACGCGGGGGTCGCGGCGGCCGGGGCAACGCCCGGTTTGCCACATCCACCCATCAAGCGCCCCGCGAATGGGAGCCGGGCGAAGAGGGACAAGACCGCCAGATCGAGCTGATCCTCAAGCTCATTGCCGATGTAGGCCTGGTCGGAGAACCTAACGCGGGAAAGAGCACCCTGCTTTCGGTGGTTTCCGCGGCCCACCCGAAAATCGCCGACTACCCGTTCACCACGCTCGAGCCCAACCTTGGCGTGGTGAGCCTCTCTGGGCATCGGACCTTTGTCATGGCCGACATTCCCGGCATCATCGAGGGCGCCCATGAGGGGAAGGGACTCGGCTTCCGCTTCCTTCAGCACGTAGAGCGTACCCGGGTGCTGGCCTTCCTGGTCCCGGTCGATACCGACGACCCACAGGCCACCTACGATCGGCTTCGAAACGAGATCCAGCAGTACAGCCCCACCTTGGCCGAAAAGCAGCACGTAGTCGTCCTGACCAAGCAGGACCTTCAGCCGCCGGACCATCCCCTGCCTCAGCTCATAGCGCCTGAGGCATCAGGTGTACGATCCATCTCCAGCGCTACGGGCCAGGGCGTGGAGGAGCTAGAAGAATATCTCTGGAGGTTCGTGGAGGAGGCGAAGGTCACCGAGGCCACAGAAACCGTCGAGGACCTGTAGGTGGACGACGAACGACTGGCGTACCTGACCCTGACGCAGGTGCCCGGAATGGGTACCAGCCGGCTCAAGACTCTCCTCACCGCGTTTCCCACCGCACTCGGTGCCCACTCGGCGCCGTTCGAGTTTTTACGTACCTTGCCCGGGTTTTCCTGCGCCATTGCCACGGCCCTCAAAGCGACGCCACTGGAAGTGGGCCGCAAGGTGGTGGAGGAGGCCGGCCGGCTGGGTGCGGGCATCCTCATTCCGGAAGACGAGGTATACCCGGCCGACCTCCGGCACATCGCCGATCCACCTCCGGTGCTTTTCACCATCGGAGACCGGACGCTGTTCTTGCGCCCGGCAGTGGCCATCGTCGGCAGCCGGGATCACTCCAGTTACGGGGCGGTTGTTTGTCGCTCGATCGCCGGCGCGGCGGCCGGTGCCGGAGTGACCGTGGTCAGCGGCATGGCCCGGGGCCTCGATGCGGTGGCCCAGACGGCGGCACTTGATGCCGGCGGTGTCACGATAGGCGTGCTCGGCAACGGACTCGGAGTCATCTACCCCGCGGCCAATCGGACGCTGTACGACCGGGTCGCCCGGGATGGGCTGCTGGTGACCGAGTTCCCCCCGGGGGAGCGCCCCAACGCCGGGAGTTTTCCGCGACGCAACCGCCTGATCAGTGGCCTTTCACGGGTGACGGTCGTCATCGAGGCGGCTGCAGGATCCGGTGCCCTGATCACGGCGGGAACCGCACTCGATCAGGGCAGGGAAGTCATGGCAGTACCGGGTAACATCACCAGCGCGGTCTCTTTCGGCACCAACCGTCTGATCCGCGATGGCGCCGCACCAGTGCTGGAGCCCGCCGATTTGCTGGAGCACTTCGCCGAGCTGACCGGGCCCAGACCCCCTCCGGCTGCCATTTCTCAGACGGCCAGGGAATTACCGGAAACGCTTTCGGCCCAAGAGCGTGAGCTGGCACAGCTCCTCGGCCAAGATTCCATTCATCCTGATGAGCTTGCTACCCGCTCCAAGCTTCCTGTCGGTCTGGTATTGGGTCTGCTCTGTGGCCTCGAGATTGCCGGCGTGGTGGAGCAGAGACCAGGTAGAGTCTTCCGCAGAGTGTAGAGCGCACTCCTTGCTG
>JBBQXQ010000084.1:0-14671 GCA_038209515.1 Gemmatimonadales bacterium
CCGCGTAGATGATCCGGCGGCTCGACTCGCCTCCCACGTCATAGATGGTGACCCCCCGCAAGCGGCCGGTGGCGGCATCGATCCGGCTCGACCTGAGGAAGTACTGGGACGGAGGTACCTCGTTGATCACCTGCTCGCGGAGCACGAAGGTGGGCTTCTTTCTCCCAAGATCGATCAGCAGCGACCGGAGCCGCGCGTTCGTCCGGGGCAGGACCTGGTCCACGAAGGCGAAGTTCAGGGCGGCCATGCATGCGCCCCAGATGAGCACCGGGGTCAGCACTTGGTACACGCTGATCCCGCTGGCCCGCGTGGCCGTGATCTCGTTGTCGGCGGCGAGGTGGCTGAAGGTGTAGAGCACAGCCAGCAGCACGGCCATCGGCAGGGTCATGGCAATGATGAACGGCAGGCTCAGGAGGAAGACCTCCCCGATCACGGTCCAGGGCAGGCCCTTGCCCACCAGCGCGCCGAATTTCTTGGCTACCTGGCTCAGGAGCATGAGGCTGGTCTGGGCAGCCAACGCGAAGAAGAAGGGTGCCGCCAGTTGACGCAGGATGTAGCGATTGAGCAGGCGCAAGTCAGCTAACTTATATAGTTGTAAGGGTTTCGTGCGCTCATTATATTTGCCGATCCACTACTCCAAAGCCCTATCGTTGGGTTCCCCGTAGAGTGGCGCGCTTTCACGTCGCCCTAATCTGCCTCGTCACACTTCCGAGGGTCCTCGCCGGCCAAGCCGATTCGGCTCGAGCCGACACGGGCGCCGTCGGCCTGCGGGCGACCTTCTCAGTCCCACCGTTCGAGCTCCGTGAGCCACGGCTGCTCCGGGCCACCTGGCTGGGGGCTCACCGGACTCCGCCCGCCCTTCGCGCCGCCGCCTGGGACAGCACGGTCTCTGCCGTCCTCGATTCGGCCCGGAGCGAGCGGGCTGCCGCGCTTCGCTTTATGGCCCTGTACGGAACGCAGGTTCGAGAGGAAGGCCCCGACGAGCAGGGAATGCCACGGCCCGACCGCGGTGTCCTCGGGCTCTCCAAGAAGTATGCCGACCTGGCCCTAGATGGCCAAGTGAGCCTGGAGGTGCGTACCGATCGGCTTCGCAACGAGCGTTGTAGTCCAGCCCTACTACTCGACCCGAACTCCGGGTGCAGAAGCAGTTTCAAGGCTCCCCGGTTGGATAACCAGTTCACCGTTCGATCCAGCGGGATCATCGGCCAACGCGTCCATCTCAACATTGATTATGACAACAAACGCGACTTCGGCGCAAATAACAACGTACAAGTGTATTACGAGGGGCTTGAAGACGAGATCATTCGGAAGATCGAGGTCGGAACCGTAAACTTTCAACCGCCACCCTCGAGGTTCGTCACTGCGGCAATTCCGGCCAACAACTTCGGGGTCAATGCCAGGTTTGAACTGGGGGCCATACAAATCCAGGCGCTCGCCGCTACCCAGAAGGGCAGTGAGGTCGCCGAGCGGACCTACACGATAGGGCAGACCACCAGTCAGGCCCAGGACCGCCAGGTCCGTGACCTCGACTTTGAAAGTGGGCGCTTCTTCTGGGTGGTTGATCCGACCACGCTGCCTGGCTATCCCGCGATTGATATTCTGAGCCTTGGCAGTGCGTCTCTTGCCGTGGACCGACCGGATCAGGTCCAGGTGTATCGATATCGGGCCGCAGTGAATCAAACTGGTGGTAATCCAAACGTCAGTGGGATCACGGCAAGGGCCCAAAGCAGCGACGGCAGACAGGTTCAAGGGCCAGTCCGCTGGGAGCTGCTGATTCGTGGCACCGACTATTACGTCGATCCGTCTGGTCTCTGGATCGCGCTCTCTACCAAACTCGACCAGAACGATTTCCTCGCGGTAAGCTATCGAACGGCTGCCGGTGTCATGGTTGGCAGCTTGCCGGTGCGCGATGTCCCAGCTGCGGGAGACAGCCTCCGTCTAATTCTGGACCCGCAAAAGGGACCGGAGTTCGAGAGTTTCCGTCACGAAATGCGGCAAATTTACCGGGTGGCCGGATCGGATCTGGACTTGACTTCACTGCAGGTGAACCTGACTCTCAACCGCTCTGAACGACCGCAGTCGGGCTCACCGACATACCTCTCACTCCTCGGACTCGCTACCGCCACCGATCCAAACGTGTTCGATCGTGAGAACCGCCTCTTTCCTCGAGTCCGTGACCCTGACGCGCTGCAGCTCTTTCGCGAGTCGTATATCGTCTTTCCCCATCTGGCGCCATTCGCCGACGCTACGCGGCTCACTCCAGTCGAGCGGTCCGACTCGCTGTATCGAGTCCCCCTCTACTTGCTGCTGTCGCAAGGCCCGCCGGCGAAGTATCAGTTACGCCTTCGGTACAACTCTACGCGTGCCGGGGATCGCTCCACTCTAGGCTTGGGCGCGCTTCAAATCCGCAACGGGAGCGAACAACTCTTCATCGGCGGCAGACGTCTCGTCCGAGGCGTCGACTATTCGATGTCCTACGACCTCGGTCAGGTCACATTCCTCAATCCTGACGCACTCTTCGGCAGCGGCGTTGCACAGGTCACCGCAAGGTTCGAACAACAAACTCTCTTTGCCGTCGCCCCAACGACAATTCTTGGGTTGACAACGCGCTACGGTCTCGGCGAGGTCGGGGCGATTAACCTGGTCGGGCTGTATCAGCGGGAACAGAGTGCGTTCAACCGACCGCCGCTGGGCTTCGAGGCTACCGCGAATCTGATCGGTGGCATCACGACCGAGCTTCACTTCAAGCCCCAGGGCATCAGCCGATTGCTCGGTCATATTACCTCGAGCCCCGCAGCGGCCCCGTCATTGCTCGACGTCAACGCCGAGTTCGCCCTTACTAAGCCGGACCCAAACCGGTCCGGGCAAGCTTATATCGAGGAGTTCGAGGCCGACGCAGGGACCGAGGTACCGCTGCGGGAGTCGCTCTGGGGATTCGGGAGTACCCCGGAACAGTCGTTCGGCGTCGAGGATCTCGGATTCGCTGGTGGCTTCGACCCCGCTGATGCTGTCGCGTTGACCTGGCAGAACCTGGTCCCAGCCGGCAGCGGAACCGCCTTCGAGCTACGATCCCAGGACATTGATACCCTGATCCGAACGGCGGGGCGCTCGGACCGTCCGGAAACCGTGCTGTTCCTCACCCTGCACGCTGATACGGCAGGCGGTCTCGTGCAGCCTAATAACGCCTCGCGCTGGTCTCTACCTCAGCGTCTGTTCCGCCCACGTTGGCGTTCTATGGTCACTTCGCTGAGCGCGACGGGAGCGGATCTAACGCGGAACGAATACCTGGAGTTTTGGGTCTTTCAGCCCGGCACGCGGACTGTTGATTCCGCTGGCGTCCGCCTGGTGCTGGATCTGGGAAACGTGAACGAAGATGCGGTGGCAATCGCTCCCGAGAGTTTAACGGTTGAGGGGGCAGATACCGTGTACACCGGGCGGCAACTCATTGGGCTCGGCCGGATCGATTCCGAGCGCAGCTCATCGACCGACATCTTCAATGCCGCCGTAGACGACATCGGCATTCTGGGTGATCGGCCGGATCAGTTGATCGAAGTCGGTGGCGGGGCGCTGGATCATCCCGCTCTCTGTCATCGTACTCTGAGCGCCACGGTCCCTGTGTTCCCCTGGGGTGACCTGAGTAGCCGCTGCTCCAACGGCAATGGGACGTTGGACACCGAGGACCTCAATGGCGACGGGGTGCTGAACGCCGCGGGGCCGAGCGAGAATGTCTTTCGTTACGTCGTCAGCCTCCAACCCGGAAGTAAGTACTACGTGAGGGACGGCGTGCGTACTGTCGATCCCCAGAGTGGCCTGGTCTCCAAGTGGGAGTTGTATCGCGTTCCGATCCGTACTCCCGATGCAGCTATCGGTACCCCAAACCTGCGCCTGATTCAGCACCTGCGAATGACCTTGGTGGCGCCGCCTGACAACGGCACGCCGGATGTGGTCGCACGCTTCGGGCTGGCCCGAATGCATTTGGTGGGCTCTTCGTGGGTGCGGCGGTCCGAAACCCCGATCGCCGGACTCTCGGGGAGCACGGGCAACGGTGTCGGCGCGGTAATCGCCTCAGTCATTTCGACCGAGAACAGTGTGGATCTGGGCTACCAGTCGCCTCCGGGTGTCGCCCAGGCGGTGTCCAACCGGGGCGGGGACCGCAGCGCTTTCGGCACGCAGATCAACGAAAAGTCGCTACGAGTGATCGCACGAGGACTCGAACTCGGGGACCGTGCCGAGGCGTACCTTCGCTTTCCTGCAGGGCCGCAGAGCCTACTAAGCTATCGTGAGTTGCGGGTCTGGGCTCGGGGGCGAGGGGCTGGATGGGAGGAGGGGGATCTGGAGGCGTTTATCAAGCTCGGGAGCGACGATCGCAATTTCTATCTCTACCATGCCGGCGCGCATTCCACAACATGGGAGCCGGAGTTCGCGATCGACCTGGAGACATGGCGAAGACTTCGTGCCGATCTGGAGACGAGGTGGCTCCATGGCGATCCGCCCTCCGGCAGTGAGCAGTGCGGCGGGGACCCTGGGGCCTACGTCGCTTGCGAGGGGCCATACCTCGTGCACCTAGCAGACCCAGGTGTCAATCCTCCGAACCTGGCTGCGGTGCAAGAGGTCTCCGCTGGCATTCTTCGAGTCGGCCAATCAGTCGTCCTTCCAGAGGCCGAGCTCTGGCTTGACGACATTCGCCTGACCCGTCCGGTATCACAGGTCGGCACTGCCATGGCATTCGACGCGCGACTGGCGGCCTCGGATGTCGGCAGCATCGCAGCGTCCTTCACTCGCCAGAATGGACAGTTCCGCCAGCTCAATGAGGATCCCAGTTATCAGACCTCCGGCACGTTGCTACTCAACAGCGACTGGAGACTTGAGCGCTTTCTCCCAACCTCGCTGGGGCTGACGGTTCCGCTCACCGTGACATACGCGCGCACCGCCGTCGATCCTCAACTTCTTGCCGGTACCGACTTGCGGGGTGACGCGCTCGTCGGACTACGCCGCCCGCACTCCTGGACCGCCACGTACAGTCTCGAGTTCCGGCGTAGTCAGCGCGGACGCAACTGGCTGGTGCGCGGTCTGGTCGATCCGCTGGCCTTCTCGGCAACGCTGACTCAAGGCCGCTCACGAACTGAGCTTTCCGACGCTCAGTCGGACGCGTCCGCAGTCTCACTGTCCTACAACCTGCAGCTCCATCGGCGTGGGCCTCGGCTGCCTTTTGCCGGTTTGGTCAAGGCCCTTCCCAAATGGATTCGTGAGAGCGAGGGGGGCAAAGGCCTCGCGAATGCGACCTTCAGCCTGGTGCCATCCAACATCCGTTGGAGTAGCGGGCTCTCCAAGGATCAGGGCAACTACTCCTCATTCTCAGTTCCGGTCGCCAGGAGCGACGATTCGTTGATCCGACCAACGCTCTCCCTTACCCATCTGTGGCGCAACTCCGGCAGCCTGGCCTGGCAACCGCTAGGCATGCTCTCCCTCAATGGAGACCTCGCCAGCATTCGAGATCTGCGGGTTTATCCTGACTCCACGTCGGTCGGCCGTCTCGCATACCTCCAGCGGCGCTTCCTCGCCGGCGTTCCTGTCGGGGTCGAACGGGACCGTACCCTGACGACGTCGCTCGTCCTGACTCCCCGGGTGAGCTCATGGCTCCGCCCCCGGTTCGTAACCTCGAGCAGCTTTGTGCTCTCCCGTGCTTTTTCGAGTCGCCCGCCGGCTAGGGCGGATATAGATAGCGGCGGCTTCATCCTCCCGCAGACGCTCAACAACAGCCGCGGCCGCGAGATCGGAGTGTCTATCGATCTATCACGATTCCTGCGACAATTGAGTGGTGACAGCAGTGGCCTGGCCAGGCTCGTGTCTCGTATCCGGCCGGTGAACTTCAGCACTCAGCTCAATCGCGCCTCGACCTTTGATCTGGCGGCCTTTAGTCCCGACCTCGGCTTCATGCTAGGCATCGGCGGCCTTGACCAATTCCTGGGCCACGCAGGGGAGGATGCGCGCGGAGCGGCCGAGACACGGACGTCCACCCTTACGTCGAGCGCCGATCTGCCACTCGGTCTCGCTGCCACGCTCTCATACTCGCTTACCCGGACCAATCGCTTCCAACAGGTGCCCGACGGGTTCGCCCAAACGACCAGCCGACAGCGAGAATGGCCGGTGGGCAATCTGCGCTGGACCCATACGTTCAGAGGGGGTCCACTGACGCTGATCGCCGCAAGCGCTGGGATCCGCCGACGCGAGGGAACCTCTATCCAGCCGAGCACCGATCAACTGGGAGCCGTGAGCGCCACCTCTTCGTCTGTGATCACGCCGGACCTCCAACTCGCCTTTCGCAACGGTCTGGCGCTTGCTTTGGGACTCTCCTCACGGTCCCAGCGGGCGGAGAATAGTGGGAACGCCACGCTTCTCGACCAACACGACATCACAGGGTCCGTCAACTACTCCTTCCCCTTGCCAACTGCCATCAGTCGGGCGCGGAAGCTGGTCCGCTCCAGTCTTTCGGCCCTTGTGTCGAATACATCAACTTGCCTCGACCGCAGCAGTCTCCCCGGCTGTATAGTCATCTCGGATGTTCGACGGCAAGAGATCAGGGGAGGGCTCGACAGTGACCTGCTCAGCACCCTCAGCGGCGGCCTGCAATTTGGGTATTCCATCAACGACGCCCGGCATGTTAGCCGGCGCACTTCGCAGATCTTCCTGCAGCTATCGCTGCAGTTGTCGCTGTACGCGGGGGATTATCGATAGGACGGAGAAGACGGAGAGGACGGAGAGGTCGTCAGCAGCGAGTCGTCATCGTTGGCCAACTACAACTAGGTTACAGAATGCCCCGACCCAGGAACCTCGCCTTCTCCGTCCTCTCCGCCTTCTCCGTCCTCTTCTTTTCCGCCTGTAGAGAGAAGCCGCGGCCGCCACGGGAGTTCAATGGTGAAACCGCTCTGGGCTACATCCGGAGCCAGGTGGCCTTCGGCCCGAGGATTCCCGGGACGGAGGCCCATCGGCGGATGGCTGAATGGCTCGATAGTTTGCTGCGCCAGCGGGCCGACACGGTCGTGGTTCAGCAGTGGAAGCACGTAACCAGCAAGGGTGACACACTTCCACTGAGCAACTTCCTCGCCCGGTTCAAGCCCGCCGCGGAGAAGCGGATCCTCCTGCTGGCCCATTGGGACAGCCGACCGGTCGCCGACAGTCCCCAGTCGACGGACTCCACGAAGCCGGTACTTGGTGCCAACGACGGGGGCTCGGGTGTGGCGCTATTGCTCGGCGTGGCCGATGTGCTCAAGCGAGCTCCACCTGCCATCGGTGTGGACCTTCTCTTCGTAGACGGGGAGGACTATGGCGACTTCACCAAGACACCGAACGATGTACTCATCGGATCGCGCTACTACGGAGCGCATCAGCTCGGGGGAAAGCCGCTGTACGCCGTGCTGTTCGACCTCATCGGCGACAAGGATCTCCAGGTCTACCAGGAGGGCAACTCGCTGGTCGGTGCACCAGAGGTTGTAGAGCTTGTCTGGGACACCGCCAAGGATCTGGGCTATGGCGGCTATTTCATCAGCTCGCCCAGACACACTCTTATCGATGACCATCTGGAGCTGCAGAAGGCGGGCATTCGTGCGATAGACGTCGTGGACTTCGACTACCCTGCCTGGCACACGCCTTACGACACCATCGACAAGGTGAGCGGGGCCAGTCTCCAGGTGGTCGGCGACGTGACCGCGGCGTTGATCCGACGGGAGTAGAAGGACGGGAAGCCTTCCCGACCTTCCCATCTTTCCCGTCCCTCCCGCGCGAATTCGCCTACCGCCGTACCGCCGCACCGCCATACCGTCCGTCATGCCCACTCCAGAGCGCCGGGCATTGTTGCTTCTTCTGGCCTTAGCCGTGGCTGGCCAGGGGGTCCGTTACCTGGTTACCAAGCCCGGTGAACCCGCCGGCGGGGTGCAGCTCGCTACCCTCGGGGCCGAGTCGCCCATGGCCCAGCGAGACAGCGCCATGCGGCAGAACCGCCCGCTGGCACAGGATGAGCATATCAATGTGGATCTCGCTCCGGCAGGCGAGCTCGCCCGGCTGCCCAAGGTGGGGCCGCGGCTGGCCAAGAGCATCGTTGCCGACCGGCAGGCGCACGGTCCGTTCGGCAGCCTGGAGGGCTTAGACCGGGTGGCCGGGATTGGGCCCGGCCTGCTCAAGACCATCGGCCCGCACGTGGTCTTCAGCGGGGCGGGTGCCCAGAGGGCCTCCGCCCCGCTGAACATCAACAACGCCAGCCTCGCGGAGTTGGACGCCTTACCCGGAATCGGTCCGGCAAAGGCCCGAGCCATACTCCGGTATCGTGAGGAGCACGGAGAGTTTGCCGCTGTCGAGGCACTCGCCGGTGTGCCGGGCTTGACTCGGGCCGTCCTGGCCCGCCTCCAGGAAAGGGTGGTCGTCCGCTGATGTCCGGCTAAGGTTCCCGGCGCAACCGGCCGATATTACCTCCTGACTATCCCTGTCCCCAAACCAAAGAGATCATGGCGACGGCAGCAGCCGGTGGTGATCGGCTCGGCGAAATTCTCCTCCGTGAAGGTCTCGTCACGCGCGAGCAGCTTGCGCAGGCGTTAACGGAGCAGAAGAACACCAAACACCGGCTCGGCTACGTGCTGGTGAAACTCGGGCTTGTTCAGGAGCTCGAGATCACCAAGGTGCTTGCCCGCCAGTATCGCATGCCCGCGGTCGATCTCACCCGGTTCGAGGTCGATCCCAAGATCATCAAGCTGGTCCCCGCCGAAATGGCCACCAAGAGCGTGGTCCTCCCGCTGAAACGGGAGGGACGCACGCTCACGGTCGCCATGGCCGATCCGACCGATCTCGGCCTGCTCGAAGACCTGAAGTTCATCACTCGCTTCGACCTGTTTCCCGTCATCGCGGGGGAGTACACCCTCCGCAACCTGATCGAGAAGCACTACGAGTCCTCCGACCAGCAGCTGCAGAGCATCCTCAAGGACATGGAGGAGACGGGGGAAGACGTCGAGGTCGTCGAGGCAGAGGAAGACGAGACGGTCACTCAGGCGCAGATCGACGACGCGCCCGTCGTCAAGCTGATCAATGGCCTGCTCACCGACGCCGTGCGCCGGGGAGCCAGCGACATCCACATCGAGCCTTTCGAGCACGAGATCCGGGTGCGGTACCGGATCGACGGCTCGCTGCTCGAGATCATGCGGCCGCCACTCAAGATGAAGGCGGCGCTCACGTCCCGCGTCAAGATTCTTTCTCAGCTCAACATCGCCGAACGGCGGGTTCCCCAGGATGGCCGGCTCAAGCTCAAGATGGGAAGCCGGGTCATCGACTTCCGCGTTTCGACGCTGCCGGTGCTGTTCGGCGAGAAGATCGTGCTCCGAATCCTCGACAAGGGGAACCTGACGCTCGACCTGACCAAGTTCGGGTTCGAAGTGAAGGCGGAGAAGGATCTGATGAAGGCCATTCTGAATCCGTACGGCATGGTGCTCGTCACCGGACCGACCGGGTCCGGCAAGACCACCACGCTCTACTCCGCGCTCTCCCGGATCAACACACCCGAAGTCAACATCATGACGGCGGAAGATCCGGTCGAGTACAATCTGATGGGCATCAATCAGGTGCTGGTCCGCACCGAGATCGGCCTCAGCTTTGCGGCCGCGTTGAAGGCGTTCCTGCGGCAGGACCCCAACATCATCATGATCGGTGAGATCCGGGATCTGGAAACCGGCGGCATCGCCATCAAGGCGGCGCTCACGGGCCACCTCGTGCTCTCCACTCTGCATACCAACGATGCGCCGAGCACGATCACCCGTATGATCGACATGGGCATCGAGGCGTTCAACGTGGCCAGCGCGGTAAACCTCGTGGTGGCACAGCGATTGGTGCGCCGCATCTGCAAGGATTGCAAGGGCGAGCACAAGTACAAGGACGAAGAATTAGCCGCCTTGGGCACAGATCTTGTAAAGCTCAAGGAGCTGACATTCATGAAGGGCTCAGGCTGCGATACGTGCAGCGGGACCGGGTACAAGGGACGCGCCGGCCTCTACGAGGTCATGGCCCTTTCGCCGGAGCTCCGCCGCATGATCCTTCGGGGGGCCTCGGTCGCGGATATCCGGGACCAGGCGGTCAAGGAAGGCATGCTCACGTTGCGCATGGACGGGATGAAGAAGATCGAGCGCGGTGTCACAACCCTCGAGGAAGTGGTCAAGGAGACGGCTGAATGACGTTCAACCTGCGGGCTCTCTTAGAGGAAATGATCCAGAAGAGCGCCTCGGACCTGCACATCACTGCAGCCGAGAAGCCCAAGCTGCGGGTAGACGGTGACATCGTCGACAGCTCGGTGCCTGAAATCCTGACCCCTAAAGACACCCTTCAGCTCGCGTATTCGGTGCTCACCGAGAACCAGAAGAAGCGGTTTGAGACCGATGACGAGCTCGACTTCTCCTTCGGCATCCAGAACCTGGCGCGCTTCCGCGGCAACGTCTTCAAGCAGCGCGGATGTGTGGCCATGGTAATCCGCATGATTCCCTTCAATGTGCGAACGTTTCAGGACTTAGGCCTTCCTCCCGTGATCGCCAAGCTGGCCGAACGGCCTCGTGGGCTTATCCTGGTGACCGGTCCAACCGGCTCCGGAAAATCGACCACGTTGGCAGCGATCATCGATAAGATCAACAAGGAGCGAAAGGGCCACATCATCACCGTGGAAGACCCGATCGAATTCATCCACAAGCACCAGTCCTGTCTCGTCAATCAGCGGGAGATCGGCACCGACACCAAGTCGTTCGCCTCGGCCCTCAAGTATGCCTTGCGGGAGGACCCCGACGTCATTCTGGTGGGAGAAATGCGCGACCTCGAGACGGTGGGCGCCGCGCTCACTATTGCGGAGACGGGCCACCTCGTCCTCGCCACCTTGCATACCAATTCTGCCGCCGAGTCGATCAACCGGGTCATCGACGTCTTTCCGTCCACTCAGCAGTCCCAGGTGCGGGCACAGCTCGCATTCGTGCTCGAAGGCGTCATCACCCAGACCCTGTTGCCCAAGCTCAAAGGGCGGGGACGCTCCATGGCGGCCGAGATCATGGTGGCCACTCCCGCCATTCGTGCGCTGATCCGGGACGACAAGGTCCACCAGATCTACTCTGCCATGCAGTCGGGCAAGAAGTTCGGCATGCAGACCATGAACGACGCCCTGTTCCAGCTCTATACCGCTCGCGAGGTCGCCCAGGAGGAGTGCGAACGTGTGTCGCACGATCCCAAGGAATTCCTGCGGATGATCGGCATTACGCCGATGGAAGATCAGGAGATGGGCAGTGCCGACCGTGCCCAGCAGCAGCAGCAGCAGCGCGCTGGTAATCGCCCTAAGGTTTCGTAGTCTCGCTCCGGGAGAGGACTGATGCCACTGTTCGAATATACCGCGCGCAACGCCGCGAACGGACAGATCCAGAAGGGTCAGGTGGACGTCAAGAGCAAGGAAGAGGTGACCGCCCACCTGCGAAAGAACCGGCTGATCCTGGTGAGCGTGCGCGAGGCGCCTCGGAGCATCAGTCTTGGCGGGCTGGGCAGGGGGAAGGTGAAGACCCGAGACATCGTGATCTTCACCCGGCAGTTTGCCACCATGATCAACGCCGGCCTGCCGCTGGTCCAATCGCTCACCATCCTGGCCTCCCAGACCGAGAACAAGACTCTGGCCGAGGTGACCAAGGCCGTGGTGCACGACGTCGAGTCGGGCAACACTCTGGCCGACGCGTTCTCCAAGCATCCGAAGACGTTCAGCGATCTCTTCGTCAACATGGTGGCGGCCGGCGAGGCCGGCGGTATTCTCGACACCATCCTGATCCGACTGGCCACCTTCCTGGAAAAGAGCGACGCCCTGATCCGCAAGGTCAAAGGCGCCATGGTCTATCCGGCCGTGATCTTCAGCGTGGCCATCATCGCGATCTCAGTGCTGCTCATCTTCGTCATCCCGACGTTCCAGAGCATGTTCGCGTCGGTGAACCTCGAGCTTCCATTGCCCACGCGGGTCGTGATCGGGATGTCCCAGATACTCATCGGGTACTGGTGGGTGGGTCTAGCTGGAGTCGGGCTCGGGATGTTCGGATTCAAGCGGTACTATGCTACGGCCCCCGGCCGGCTCCAGGTCGACGGTATGATGCTCAAGGCTCCGATTCTGGGAGACATCCTCCGGAAGTCCGCCGTGTCGCGGTTCACCCGTACGCTCGGCACCCTGATCTCCTCCGGCGTCTCGATCCTTGATGGGCTCGAGATCACGGCCAAGACCGCCGGCAACCAGGTGATCCACAATGCGGTGATGGAGTCCCGGCAGTCGATCGCGGGCGGTGAGACCATTGCGGCCCCGCTGGAGAAGTCGAAGGTGTTCCCGCCGATGGTCATCTCGATGATCGCGGTCGGCGAGCAGACCGGTGGCATGGATGAAATGCTCACCAAGATCGCCGACTTCTACGATGAGGAAGTCGACGTCGCAGTCTCCGCACTGCTCTCGCTGATGGAGCCGGTGATGATCGTGATTCTCGGCGTAATCGTCGGCGGCATGGTCGTCGCCATGTACCTGCCGATCTTCGACATGATGAACGCAGTGCAGTAAGCCGGTCCGGGGCTGGGAAGCGCCTCTGGCCTAGATCCCCTCAGCTGTCGACCATTAGATCGCCCCACCTGCGCAGAAGCCGGTGGGGCGATCGGCATTTTCAGCCCCAGGTGGCCCTGGAATTGCCCTCCCCCCAAGCATCTGCATCCAGATCCACTATCCAAGTCCAACAGTTTGGGAGGGTTCCATGGCAGGTAAACGACTGGTACTACTCGCGCTAGCCATTCTGGCTGGGTGCGGCCGCGAGCGGACTAGCGCCCCGGCAGCAACCCGCGATCTGCAACGTCCTGCGGTGGATGCCAGCTCCCGGCTGAACGACCGGGTGGTTAAGGGCTCCCCTTCCAAGACGACCATGAAGCCGGTTGCCAAGCAGGCGGCCAGGCCGATGTCCCACACCCTCGCGGCGGGGACCGCCATCTCGGCCAAGTTCGATGCGGGCATCAGCTCACGGACGCACAAGCCGGGGCAGAACCTCACCGGCACCGTCGCAGCTGATGTCAAGGACAAGAATGGCCGCACGGTGATCCCGGCGGGTGCCAAGGTCCAGGTGACCATCACGGCGATTCACGAGTCTGAGAACAAGGGCGACAAGACCGGCAAGCTCGTCCTGACCCCCGTTAAGGTGGTTATTGCGGGCCACAGCTACCCGATCTCCGGCTCGGCCAAGGCGCTCGATCGGACCCTGAAGGATCGGAAGACCAATGCCGGCGATGTGGCGAAAGTCGGCGCAGGCGTCGGTGCAGGCGCCCTCCTGGGCGCTGCAGTGAGCGGCGGGAGCACGAAGGGGGCGGTGATCGGCGGCGCGCTTGGTGGGGCCGTCGGGACCCAGCGTGCCATTCAGACCCAGGATCGTGACGTGGTGGTTCCGGCCGGGTCACGCCTGAAGGTGACTCTCGGCTCTCCGTTCCGGCGCAGCATTTGAACCCCTAGAGTAATTCACGCTCCGGTCAGCTCGTTGGCCGGGGCGTTTGGGTTGTACCCTAGTCGGCCTTGTCCGTGCAGCTATACTGGGGCATGTCCAGGGCCTTCGTAAACGAGGACGCCGGGTCGGGCGAAGCGCTGCCTCGATTCCCGCTACCATCGCGCGACGATCCATCGTTCGATGCCGCGGCGGCCCGAGCACTGCTCCAGGGCGCTCACCTCGGTGATACGGCCAGCGCGGAAGCGGCAACCGGATACTACTGGGGAGAGCCGAAGCTGCGCCCCTGGGTGGAGCGCATACTGGCTGAGGCGCGTCAGGATGGCAACGAGCGGCTGGAGCAGCTGGCTGAAAGGTTTTTGCGGGTGGTCGCAAAAACGGGCCGCTCAGATTGACAGGGTAGTGGTAAACCCGTACATTGACCCACGGCAAAGCCTGACTGTAGTGGGCGTAGCGTCGCGGAACCAGTGACATCCGCAGGGACCTGGCTCACAGCTGGGTCCTTCTGTTTTGCAGTACCCGCGCGGGGGCATCGACCGCGAACCTTCCACTGTCGGCAGGTACGGCATCACCGGACTCCGACGACAAACAAACTGAGGGAGTAGGACATGGCACGTACCACCGGAACCGTGAAATGGTTCAACGACGCGAAGGGCTTTGGCTTCATTACCCCGTCCAACGGACAGAAGGACTGCTTCGTCCACCACTCCGCAATTCAGGGCAGCGGCTTCAAGTCCCTGGCCGAAGGCGAAAAGGTGGAGTTCGACATCGTGCAGGGTCAGAAGGGCCCGGCGGCCGAGAACGTCACGAAGGTCAAGGACTGAGGAACGAGGGTACGAAGTGAAAGGCCACCCGGTTCAAACCGGGCGGCCTCTTTCTGTCCCCTCGTTCCGCTGCAATCTCGAATCCCTTCGGTAGGGAAACACATCCACCACCTCTCCGGCCGCCAGCCGGCGTTGCACATCCTGCCAGAAGGACGGATTCAGCAGATCGGCGTGAGCCTCGAGAAACGTCTCCCGCAGGCTGCCGGCCGGAACCAGGAAGGCCTTGAACTCCTCGGGGAAAACGTCGTGCTCTCCGACGTAGAACCACGGTTCCGCAGAGAGCTCGTCTTCGTGAGACGCCGGCACCGGAATGCGGCGAAAGCGGCACTCGGACAAGAGGCA
>JBBQXQ010000085.1:0-14534 GCA_038209515.1 Gemmatimonadales bacterium
GGGCGGTCGGGCGGTCGGGCGAAAATGATAAGGGCTCAGGGCTTCCGGTACCAGATACTTCGGTGTGCTATGTAAGTAGTTGATGATGGTACCTTATCAAAAGTTCGAAGCATGGAAAGTGGCTCACGATCTTGCCCTGAAGATCTATCGAATTACGGACGACTGGCCTGCCTGTGAGCGTTACCAGTTAACCAGTCAGATACGCCGAGCGGCGCTTTCCATTCCAACGAACATCGCGGAAGGTGCGAGCAAGAGAGGTCCTCGAGAGTTTCGTCGTTATCTCGACATCGCCCGCGGCTCGCTAGGTGAAGTCTCCTACCTGCTTCTTTTCAGCAAAGATCGAGGGATTCTGAGCCTGGATGCACATCACTCGCTCGAGGAGCTACGTGATCGGGCGGGGAAAGTAATGTGGGGTTTGTATAGGTCGCTCTCACCGAAATCGACCGACTGACCGACTGACCGCCTGACCGCCTGACCGCCTGACCGCCTGACCGCCCGACCGCCTGACCGCCTGACCGCCCTTCGCTGCGCTCAGGGCAGGCTGTAGGTTAAAACCCTCCTCTTCACGGGAGGCCCCGTGCCCCGCAGCAGACTCCTCATCGCGCTCGTCGTGGCCGTCATCTCCATTCTGGGATACTACGGCAGCAGCGTCTTCAACCCAATCACCAAGGAAAAGCAGCACGTCGCCGGCATCACTCCCGAACAGGAGGTGGCGCTCGGGCTCCAGGCAGCGCCCGAAATGGAACAGCAATTCGGGGGACTCGACCCGAGCAACGAAATGCAGGCGGCGGTGGGTCAAATCGGCCAGCGCCTGGTGTCGCAGAGCGCCGCAGGAAAGAGTCCGTACCGCTTCGAATTTCACGTGCTGGACGACCCCGAGACCATCAACGCCTTTGCCTTGCCTGGTGGCCAGGTCTTCATCACCGAGGGACTGCTCCGCCGCCTCAAGACCGACGGTCAGCTTGCCGGGGTGCTGGGGCATGAGATGGGGCACGTCGTGGCGAGGCACGGCGCAGAGCACATCGCCAAGCAGCAACTCACCGAAGGACTGACCGGCGCGGCCGTACTGGCGACCTATGACCCCAACAATCCTGCCAGCCGCAATTCGGCGGCGGTGGCGGAGATGGTTGGTCAGCTCGTCAGCATGCGCTTCGGCAGGCAGGATGAGCTGGAAGCAGATCGGTTAGGGGTACGGCTCAGCAGCGAAGGCGGCTACGACCCGAGGTCGATGATCGAGCTGATGAAGATCCTGGAGGAGAGCTCGAAGGGCAATCGGCAGCCGGAATTCTTCAGCACCCATCCCAATCCGGAAAATCGGATTCAGAAAATTCAACAGGCGATTCAGGAGCAATACCCGAACGGAGTCCCCGAGGGGCTAGAGAAGTAGTCGTTAGTCGTTAGTCGTTAGCGGCTAGTGACTAGAGACCGGTGACTAGCGACTAGCGACTAGTGACTAGTGACTGGTACCTTCTCGCTCATGGAACTGCTTCTCAATGCCGAGCTGTACGACCCGGAGCCAAGGGGCCGCG
This sequence comes from Gemmatimonadales bacterium, assembly GCA_038209515.1. Taxonomy (GTDB): domain Bacteria; phylum Gemmatimonadota; class Gemmatimonadetes; order Gemmatimonadales; family GWC2-71-9; genus CAVVWJ01. Next base: position 1,530 of record JBBQXQ010000085.1, read on the forward strand.
CGCATCTGCTGGTAGCGGGCGAGAGCATCGTTTGGGTCGGGACCGACGCTCCCGGATTCCCTGGGGCGCTGGACGTCAAGGTGCGGGACCTGAACGGACGGCGGGTGATCCCGGGGCTGATCGACGGGCACATTCATCTCACTGGAGGCGGCGGCGAGGCCGGCCCTCACACGCGGGTTCCGCCGCTGGCGCTGAGCCGGCTCACGGCCGGCGGGGTCACCACGGCCATCGGCGTGCTCGGCACCGACGACACGGTGCGATCCACCGCCGAGCTGGTGACGACCGCGCGCGGGCTGATTGCAGAGGGGCTGAGCGCCTATTGCTACACCGGCGGATATCACCTGCCGCCGGCGACGATTACCGGCAGCGTACGGCAGGACATCGTGCTGATCGATCTCATCCTGGGGGTGGGGGAGCTGGCCATCAGCGATCATCGCTCGAGTCAACCCACGCTGGAGGAGCTGCTTCGGATCGCCGCCGACGCTCATGTGGCCGGGCTCATGATGGAGAAGGCGGGAATCGTGCACCTGCATGTAGGTGATGGGCCACGCGGCCTGGAGCTGGTACGCCAGGCCTTGGAGCGAACCGAGCTCCCATCCCGGGTGTTCAATCCTACGCACGTGAACCGGCGCAAGGCGCTGCTACAGGACGCGATGGCATTGGCTCAGCGGGGCTGCAGCATTGACATCACCGCTTTCCCGGTGGAGGAGGGGGATGATGGCTGGTCCGCGGCTGAGGCGCTGAGCCGCTATCTCGAGGCGGGACTTCCGCCAGACCGGGTGACAGTGAGCTCGGACGGGGGTGGTTGTCTGCCGGTGTTCGATGCTGCCGGCCGGGTGACCGCCATGGATATCGGCCGGCCGGCGGCGATGGCGGAGACACTTCGGGAGCTGCTCGCCTGCGGTCAGCCGCTGGAGCGGGTGCTGCCGGCGTTCGGGGCCAATCAGGCCCGCCTGCTGTTGCTCCCCCGGAAGGGTCGTCTTTCCGAGGGAGCAGACGCAGACCTGGTCGTGCTGGACGATGACGGCTCAGTGGAGGACGTCATGGCGCGGGGACGTTGGCACGTCCTTGCCCGCCGGCCAGTCATCCGCGGGGCGCTCGAGGAGAGGGAGGAAGTCGGTTGACCGCCGAGCGGGGGTACATCGTGCCGGTAGGCGGCGCCGAGGAGAAGATGGGCGACGTGGCCATCCTCAGGCGGTTCGCCGCCCTGTGCGGGGGAGCCGGCTGCCGGATCGCCATCATTCCTACCGCCTCCATGCAGAGCGAGACCGGCAGCCGTTATGAGGAGCTCTTTCACAGTCTCGGCGTACGCGAAGCCCGAGCCCTCCCGATCGCGACTCGAGCCGACGGCGAACATCCGGAGTGGCTCGAGGTTCTCGACCAGGTCGATGGGGTTTTCCTGGCCGGGGGCAACCAGCTGCGACTCAGCACCACCATCGGTGGCACCCAGGTAGCCAAGGCCCTTCGGCGGCGCAATCGGGAGGGGATGCACGTGGCCGGAACCTCCGCCGGCGCTGCGTTTCTCTGCGAGCATATGATCGCCTTCGGCAAAGAGGGAGCCTCCCCCCGCTCCAAGATCGTGACGATGGCTCCGGGGCTCGGCCTGACCAACCGGGTGATCATCGATCAGCATTTCAGGCAACGTGACCGCCTGGGCCGCCTGCTGACTGCGCTGGCCTACAACCCTTTCGCCATAGGGATCGGCCTGGACGAGAACACGGCCGCCTTCATCGGCCCGGACGAGACCCTCGAGGTAGTCGGCGGCGGAGCGTTGACCATCGTGGATCCTTCGGGACTCGAATTCTCGTCAATGGCGCGGGTCAGGAAGAACGATGTCGTCTGCCTCATCGGCCTCAAGTTGCACATCCTCGATCAGGGCTCGACCTTCAACTTGCACACCCGCATTGCTGCGGCCGCGCCTGGGCTCGCCCACCGGCTGGAGGGCGGTGAGGTGGGGGACACGGCGGCGAAACGAGGAAGTGGGCAAGCAGCGAAGAAGGCAGACCTATGAAGATTCTGGATAAGGCAGTCTTCGTCGGACCGAGCCTCTACGCTCACTTTCCTGTCATTCGGCTCGACATCGACCTGGGTCCACTGGAGCAGTGGCCCTCCGGTAAGCTCGGCCGTTCGTTTACCGATCCACTGCTGGCTGCCCTCCCCGGGCTTCACGACCACACCTGCTCCTATGGGAAGCCTGGTGGGTTCGTGCGCCGGCTGACCGAAGGAGACGGCACCTGGATGGGGCATATCCTGGAGCACGTCGCCATCGAGCTTCAGAACGTGGCAGGCGAGACGGTCACATTCGGCAAGACCAGGTCGAATGGCCCTGCGGGGCATTACTTCGTGATCTATCACTACGAGCAGGAAGATGTCGGGCTCGAGGCGGGTCAGCTCGCCCTTACACTGCTGCACTCCCTGCTCCCCGTCGACCTCCGGCCCGAAGGCTCCGTTCCGCAGGGGTTCAATTTTGCGGCCGAGCGGGATGAGTTTATCCGCTTTACCCAGCGCCGCGCGCTCGGCCCCAGCACGGTGGCGTTGGTGCGGGCCGCCGAGGAGCGGCGGATACCCTGGATCCGGCTCAACGATCAGAGCCTGATTCAGTTCGGCCACGGCCGGTACCAGCAGCGCATCCAGGCAACGGTCACCAGCCGCACCTCCCACATCGCCGTCGAGCTGGCATCCGACAAGGAGGAGACCAACCGCATGCTGGGGAACCTTGGCCTCCCGGTTCCCCAGCAGCGTTTAGTGCAGCACGCCGACGATGCCGTCGCAGCCGCGGAGCGAATCGGGTACCCCGTCGTGGTGAAGCCGTACAATGCCAACCACGGACGCGGAATCTCCATTCATCTCACCGATGCCGACCAGGTGCGCGCCGCGTTCGACGTTGCCCGGGAGCACAGCCGGAGCGTCATCGTGGAGAGCTTCATCACGGGCGAGGACCACCGGATGCTGGTGATCAACGGCGAGCTGGTGGCTGTGGCCAAGCGGGTGCCAGGACACGTTCGGGGCGACGGCATCCATACCATCGAGCAGCTGGTGGACGAGGTGAACCAGGACCCCCGGCGCGGCGTCGGTCACGAGAAGGTGCTCACCCGACTGGTGTTCGATCACCAGGCGGAGAGCCTGCTGGCGACCAAGGGGTACACCAGGGAGACGGTGCCCGCCAGCGGTGAGCAGGTCTTTCTGCGCTTGACCGGGAATCTCTCGACCGGCGGCACTGCCATCGACATGACCGACCTGGTTCACCCCGACAACATCGAGATGGCGGTTCGGGCCGTAAAGGCGATCGGCCTCGACGTGGGCGGGGTTGATTTCCTCTCCACCGACATCACCGAGTCCTACAAGGAGGTCGGCGGAGCCATTTGCGAGGTGAACGCGGCTCCCGGGTTCAGGATGCACATGGCGCCGAGCGAGGGAACACCGCGGGATGTGGGTGGCCGCGCCTTGGACATGCTGTTTCCGCCGGGCACGCCGAGCCGGATCCCGATTGCGGCCATCACCGGGACCAACGGCAAGACGACGACGGCTCGTATGCTGGCCCACATCCAGAAGCTGGCAGGTCATCATGTGGGCCTCACCTCCACCGACGGGGTCTACATCAACGGGCAGCGCACGGTGCCGGGTGACATGACCGGTCCGGTGGCGACCCGGATGGTGCTGAGCGATCCCTCGGTCGATGTCGCCGTATTGGAGATCGCCAGGGGCGGGCTGCTTCGGGCGGGCATGGGCGTGAGACACTGCGACGTCGGCGCGGTGCTCAACGTGAAGGCCGATCATCTGGGGCTCAGAGGCATCGGCACGCTGGACCAGCTTGCCGAGGTGAAGCGCATCGTGGTCGAGGTCGCGCGCGACACGGCCATCCTGAATGCCGACGACCCACTCTGTCTCAAGATGGCCGACTACACGGAGGCGAAGCACCTCTGCTACGTCACCATGAACCCCACCCACGAGCTGGTGGGCGAGCACATCCAGGCGGGCGGACGCGGTATGGTCCTCGAGTCCGGGATCAAGGGCCAGATGATCACGAGCTATGATCGTGGCGCCCACATCCCGCTGCTCTGGACCCACCTGATCCCTGCGACGCTGGAGGGCCGCGCCCTCCACAACGTCCAGAACGCGATGTTCGCGGCCGCGATAGCGTTCAGCATGGGGCTGAAGCTGGAGGACATCCGTCACGGCCTCCGTACCTTCGACACGACGTTCTTCCAGGCGCCGGGCCGGATGAACATCTACGACGAGCATGCGTTCAAGGTGATCCTGGACTACGGTCACAACCCCACCGCCATCCAGGCGATGTGCGACCTGGTGGATCGGCTCGAGGTCACCGGGAGGCGGCTGGTGGTGCTGGCGGGCCCGGGTGACCGTCGTGACGAGGATATTCTCGAGATCGGCCGGATCGCCGCGGGGCGCTTCGCTCGCTATATCTGCCGCCGGGACGACCAGCTCCGGGGTCGCCGTTCAGACGAGGTGCCCAACCTCCTGCGCGAGGCGCTCCTGGCCAGCGGCGTGCCGGCTGATCAGATCCTGGTCGTTCCCGAGGAAACGGCGGCGGTGGACGCGGCACTCCGCGAGGCGGATCCGGGGGACCTGCTGCTCATTTTCGGCGATGCCATCACTCGGAGCTGGAAGCAGGTCATCCAGTTCCGGCCAGAGGCGACACCCCGGATTGCCGATCGGCCGCGCATCTCCCGTCCCGAGCCGGTGACGGCCGCCCTGGCCGTGCCGATGCTGGAGGACCGGCGCAGGGAGTTCGTCCGCGACTCCCGCGGCGTACGGCTGGCCCGAGAGGAGCACGCCGACTAGTCCGGCCATGAAGCTTCTCGATTCCCGCCGACTCACCGGGCCGAGCCTGTTGCTGGACCGGCCCGGCGCAATACTCGATATCAGCCTGGAGGACCCGGACGCCGACCGCGCCGCTCCTGCATGGCGGCGGGCGGCCGCCCGGCTGCTTCAGGCCGTCGGGTGGCCTGGGGAGGAGCTCGCTTGTCGGCGTTTCCCCGGAGGAGTCAGCCTCGCCTTCAGCGCGCCGATAGACTGCCTCTATGCGGCCACAGTCGTCAACGAAACTGCATGGGCGATCGCCGTGAGCGAGCTCGGCCTGGGGCCCGCAGTGGACTTCGAGGATCAGGTTGCGGCGCTGAGGAAGGCCATCGCGGGGGAGCGAAACCCCGCGCTGGTTGCGCTCCACGATGCCGCCCGGGCGCGAGGCCTGACCTTCCTCATCGGTGAGGACGAGGTCTCGGCCGGCTCGGGGGTGGGGGCAATCGTGTGGCCGGCCGAATCGCTCCCCAATGCCGGGACGGTGGATTGGTCGCGCGTCCACGATATCCCGGTGGCCCTGGTTACCGGGTCCAATGGCAAGACCACCGTCGTGCGCCTGCTCGGGGCCATGGTCGCGGCCACGGACCGTACGCCCGGCATGACCTCAACCGATGGAGTTACCGTCGGCAGCACGTTCATCGTCGAGGGAGACTTCTCCGGACCCAGCGGCGCCCGCGTGGTGCTCCGGAGCCCCGACGTCGAGACCGCGATCCTGGAGACCGCCCGCGGTGGCATCCTTCGGCGGGGGCTCCCGGTGTATCGGGCGGATGTCGCGGTGATCACCAACGTTGCGGCGGACCACCTGGGGGAGTTCGGGGTCGAGAGCCTGGCCGATCTGGCCGAGACGAAACTACTCGTGGCCAAGGCACTGGGGACGAGCGGAACTCTCGTGCTGAATGCCGACGATCCGTTGCTGGTGGAGCGGAGCGGCCGGATTGCGGCCCCCCTCATCTGGTTCTCACTTGATCCAGCCTCCCCAGTCGTGAAGCGGCACCTCGATGCCGGCGGAACCGCCGTGATCGAGGAGGGCGGCCGGATCGTGGTCGCTCAGGGCAAGCATCGCAACGTGGTGGCCGCACTGGCTGATGTCCCCATCACCTTCGGAGGCACGGCCAGGCACAATGTCGCCAACGCACTGGCGGGGGTGGCTGGCGCGACTGCTCTCGGTATCGGGATTGGGCCGATCGCTGAGGCGTTGCAGCGGTTTGGTCGCGAGGTGGGCGACAACCCTGGACGGGCCAATCTCGTCGAGCTCGGCGGTACCCGGATTCTGCTCGACTACGCCCACAATCCCCACGGCATGGCCGCCCTGGTCGGTGTCGCGCAAACATTCCCCGCACGCCGTCGTCTGGTCCTGTTGGGTCAGGCGGGAGACCGCAACGACGAAGCCATCCGCGAGCTGGCCCGTGTCGCCTGGACATTGCAGCCGGACCGCGTGGTTGTGAACGAGATGGATCAGTACTTGCGGGGCCGCGCCCTCGGTGAAGTCCCCGCCCTCCTGGCAGACGAATTTTCCCGGCTCGGCGCCCCGGACACGGCCATCTCGCGGGTAGGACCGGAGATCGAGGGGGTACGGGAGGCCCTGGCCTGGGCCCGTCCGGGAGACCTCCTCGTGCTGGCGGTACATCAGGACCGCCGCGCCGTGCTCAGACTGCTCGGCCGGCTGACAGCGTCCGACTGGCAGGCAGGCGAGCCACTGCCGGCGTGAGCATCGGTGCAGGACCTTTTTTCGAGGAACGCGGTGCGGCGAAACTGGATTCCATTGTCGGCCAGTGCCACGGTACACCTGCTGCTCATCGCGGCCGCGGTGGCGCTGTCACGCAGGTCGGCCGAGGTGGCGCCGGAGCGCTCCACCGAGGCAACCGAACCGGCCAGACACGTGGATATGATCTACGTGCCGCCGGTCGAGCCTGCTCGCCCGTCGCCTCCCAGGAGACCCGCGGCCCCTCCGCCAGCCAAGCCACAGAAGGAACCCGAGCCGGAGCCGAACGCGCCACCGGAGGCGGTTCGGTCCAAGGGAAGCGACTCGGACGATCCCCGCCCGGCAAAGGGCGAGGCATCTACTCAGGCGTCCCTGCCGAGGCCGGTGGCGCCGGAGGCCGCAACGGCAACGCTCGAATCGGAGGCAAGGCGCATCTTCGGCCGGCCGCGTCTCCGGACCGCGCCGGGAGCGGGTCCGCAGGCCACTCGGCCCATGGAGGCGTACCTACCGGACAATCCTGAGCGGTGTGTACCGCATCCGGTGGCGCCGACCGATTCCGCGGCTGCCCCGGTCCTTGGGACGGTGGTGGGGCGAATCTTCAAACGAGACAGCGGGCGACCCCTGGCCGGGGCGCAGCTCCAGATGCTGGGCGCACCCTATGTGGCATTCACCGACGACAATGGCGAGTATCGTTTCCGCTTCGATCTGGCGCTGGTGGACAACTGCCGGACTCAGTACGTCCGGGTATCGGCCCCGGGATACGAGACCCGTCTCCTGGTGCTGCTGGTGGGAGATAACATCCGGAGCAAGGACGTGCGGTTACGGCGACGCTGAGCCTCCCAGTAAGGCGGCCGCCAGCGCTGCAATGGCCAATGCCAGAGCGGCAAGCGCCAGAGCTGCCAGAATGAGATCCTTGCGCCTGCGAGCGGTGGTGGACGACTCAACGGGGCGAGTCGACGGTCGGTTGGCGAGTCCATCCACCCGCTCGGCCAGCAGCCCGAGCTCGCCCCGCAGCTCCTCCTGACTCTCGACCAGGCGCTCCATCACGCCTCCTCCGGCGATGGCAGAGGGATCGTCGAAGAGAGACTGCGACATGACCGACTCGCCGGCGATGACCTCCTCCATGCCCTGCACGAAGTGTCGCTGGTGAATCCGCTTATCGGAATCGGGGCCGGGTTCCACCGTGGCGATCTGGGCCCCCTTCAGGACCGCGTTCTTGACATCGCCGCCACTCCGGGGGTACTTCTCCGCCAGCGCGCGGAAATCCACGTCATCTGCCAACGGAGTCTTCCTGGCATGGAGCTGCACCTGCCAGATCCGCTCGCGCTCGTCGATGTCCGGCATGGTGAAGAGGATGTGGGTACGGATTCGCCGCTCGAAAGCCGGATCGATGTTGGCGGCGAGGTTGGTGGCGAAGATGACGACGCCGGGAAACGTCTCCAGCTCGTGCAGGAGCACGTTCACGATCGCGTTGGCCTCCCGCTCGTACGCCGCGCCCATCGTGGTAAACCGGCGGCCTGCAATGGCATCGGCCTCGTCGAAGAAGAGCACGGCGTCCTCCCGAGCCGCCGCCCGGAACACCGCGGCCACATGCTTCGAAGTCTGCCCGACCCAGCGGGACTCGAGCTCGGCATAGCGAACCACCAGGAGCTTCTGGTTGAGCGCAAAGGCGAGCGCCTCGGCGCAGATGGTTTTGCCGGTGCCGGGCGGTCCCGCAAAGTGGAAGGCCAGTCCGAGCCCCGTCGAGTGCCGCTCGGCAAGACCCCACTGGTGAAAGATCAGGTCGTGCTTCCGGACCAGGGCGAGCGCGTGGTTGAGCGCTCGCATGGTCGTGGCCGGCAGGACCACGTCGTCGAAGGAGCGCCGGGGCTCGATAGCCTCGACCAGCTCGCGCCCGGGCGAGACTGCGCCGAAGAAGAGGTCACGAATCGAATCCGCCATGCAGCAAAAATAGACCTATTCCCGGACCTGTGGGCGGCGTTCCTCCGACTTGGCGGTACTAGCACCGGTAATCCGTTCCCACGCATCGCGGACGGCCTCCTTGATCTCGTCCCAGGCGGACTGGTTCTCTCCCCGGTGCTCGTAGCTGTCCCAGCCACTCCTGAGGTCGGATTCTGCATCGTCCCAGCTCCGACCCATGTGATGCGCAGCCGACTCGAAACCGTACCGGTAGGCCGGCCGGAAGCGATCGAAGTAGTCGGGGCCCAGGGAATAGGGTCTGCTGCTGAAGTTCTCGTACCAGTAGTTCTCCTCGGTCTCCCACGATGCCTTCCAGGTGGGATCCTCTGCCGGTGACGCGCGATCGAAGGCGTTCGAGTCAGTCATTTGCAGCTCTCCAGGTTGAAACAGCGGACATACGGAAGCTTGATACAGTAACCTGTGCCGCGCCCTTGCCGGGTGATTTTCATCACCAGTCCCCTTTGCGCCGGTCGACGGGCCTTAGCATACTCCGGGATACCGGCGCTTGCCGGCCCCTTCTCCGGGAGGGCTCGATTTTGAAGTCCGCGCCTCGATGATCGTCATGGATCGGGAGAACATCTGGGCCCGAGGCTGGTCGCACGTCCTGTCCACGACGAACGATGTGGACGAGCTGCGGGCCTTCTGCTCGTGGGTGGGGGCGCCTGCGGCCGCGCTGCAATTGGACAACCCCCGATGGCCGCATCTCGATCTGAAGCTGCTACCCCGGCAGCTCGCGCTGGCCTCCCCAGACGTTCGGGTGTTCGAGCGGACGGCGGACATGCTCCGGTTCCTGAAGGCGTTGCCGGTCGCTCTAAAGCAGTAAGGGTCGACGGGGCCCATCCCCCGATCTGGGGAGCATGGGGGTTCAAGCGCCACCCTCGCCCGATCGCTAAGCTGATAATATCAACCGACTCCTCTGTGAATCCGGCCTAACATGACTGAGCTTTCTCGACGTCAATTCCTCGCCCGCGCCGGCCTGGCCGCCGGCAGCTCCTCGCTCGCCAGCCTGCTCGCCCTGGGATTGGAGCCGGCTACCTTGCGCGCCGCCACCGTCCCACTCGGCTGGAAGCTCGAGCGGACCAAGGTGGTCCCGTCGGTATGTCCCTACTGCGCCGTGGGATGTGGCCAGCTGTTGCACGTCCGGGACGGCAAGCTCATCAACGTCGAGGGCAACCCGGACTCTCCCATATCGCGGGGAAATCTCTGTCCCAAGGGCGCCGCCAGCTTCCAGCTCACCGTCAATCCCGACCGGCAGACCAAGTGCCTGCACCGAAAGCCCGGATCGACCGGCTGGGAGCCGATCGAGCTCGAGCATGCCATGGACCTGATTGGCCAGCGGGTCAAGCAGACGCGGGACCAGACGTTCCAGCCGACAGCGACGATCGAAGGCCGAACGGTGACCGTGAACCACACGCTCGCTATCGCGTCGCTCGGCGGGGCGACCCTGGACAACGAGTGGAACTACGCTCAGGCCAAACTCTGGCGCGGCCTTGGCGGGGTCTTCCTCGAAAACCAGGCTCGAATATGACACTCCTCAACGGTCCCCGGTCTGGGGGTCTCATTCGGTAGGGGCGGCGCAACGACGTTTCAGCAGGATCTTCAGAACGCCGATTGCATCGTCATCATGGGGTCGAACTTCGCCGAGTGCCACCCGGTGGGATTCCGCTGGGTGATGAAGGCGAAGGAGCGTGGCGGCAAGGTCATCCACATCGACCCGCGCTTCACCCGCACCAGCGCCATGGCCGACCTGCACGTGGGCATCCGCTCAGGGTCCGATATTGCTTTCCTCGGCGGCCTGATCAACTACATCATCAGCGAAGGGAAGTGGTTCAGGGAGTACGTCGAGCATTACACCAATGCCTCGACGATCGTATCGGAGAAATTCCAGGACACCGAGGATCTGGACGGACTCTTTTCCGGCTTCGATGCCGACAGCCGGTCATATGACACGATGTCGTGGGCCTACGCCGGCACCGAGGGTGGCACCCAGCGAAAGGGAGCCGCGGCTAAATCCTCGGGTGCGCCGCATGCGAAGGAAGGCCAGCCGGGGACCGACTATCGGCGCCATCCGCCACACACCGATCCCACGCTCCAGCATCCGCGCTGTGTGTTCCAGATCCTCAAGCGGCACTACGCTCGCTACACCCCCGAGATGGTGGCCAACATATGCGGCTGCACGGTGGAGCAGTTCCGCCAGGTGGCCCAGACCCTGTGCGAGAACTCCGGGCGGGAGCGCACCTCGAACTTCTCCTACGCGGTAGGATGGACCCAGCACACCACTGGCGTGCAGTACATCCGCACCGCCGGGATTGTCCAGGCGCTCCTCGGCAACATTGGACGTCCCGGCGGCGGAATCCTGGCGCTTCGGGGCCACTCCACCATTCAGGGGTCGACCGACATTGCCACGTTGTACAACCTGCTGCCCGGCTACCTCACCGCTCCGGCGGCACAGATGCCCGGGCACGCGACGCTGGAGGGCTGGCTGCAGGAGGAGATGCCGACCACGGGCTGGTGGGCCAACGGCCGCAAGTACATGGTGTCGTTCCTCCGGGCCTGGTACGGTGAGGCTGCGACTCGCGCCAACGAGTGGGGGTACCAGTTCCTGCCGAAGAACGTGGGTGACCATTCGCACATGCCCATGTTCACGGCGATGCATCAGGGCGTGGTGAAGGGATTCATGGCGATGGGCCAGAACCCCGCGGTGGGCGGCCAGAATGCCACCTACCAGCGGGCCGGGCTTGCCCGGCTGGACTGGATGGTGGTGCGCGACATTTTCATGACCGAGACGGCCGAGTTCTGGAGGGCGCCGGATGTGGCGGATCCGACAGCCATCCAGACCGAGGTGTTCTTCCTGCCTAGCGCGACGGTACCGGAGACGGACGGCTCGTTCACCAACACCCAGCGGCTGGTGCAGTGGCACGACAAGGGCCTCGACCCGCCGGGAGACTGCCGGAGTGACCTCTGGTTCACCCACCACCTCTGCAAGCGGCTCAAGCAGCTCTACGCGGGCTCGACCAACCCGAATGACGCTCCTTTCCTGGCTCTGACCTGGGACTTCGAGGAGGAAGGTCCCATGCGGGAGCCGCGTCCCCTCAGCGTGCTGAAGGAGATCAACGGCTACACGGTGGCCGATCGGGTGCCGGTCAAGGGGTTCGCGGATCTCCAGGACGACGGTTCGACTGTAGCGGGGGCCTGGATCTATAGCGGCGTCTACCCCGAAGAAGGGGTCAACAAGGCGGCGGCGCGAGTATCGGACGACTATGTGTCGCTTGGCTGGGCGTTCGCCTGGCCGTCGAATCGCCGCATCCTCTACAACCGCGCGAGTGCCGACCCCTCAGGCAAGCCATGGTCGGAGCGGAAGAAGTACGTCTGGTGGGACCAGGCCCAGCAGCAGTGGACGGGGTACGACGTGCCGGACTTCCAGGCCACCAAGCCGCCGGGGTACAAGGGCGTCTGGAGCAAGGGCGGCATGGACGCGCTGGACGGCGACACGCCCTTCATCATGAAGCCGGATGGGAAGGCATGGCTCTTCGCGCCGAGTGGCCTCACCGACGGGCCTATGCCGACGCACTACGAGCCCTGGGAGGCGCCGGTCGAGAACGCGCTGTATCGAGGTCACCCGAAGAACCCGCTCGCCAAGACGTTCAACATCGTCGGCAACCGCTACATCGATCCGGGTGATCCAGCATACCCCGTCGTGATCACGACCTACCGCCTGACCGAGCATCACACGGCCGGGGCCATGAGTCGCTGGCTGCCCTGGCTCGCATCGTTGATGCCGGAGCTCTTCGTTGAGATATCGCCCGAGCTCGCGCGGGAGCGCGGGATCGGGAACACTGACTGGGCGACCATCGTCACCCCCCGGGGCGCCATCGAGGCCAAGGCCCTGGTGACCCGGCGGATGCGGCCGTTCGAGGTCATGGGACGAACGGTGCATCAGATTGGGATGCCCTGGCACTGGGGCTATCGGGGGGTAGTGACCGGCGCGGCGACCAACACACTGTCGGCCCTCGTGGCCGACCCGAACGTCACCATCCACGAATCCAAGGCATTCATGTGCAACATCGTGGCCGGCCGGCAGGCCAGGGAGCTCGCGTCCCGGCTGGATTCGGCAGCAGTCGCGATGCCCCATGTGGGCCGGCGCGAGCGTCAGGCCGCCGAGGCGAGCATCGAGTACGGGATCGAGCTCGCAGCGCGTGCGGCGTCGCTGGACGAGCTGGTAGTGCGCGACGCGAAGCCAGGCGAGTATCTCCCGCTCGACTACCCGGAGGGCGTGTACCATGGCTAAGGGATTCTTTACCGATACGACGCTGTGCATCGGGTGCAAGGCGTGCCAGGTCGCGTGCCACCAGTGGAATCAGCTCCCCGCGCGAGACGGTGGACATACCGAGATGACCGGCGACTCGTATGACAACACCGGGCATCTGAATGCCGTGGACTGGCGCCACGTGCGCTTCATCGAGCAGTTCCCCGAGGACCGGAGCCAGGACGGCTTTCTGAAGGGGTCGCGCTGGCTGATGATG
>JBBQXQ010000086.1:0-14494 GCA_038209515.1 Gemmatimonadales bacterium
AGTCCACGCGGAGCTGGTGCGGCCCCGAGTGGCGTACCGGGAGACGATCAAGGCCAAGGCCGAGGGCCAGGGGAAGCACAAGAAGCAGTCGGGCGGGCGAGGTCAGTACGGCGACTGCTGGATCCGGGTGGCTCCCCTCCCACGTGGAGCGGGCTACGAGTTCGTGGACGAGATCGTGGGCGGCGTGATCCCGAATAAGTACATCCCGGCGGTCGATCGAGGGATTCAGGAGGCCGCCGTGAGGGGTGTGATTGCCGGGTATCCGCTGGTGGATTTCAAGGTCGAGTGCTTCGACGGATCGTACCACGACGTAGACTCGAACGAAATGTCCTTCAAGATGGCCGGGATCATGGCCTTCAGGAACGTGACCCCCAAGGCCCGCCCGGTGCTGCTCGAGCCACTGTTGGATGTCGAGGTCTGGGCGCCGGACGACGTGCTCGGCGACGTGATGGGCGATCTCAGCTCCCGTCGCGGTCAGATCCTGGGCACCGACACCGACGGCCGGCTCACCAGGGTTCGGGCCATCGTGCCCGAGGCGGAGCTGTACAAGTACTCCACCACGTTGCATTCGATCACCCACGGCCGAGGGACCCATAGGCAAAAGTTCCGCAGCTACGCGGAGGCACCCCCGGACGTGGCTACCAAGGTCGCGGCCGAGAACCAGAAGGAGCACGCGGCGGCGTCGTGATGGACGGCGGTACGGCGGTAGGGCGGTAAATAAAGAGTGTCACCCTGAGGGCCCGAACGGGCCCGAGGGGGGCCATAGTTCCGTCGGTCTCTTGGTCTATTCGTGTCGTTCGACCTGATGAGTCTGGATGAACTACAGAGTTTCGGCCCCCTCGCCTGCGGCTCAGGGTGACATCCTCATCGGAGTTCGAATGCCAACGGTGTCGTTCACCCCCAACATTCAACGCCACGTAAACTGTCCCCCTAGTAGGGTCCAGGGCGAAACGGTGCGACAGGTCCTGGATGCCGTCTTCAAGGGAAATCCGCGGGCCCGTGGGTACGTCCTCGATGACCAGGGGGCGGTGCGCCAGCACATGAACGTGTTCGTGGATGGCCATCAGGTGCACGATCGCCGGGACCTGTCCGACCCAGTCCGGCCGGACGCGGAGGTCTACGTTGCGCAGGCGCTTTCGGGTGGATGAATTCAATCATGAATGATCGTTTCCTGGTCGCAACTCGGAAGGGACTGTTCACGATTGAGCGGGGCCCCAGCCGGCTCTCGCCCTGGTCCATCACGGCTACCGCGTTCCTCGGTGACAACGTGTCCATGGTGCTGACCGATCCGCGGGACGGCACCATGTGGGCGGCGCTGGACCACGGCCACTTCGGTGCCAAGCTGCATCAGTCGAGGGATGGAGGTGCTACTTGGACCGAGGCGGCGTCTCCTGCGTTTCCGCCCATGCCGGAGGGACACCAGGAGATCGAGCCGGCCGGCGGCCGGCCCATCCCCTGGACCGTGCTTCGGGTGTGGTCGCTGGAGGCCGGAGGTGACGACGATCCCGGAGGCCTGTGGTGCGGAACGATTCCCGGCGGGATGTTCCGCTCCGACGACGGGGGCACATCCTGGCAGCTGGTGCGCTCCCTCTGGGATCACCCCAAGCGGCGGGAGTGGTTCGGCGGCGGAGCCGAGTTCCCCGGAATTCATTCGATCTGTGTCGAGCCGAGAAACAGCCGCCGGGTGACTCTCGGAGTATCCTGCGGTGGAGTCTGGGTGACGGAGGACGGGGGAGTTACCTGGAGCTGCTGTGCCCAGGGCATGCGTGCCGAATACATGCCTCCGGAGCGACAGTTCGATCCCTACATCCAGGACCCGCACCGGGTGGTGCGCTGCCCGGCGGAGCCCCGGTCGCTCTGGGCCTCGCATCATAACGGCGTCTTCCGCAGCACCGATGGCGCCGCCAGCTGGCAGGAGGTCACGGTCCCGCCGTCGAGCTTCGGCTTTGCCGTGGCGGTCCATCCCAAGAAGCCGGAGACTGCGTGGTTCGTTCCGGCCGAGAGTGATCAGCGCAGGATTCCGTGTGACGGCCGGGTCGTCGTATCCCGGACCCGGGATGGCGGCAAGAGCTTCACCGAGCTGACTCGCGGCCTGCCCCAGCGTCACGCGTATGACCTCACTTATCGGCATGCGCTCGACATCGACGGGAGCGGAGAGTGCCTGGCGCTGGGCACGACGATCGGATCTCTCTGGGTCTCGGTGGATCAGGGCGATTCGTGGCAGACGGTCGCGGAGCATTTCCCGCCGGTGTATGCGGTCAGGTGGGTCGGCAGCGGGGCCGCGGGACAGCGGGGCAGTAAGGATTGATAGATCGGCTTCTCGCTGACCTGGTGGTCGGCGTCCATTTTCTGTTCGTCCTGTTTGTGCTGCTGGGTGGACTGTTGGTGCTGCGCTGGCCGCGGCTCGCGTACGTTCACCTGCCCGCGGCAGCATGGGGCGTGCTGATCGAGTTCGCCGGCTGGATCTGTCCCCTGACACCACTGGAACAATCGCTGCGGCTGAAAGCCGGTGAGCAAGGTTACTCCGGCTCATTCACTGAGCACTACCTGCTTCCCCTGTTGTATCCCTCCGCTCTCACCCGAAACATCCAGCTGCTCCTGGGCTGCCTGGTGCTGGGTCTGAACCTCGGCATTTATGGGTACCTCCTTTACCGGAGCGCAGAGAACAGCACCTCTGTTACCCGGCGCCGTAGCGGCGATTCGCGCTACTGACGCGGGATCTGCGCCCACACCGCACGCCCTCCCAGAATTTGCATTTCGTACCGAATGCTGACAGGCCGCGAGTCCGCCTCCGCATCAAGCTATGATCCTCCCGTCTCCTGCGAACTGACGCATAACCGCGCATCAATTTCTATACACCACCGTCCGACGAGGGCATACTCCTTGCTTCCTAAGCGCATGTCACAAACTGTCTTCCGCGAACCGAACAGACTTGAGGCGCCTTCCTCCGGCGGAGTATATGCTCGGCGGAAGGCCCCAGTCACTGTTCGGCGGCCGTCGTAAACGGTCGCGGTATCGTCGCACGTCGCTCACCCTTTGCCCCGGAGTGGCTCCAAATGAAATGGACCCCCAGGTTCTTCAGCGTCGGCCTTATCCTCGCGCTTATTGCCGGGGTGAGCTGCACGACGTCCGACTCGACCGCTCCGCTCGCGCCGTCAAGCGAACAGCAGAGCCCGAGCTTCGGCCTCATCGGCGATCTGACGGGCGACCTCACCGGTGCGGTGGTCGGCACCTTGGGTACTGTCACCGATCTGCTCACCTGTTCGCCCCAGCCGTATGCCAGCACTACCCAAACCATCGGGCCGAACGGTGGGGTGATTGCTGTAGGGAGTCACTCGCTGGTCATACCGCGGAATGCGCTCGAGAAGAAGGTGACGATTACCGCGGAACAGATCCGCGGATCGACCAACTCGGTACGGTTCAGCCCCGAGGGCCTCCGCTTCGAGCACCCCGCGGCGCTCACCATGAACTACGAGAACTGTGCGCTGGTGCTCCTGCAGAAGAAAATTGTGTTCACCACCGAGAAGCTCAAGATTCTCGAAGTCCTGCGTTCATTGGACCTGTTCCGCAGCAAGAGTGTCACGGCACCGATCGACCACTTCTCCCGGTACGCAGTGGCGTACTGACCCGGTGACGTCGCAGCAGCGATCCCCATCCGCCGTGCGGCCGGCCCAGGAAACTGTGGGCCGTGCGGCGGATTTGTTGTGTGAGGCCCGGGCCCACGAGCGGGCCGGCTCCATGGCCGAGGCGATACAGGCCTATGGTGCGGCCATCGGCGCCGCCGAGCGCCAAGGAGAGCGGGGCGTCCTGGGCGAATCGCTTCGCCGGCTGGGCGTGGTGCACCATCTGCGAGACCAGCCAGGAGTCGCCCGCGAGCTGTGCCAGCGAAGCTACCAGACCGCGACCAGCATGGGTGACTCGGTGCTCGCCGCGGAGGCACTGAACGCGCTGGCGGGCTTCGACTTCGAGGCTGGCCTCATCCCGGAGGCGCGAGAGAAGTTTTACCAGGCACTCGAGCTGGGCATAGCCAGCGCGGAGCTGCGGGGGCGCACCGAACAGAATCTCGGGATCCTGGCCAACATCCAGGGCGCCCTGACTGAGGCGCTGGCCCACTATCGGCAGTCGCTCGTGGCCTTCCAGAGCATAGGTGATGACCGCGGGTGCGCCATTGCCTACCACAATCTCGGCATGGTGAGTGCGGACCGCGAGCTGTGGGACGACGCCGACAAGTATTTTCGCCAGAGCCTCGACATCGCCCAGGCAATCGGGGATGTCCACCTCCAGGGTCTCGGCCTCCTGAATCACGCCGAAGTCCATCTTTCCCGGCAACGCTACGACCAGGCGCGTCTCAACGCCGAGGCCGCGCTGGGGATCTTCGACCGGCTCGACTCCCGTCTGGACAAGGCCGACGCCTACAAGGTGATCGGGCGAGTCTACCGGGAGACCGGACGGCACGCGCTGGCCGAAGCGCGGCTCCGCGATGCGGTGGCCATGGCTGTGAGCACCGGCTCGGTCCTGAGTGAGGCAGAGGCGTCCCGGGAGCTGGCGCTCCTGTACCAGGGGACGGGCCGGAATCAGGAGGCGCTGCGGTTCCTGAACGCGGCCCACCGGCTCTTCAGCCGGCTGGACGCGCGGGTCGACCTGGTGGATGTCTCCACCAAGGTCCTCAGGCTGGAAGAGACCTACTTCGCCGTGGTGCGGGACTGGGGCCAGTCGATCGAGTCATCGGACAGCTATACCTATGGCCATTGCGAGCGGGTGGCCGGCTATTCCGTCGCGCTCGCTCGCGAGCTGGGACTGGACGAGGGGCAGCAGACCGCCATCCGTATCGGCGCCTACTTGCACGACCTGGGCAAGGTACGAGTCCCCCACGAGATTCTGAACAAGCCAACCGCGCTGACGCCGGAGGAATTCGGCGTCATCCAGATGCACCCCATCTGGGGGCTGGAGCTGCTGGCCACGGTCGAATTCCCCTGGGACATCAAGCCCATCATCCGGTGGCACCACGAGAAATACGACGGCTCCGGCTATCCCGATCGCCTGCGGGGGGACGAGATTCCGGTGAGCGCGCAGATCATCTGTATCGTGGACGTCTACGACGCACTGACGACGACCCGAAGCTATCGGGGCGCCATGTCGCATCCGGAGGCGCTCGGCAAGATGCAGGAAGTTCGCGGGTGGTGGCGTCCGGACGTGTACCAGGCGTTCATGCGCACCGTCGCCCAGGCCTCCTCCCACCGGGCAGCCTGATTCAGGCTCCACTCCCCCAACCCTACGCTGGCCTGCTGCACTACCCCTAATACCTGGTACCCCGGCAAATTGTATCGCCAACGGCTCCTGCCCTTCTATTAATGAATGAGGTTCTGATGACGCGCTCCGGCGGCACCGGGTACTGGCTCGCCTCGTTGGTGCTTTTCCTGCTTCTTGGCTGTAGAGGGCCCCAGTCGCGGTGCGATGACTGTGGTACCGTGGTGGTGGCCGCCACCGGCGAGCCTCCCAGCCTGCTCCCGCCGCTCGTGGTCGAAACCGTCGGCCGCGACATCAGCGACCAGATCTTCGAGCGTCTGGCGGTGCTGACTCCGGGCGCTGCCCCGATCGATCCGGCTGCCTACCGGCCTGGTCTGGCCGACAAGTGGGAGCGACTCGACTCGCTCACCTGGCGCTTCCGTCTGCGCCCGGGTGCCCGTTGGCATGACGGCAAGCCGGTGACCGCCGACGATGTGGTCTTCTCTTTCGACGCGTTCAGCGACTCCCTATTCGACGCCCCCGCGCGTTCCTACCTCGCGGGCCGGCTCCGGGTCACACCCGAGGATTCCGTCACCGTCCGAATCGCCTTCAGCCAACCATCACCCGAACAGCTGTACGACGCGACCTACCATGTGCGGATCCTGCCCCGTCACGTCTGGGACAGCATCCCAAGACAGCGCTGGGCGGCGGACACCAGCCTGGCGCACCTCGTCGGCAGCGGCGCTTACCACGTACAGGACTGGCAGCGGGGCCGCTTCCTGAGTCTGGTGGCCGACAGCACGAGAGCGGCCGGGAATCCAACCCCGCCGATCCGGCGCGTTGTCTGGCGCTTCGCACCCGATCCCGATGCCGCGCTCAACCTGGTGCTCAGCCACGAGGCCGATCTCATGGAGACGGTGGGAGCTCCGGATCGAGTCCAGCGGGTGGCCCGCGACACCACCTTCCGAACCGTCACCTACCCCGCCGCGGTGTATGGATTCCTCGCCTTCCGGGTTGCCGACGCGGCCGGGCGGCCGCATCCGGTGCTCGGTGACCCCGAGCTTCGACGCGCTCTCACGCAGGCGGTGGATCGGCCGACCGTCTCCCGCGCATTGTTTGGCGAACGGACTCGAGTTCCGCCAGGACCAATGTCGCAGCTGCTCTGGATCTGGGACGATGGCACTCGGGTGCTGAAGTTCGACTCTACCCGAGCCCGCGAGACGGTGACGCGAGTGAAGGCCCGTCATCCGCTCGACCGAGTAGACATCCTGGTGCCGGCGACGAGCCCGAGCCGCCGGCAGCTCGCCCTGGTGATCCAGGAGGCCTGGCGGAAGGCAGGGGTCAACGCCACGGTGACCACTGTGGAGTTCCCCGTCTTCCAGGAGCGGTTGGCAAAGGGCCGGTTCGATACCTACATCGGGGCCTACCTGGACGAGCCGACCCCGAGGGGTCTGATGGATCAATGGACGCGGGCCGGTTGGGGCGCCCTCAACTATGGGCACTACGCCAACCCGGTCTTCGACTCGCTGCTCTCCGCCGCGTCTCGAGAACAGGATGTCGGCCAGGCCAAGCAGCGATGGCGCGAGGCGATGGACACCCTCAACGCCGACGCGCCGGCGATCTTTCTCTACGCGCTGGCCAACACCGCGGCCGTGCAGCGGAGGCTGGAGGGGGTGAAGCTGGATCCGTACTCGTGGCTGAGCGGGCTATCGACGTGGCGAGTGTATAGGGGACGAAAGCTGGGCAGGGATTCGGTGGAATAGCAGCTGGGATCTGGGAGCTAGGGGCTGGGAGCTCGGAGCCAGGTCAGGTGTCACCCTGAGCGAAGCGAGGGGGCCAGACCTCAGGCGTTCGTCGAACGTTCGAATTCCGGGGCCTTCGCGCCTACGCCGATCTCCGTTTCGGTACCCGCTTCTTCGGTTTCTTGAGCTCGAGAACGCCCGCCTCCTCCCGGGGCTGCCTGTAGACGTACCTCTCGCCGCGGAAGTTCTTCAGAACCACCTCGTCTTCGGTCATGCTCTCCACGTATTCCGGCAGGATTGGGATCTTTCCGCCGCCGCCAGGGGCGTCGATCACGAAATACGGCACGGCCAGCCCGCTGGTCCAGCCTCGTAGCGCTCTCATGATCTCGATTCCGGTCTGCACCGACGTGCGGAAGTGCTCCGCGCCGGCCACCTGGTCTGCCATGTAGATGTAGTAGGGGCGGACCCGCGCCATCAGCAGCCGTTGCATGAGCTCCATCATGACGGCCGGCGTGTCGTTCACTCCCTTGAGAAGCACCGTCTGGCATCCCAGCGGAATCCCCGCGTCGGCCAGCATGCCCAGCGCGGCGACGGCCGCCGGCGTCAGCTCATCCGGATGGTTGAAGTGGGTGTTGATGAAGAGCGGATGAAACCGCTTCAGCATGGCGCACAGCTCGGGCGTGATCCGCTCGGGCAGGTGGCACGGGATCCGGCTGCCGATCCGGATGATCTGGAGATGGGGAATGGCCCGGAGCCGGATCAGGATGGCCTCGAGCCGTCGGTCGTTCAGCAGCAGGGGATCGCCGCCGGACATGATGACGTCCCGGATCTCGGTGTGTTCCTCGAGATAGCGAAAGGCGCTCTCGAACTGAGACATCGGGATCTTCTCGGGATCACCGACCTTGCGCCGCCGGGTGCAGAAGCGGCAGTACGTAGCGCAGACCGGCGAGACCAGAAACAGGGCCCGGTCGGGATACCGGTGGGTGATGTTGGGCACCGGGCTGTCGGCGTCCTCGTTCAGCGAGTCCACGATCCCGTCCACCACATCCAGCTCCTCGACCGACGGCACATATTGGCGCCAGATCGGATCGTCCGGAGACTTGATGAGGTCGACCATGGCTGGCGAGATCCGGAACTCGAAGTTCTCGGCCGCCTGCCTGAGCCGCTCCAGGTCCGGAAAGTTCTCCGGACCGAACTTGGCGGCCAGCGCGTCGAGCGACGCGATCGAGTTCTTTTTGAGGACTTCCTGCCAGGTCTCCATCATGCTAGCCGTCCTCCGGGTTCATCGCTGAGTGTAAGCGGTGAGCGTTAAGCGGTGAGCGGGAACAGACACTGTCACCCTGAGCGAAGGCGAAGGGGCCGGACCTCAAGGTGACAACCAGCTTACTGCTCACCGCTTACCGCTCACGTCTTTCACAAAGACGACCTGATCGTCACCTGGGGCATAGAAATCAGGGATCGTTGAGACTGGGGAATATCCGCGCGCCTGGTAGAAGGCACGGGTGGCCGCGTAGTCGGGCCGTCCCGTGGTCTCGATGATGATCAGCCGGGCGACCCCGGTCAGCCGGCGCTCCATTTCAACCAGCAGAGCGGAGCCGATCCCGCCACCTTGGAGCGCAGGCTCCACCGCCATCCAATAGAGATCGTACGTGCCGAGAGTGCAGGGGGTGGGGCCCCAGCAGATCCACCCGACCAGGCGGCCGTCGACGTCGGCTCCCACAGCGGTGTACGACTGGCTGCCGCCTTCCCGGACCGCCTCATCGAAGACCTCGAGCGCGACCGCGATTTCGTCGTCACGAAACAGGCCCACCGCACGAGTAATGTCCTCGATGCGGCCGCGATCGGCTGCGCTGAGGTGGCGGAGACGAGAGGAGACCAGGGTGCCGCTCACGCGGCTGACACCCCGCTGACGAGGGCGACGGCGGCCCGATGGCGCTGCGAGCGCATGAGAGCCTCGTCGACGACCTGCATGACCAGATCGTCGTAGCTCCAGCCAAACGCCCGGCCCATGCGGGCAAGGCCGGCGTTGCTCGAGAGATCGGGAGTGGGGTTGACCTCGAGGACATAGGGCTGGCCGTCCTCGCTCAGCCGCAAATCGACGCGACCGTAGCCTTCGCCCTCGGACATGTGCTCCCAGGCTCTTCGGGCCACCTGGCCGATGCCTTGGAGCACCTCGGGCGACAGGTCTGCTGGGCAGACCGGCACCGTTCCCTCGTCTTCGGGGCTGCCGGGGATCCACTTGGCGGCGTAGCTCACGATCGGCCAGGTTCCCTGGGGAAGATCCTCGAACCGGATCTCGGCAATGGGTAACATCCGTTTGCCGACGAATCCGACGTTGAACTCCCTGCCCGCCACGTACTCTTGCACCAGCACTTCATCGAACTGCTCGAGCATCTGCGCCACCCGGCGTTTGAGGGCCCGCTTGCTGGTGCAGACCGCGCCATTGTCGATTCCAACGCTGGCGTCTTCGGCCGCGGGCTTCACGATGGCTGGGAGAGGGAACTCGGCCGGAGCCTTGTTGGCCTGGGCCAGAGTGAAGGCCGGAACCGGAACCCCGGCGGATGAAAGCAGGGTGTTGGCCACGTGCTTCCGATGGCAAACGGCGGTAGGCCAGGTCCGGCAGCCGGTGAACGGCACGCCGGTGAGCTCGAGGGTGCCCACGACGAAGTCTTCAAAGCGTGCGTAGCCGTTGATCCCCTCGCAGAGATTGAAGACGAGGTCGGCCCGGCGAACCCGGGAGAGCCAGCGGAAATCCCCGTACCGGACGGGCAGGAGCTCTACCTCGTGCCCCCGGCGCCGCAACACGTCCCGGACTTCGTGGACGTTGGCGACTACCGCAGCCACGTCCTGGGGACTCCACTCTTCGCTGCCCGCATCGAAGAGAATGGCGACTTTCATCAGGCTACCTCCGCCAGGAGTGAACGGCCGCTGATCCGCCGCCAGGCAACGTCGGCGACGGTGCGGATGAGTTCGTCGTAGCTCATCCCGGCCGCAGCCGCGGCCTTGGGAAAACACGAATGGTCCCGCGGGTCGGGCAAAATGCCCGGCAGCGGATTGAGCTCGACGACCATCGGGCGACCGGCGGCGTCACAGCGGACGTCGACGCGGCACCAGTCGCGGCATTCCAAGGCGTGATAGGCTGCCAGCGCGGCCTCCCGTATTTCCGCCGCCAGCCGCTTCGAGATGTTGGCCGGGCACTCGTAGATCTCGAGCGGATTGCTCGGCGTGTCCCAGATCCACTTGGCCTCATACCCGTAAATCGGTGGCGCACCCTCCGGCAGCCTATCAAATCGCATGCCGATAATCGGCAGGCAACGCGCCTCGTCACCGTTGCCGAGGATGGCGACGGTGAACTCCTGGCCCGGCAGATAGGTCTCGATCAGCACCGGCTCCGAGTACGTCGCCAGAAGATGAGAGACCTGTTCCACGAGCTGCGAGCGGTTCCGACAGAAACTCCGGGTGGTGATCCCTTTCCCCGAGCCCTCGAACGCAGGCTTCACAAAGAGGGGAAATGGGAGCTTGACCCGCCGGGCGTCTGCCGCCGAGTGCGCGACCGTGAAGGGAGCCGTTGGCACTCCGCGATAGGAGAGGATCTCCTTGGCCCGGCCCTTGTGGAGTGCGAGGCCGAGCGTGAGTGGATCGGAGGCGTGGTAGGGCACGCCGAGGAACTCGCAGATGGCGGGGACGTGGGCTTCCCGGCTTGCCCCGTAGAGTCCCTCGGCGATGTTGAAGACGAAATCCGGTCGGAGCAGCGCTAGCCGGGACGGGAACCGGTGGTCGGCCTCGAGGCGATGGACCTGCCCCACGGTGCTGAGCGCCCGCTCCACCGCATTGATGGTTGCGGGCTCATCCCACTCAGCGTACAGGTCGGGTTGATGGAGGTCAGGGCGGAAACCCCGACTCGGAGGTTCGTCGGATGGAGGGGATTCGGAGATCGCCCCGGCTGGGTTAGCCGGCGCCGCGGGTTTGAGATTAAAGGCGAGTCCGATCCGAACTGCCAAAGGCTTCCTCTACAAAAAAGGCCGTCCGCGAGAGACGAGCCAGGACGAGTTCACGTATCAACACAACTAAGGTAAGGAAAATCTTTTGGTGGCACAATAGTTTTTCGGAAGAAAGTCGGAATGAGTTTTGGATGAGCTTGGAGCTGGGAGCTTGGAGTCAGGAGCTTAGAGGCAGTCGCGAGTCGCGAGTCGCGAGCCAAGGTCTGATCTAAAAACCTCGTGACTCGTGACTCACGACTCGTGACTCACACCTTATGAAATCCCACCCGACCCGCCTCTCCACCCTCGGGCGACTGATAGATCTCGAAGTCCGCGAAGAGCGCCGGCGCCTCCAGCTGGAGGACGCGAAGGCAGGCCACCGCCATCCGGCGGATCTCCAGCTCGGCACCCTCCCCCAGCCTGAGCTCCAGCATGGTTCGCCAGGCGCGGACATTCGCGCTGGCCACGATCTTCACCTCGGTCGCGTTGGGGAGAACGCTCCGCGCCGCCTCGCGGGCCAGCTTCCGCCGGTGAACCTTGTCCTCGACCCACTCGTAGCGGGACATCAGGTGCTCGACCGCCTCGACATAGGCCGTTTGAGCAGCCCGGACCTGGTTGGTCCACTCCGTCTCGAGCGTCGGGTCCCCCATGATCGCGGGCGGCATGACGAAGGCGGCGTGGGACTCGTCCACGTAGCGCTGCGAGAGCTGGGAAAAGCCCCAGCCCGCCCGGTGCCGCACCAGCTCATGGCTGCAGGAGCGCGAGATCCCCTCGATGAGCATGACGTAGGTGGAGTGCTCGAACACCGAGCCGTGCCCCTGCCGCAGAATGTTCCGCAGATACTCCGGGGTGCTCCGGCCCGCCGGATTGTGCTGGCTCATATAGCAGAGCCGTCCGGCAAATTCGGCCAGCCGCTCCCCATCGGTCGATTCGCCCTTCCACTGCACCGGGAGGTGCGCGGGCTCGAGAAACTGAGGCCGGGCGATGAGGGTGACGCGAGGTTCGCGGAGGATTTCCATGGGAGCTGGGAGTCGGGAGCTAGGAGTCGGGAGCTGGGTCGTCGGATGCAAAGTTATACCTCCAGACTGAAATTCTAAGTAGGCGTCCTAGCTCCCAGCTCCCCCGCCAATTCCAACCTGCACCTCCCATACCCACCGGTCCGCTCGATCTCGCGCAGTGAACGCTGGAGGTCGTCGGGCAACGGCACTGCAGTCGCCCCAACCTTCAGGCGGCTGATCGGCGGTTCGCCGGACGGAAGGATAATGCCCGGGTTGAATATTCCCAGAGGATCGAAGCTGCGCTTGACCCGCCGGAACAGCTCCACGATCTCCGGCCCGTAGACCCGGGTCAGTGCGTCCGCCCGAAGGCGGCCGTCCCCGTGCTCGCCTGACAAGGTGCCGCTGAGACGAACGACGGTCTCGGTGACGGCATCCATCACCCGCCCGATCGCGGCTTCCCAGCCCGGACGACTCACGTCGGGAAGCAGGTTGACGTGGACATGGCCGTCGCCTGCATGCCCGAACATGACGGCCGGGATCCCGCACTCGGCCACGACCCGCCGCACGGCCCGGATGTACTCGCCCATGCGAGCGACCGGGACGCAGGCGTCCTCGATCACCTGCAGCGAGCGCTGCCTCTCGGGTAACCCGGCCAGGATGGGGCTGGCGGCGTGGCGAATCGCCCAGAGTCGGTCCGCGGCTTCGGCCGAGACTCCCCTCTCGACCGAGAGGGCGAATGGGCGGACGGCAGAGTTGGCGCGCTCGACGGCCTGGGTCAGCGATTGGTCGTCGTCACGCTCCAGCTCCACCAGCAGCACCGCGTCGGCATCGGAGCTGACGAGGACTGCCTGGGAGAGTGCGGCTGATCCGACGAGATCGAGGAAGCTGCGGTCCAGCAGCTCGACCGCCGAAGGGTCGGCGGAGCTGAGAGCCGCCACGGCCGAGCCGAGGTCGTCGAGCGAACGGAGCGACACGCGAAGGCCCGCCCGACAGGCCGGCTTGGGGTCCAGCCGCCACTCGACCTCGGTCACAATGGCCAGGGTGCCCTCGCTTCCGATGAGCAGATCCAGGACATCGCCCGAGGAGAGATACGCGTCGAGCGCGTATCCGGAGGAATTCTTCCGGGTGTGGGGGAATCTTGCCGCGATCGTCGGGGCAGCCGAGGCGATCGCCGGCGCCGCATCCCGGCCGAAGCGCGTCAGCGCTGCCGACTCAGGCTGGGCCTTCCCACGCCGCAGTACCACGACGTCAGCCTCGGCGGTTACGATCGTGAGGGCCTCGACCCAGGAACGCACGCTGCCGTACCGAACCGATCTCGCCCCGGCCGCATTGGTCGAGACCATGCCGACCAGAGACGCCCACTGCGCACTGGACGGGTCGGGCGGAAGGCGGAGACCATGGGGAGCCGCGGCGGCGTTGAGGTCCGCGAGGGTCACGCCCGCGCTGGTGACCGCGCGCCGGGCCGTGGCATCAACCTCGAGTCGGCGACCGGCCATGTGGCCGAGATCCACGATCACCCCTTCACCGACGTTGCCGCCGGCCATGGCGCTGCCTGCCCCACGCGGTACCAATGAGGCACGGTGTTGGGACGCCCAGCGGATCAGATGCCGGAGATCGTCGATGTCAGCGGGAAGGCAGACGGCCTGGGGAAGGATGCGATAGATGCCAGCGGCCTCCGCATAGGCGGCGCGAGCCCTCGAGTCGGTTCGGTAAATGCCCCGGACGGCTGGAGGAGGCAGCATCGCCAAAAGCTAACTATCTTCTCACCCTATGGCTGAGGGTCCTCGAGCTCAACTGATTCATATCGACGTCGATCGCCGGCTCGGGCACGAATGGGACGAGTGGGACGGACGTGCGCTGCCGAATCAGGGAAACTACGACTCTCCCCCCGCGCTCTTCTTTGCCTGGTCGGCCATCACCCTCGCCGTCGGTCTCGGTCTGGTCGCGCTCGGCCTCTATCTGCTCATACCCCGCCTCGGAACAGTCCACGCCGGCCTCCCCTCGTTGCTCTGGAGCGCCCTGCTGCTTGGAGGATCTCTGCTCTGGATATGGTGGGGAGTGTTGCTGCTCTCGCACGAGATCGAGCGGCCGCTCCTTCCTGAATGGCTGGCGGAGCGTGGGCCGTTCCTGAGACTCATGCGGCTGACGTCGCGGGTCGCGGATCGGTTCGGCCGTCGGGATTGGGTGGAGAATGCGGCGGTGAAGGTCTACAACAGTCTTGCCGTGATGCGCGGCCGCAAGGTCGGTCAAGGAGAGCTGCTGCTGTTGATTCCCCGCTGCCTCTCCAAGGTGACCCTCGACGGCGTCCTCGGAATCGCCGGGAAGTACGGAGTGCCCGTCTTCGTAGCCACCCGGGGACAGCTGGCGCGCCGGGTGATCAGGGAGCGCCGGCCTCGGGCCGTGGTGGCCGTGGCCTGCGAGCGGGACATGGTGAGCGGCTTGCACGATGTTGCCGGCAAGATCCCGGTGCTGGGCCTCACCATGACCCTGCCGGCCGGGCCCTGCAAAGACGCGTCACTGGACTTGGGCCAGCTGGAGCGGTGGGTAC
>JBBQXQ010000087.1:0-13576 GCA_038209515.1 Gemmatimonadales bacterium
AGTATCCTCAGGTAGCGAGTCTCCTCTCGAACCCCAAGGTGAGGATCGTCATCGACGACGGCAGACGATGGCTGACCCGGAACGACCGCCGGTTCGACATGATCGTTTCGAACACCCCATTTCACTGGCGGGCCCACAGCACGAATCTTCTCTCCCGCGAATATTGCCGCTTAGTGCGCGCCCATCTGAACCCGGGCGGCGTCTATTACTTCAACACCACCGGCTCAGCAGCAGCCCTGAAGACAGCCATGGTGGAGTTTCCCTACGGCCGGCGGTTCCTGAGCCTCGCCGCTGTCAGCTCAAGCCCGATCACGTTTGACCACGTGAGGTTTCGAGAGACCCTCGCTCACTACCGGATCGACGGCCGACCAGTCCTGAACCTGGAGCTTCCGGCCGAGCGCGAACGCATTGAAGCGATGATCAACTCTCTGGAGATCGAGAGTCGGGACAGCATACTCCGGCGGCTGGCGTCGACCCCGCTGGTCACCGATGACAACATGTTCCCCGAGTGGCATCCGGCATTGTCGAGCAGGGTCGCCGAGTGAGCTTGCCAGCCGCCGCTCCGTCCAAAGGAAGTTCCTCCGAGCTTCTCTCTCAACTGGAGACTCCCGCTCGAGTCATGGGGCTGGCATTCACTTTCGCCGTCTTTTTGAGCGCGGCTCTCCTCTTCGTGGTCGAGCCGATGTTTGGGAAAATGGTGCTGCCACTGCTGGGCGGCAGCCCGGCGGTATGGACGACATGCATGCTGTTCTTTCAGGCCGCGCTTCTGTTGGGGTATCTGTACGCGCACATCGGTCCCCGGTGGCTGGGAGTGGGCCGCCATAGGGTGTTGCACATAGGGTTGCTCGCGCTTTGCCTCCTCGTGCTTCCGATCCATGTGACGGCAACGCCTGGGACATTCGGTCCCGAGCATCCAAGCGCGTGGCTGATCTGGGTACTCGCTCTCTCGCTCGGCGCCCCCTTCATCCTTCTGTCCAGCACCGGCCCTGTGCTCCAGGTGTGGTTCTCTCAGACTTCACATCCCGAAGCGGCTAGCCCCTACTTTCTGTACGCCGCCAGCAATGCGGGGAGCCTCTTGGCGCTTCTGAGCTACCCATTCCTCATCGAGCCGACCATCCCGCTCAGGGGGCAATCAAGGCTCTGGAGCCTCGGCTATCTCGCTCTCGTTATCCTCGTGGCCGTCTCCGCGGCGTATCGGAGAAGGTCTGCTGCACCGGGCGAGGTGCCTGCATCCGGCACCCGGGCAGCTGGCATCGAGACGCGGACCAAGCTTCGATGGATCCTGCTGGCATTCGTGCCTTCCAGCCTCTTTGTGGCGCTCACCACCTACGTCACCACCGACGTGGCGGCAGTGCCACTGCTTTGGATTGTTCCGCTGGTGCTGTACCTGCTGTCGTTCACCCTGGTATTCGGCCATCGCACCATCGTACGCCTGGGCCCGCTGGTTCGGTGGCAGCCCGTCGGTCTCATTTCTCTCGCCGTCATCAGCTTCTGGGGGCCTGCCGGCTCTTCTCCATGGCTCCTGCCACTTCACCTGATCGTCCTCTTTGTCACCGCTCTCGTCTGTCACGGCGAGTTGGCGGCGACCAGGCCACCTGCTGCGCACCTGACCGAGTTCTACCTCTGCATCGCAATCGGAGGGGTGCTGGGGGGCATCTTCAACGCGCTGCTGGCCCCGGCGCTGTTCGACTCAGTGCTCGAGTACCCGCTCAGCCTTCTTGCCGCCTGTGCCGTACGCCCCAGGTATTCTGATCAATCGTCCCGAGGCCTGTCGTGGTGGGACATCGTGCTGATTGCAGTCGCCTGTCTGGTGCTGGTCATGACACGGCTGATTATAGGGGATGGCCCGGCACGCGGAGCCGCGGTCGCCGCCTCGGCCATTGTCGCCGTCATCTGCCTGCGCATGAGCCGTGATCCGATGCGGCTTAGTCTGGCCATCGCGGGGGTGGTAATCGCGGGGACCCTGGCGGCCAGGATGCGAACCGGCATACTCCTCAAGGAGCGGAACTTCTTCGGGGTGCGGGAAGTACGAGAGGATGGCCAGAGCCAGATGCACGTGTTGGTGCATGGAACTACCAAACATGGAGCCCAGAGCACCAATCCCGGCAGGCGGAGAGAACCAGCCAGCTTCTACACCCGTCAGGGGCCGGTGGGTGACATCTTCCGCGCGTTGCCCTCGACTGCCGGCCGGAGAGTCGCGGTCATCGGCCTCGGCGCGGGAGAGATGGCCGCATACTCGGCAACCGGCGAGGAGTGGGCGTTCTATGAGATCGATCCCGACATTGCTCGAGTGGCTCGCGATGTCAGGTATTTCACGTACCTGCAGGACACGCCCGCGAGCATCGAGGTCATCCTGGGTGACGGGCGCCTCTCACTGACGAGGGCGCTGAGTCATTCCTACGACCTCATCGTGCTGGACGCGTTCAGTTCGGACGCCATTCCAATCCACCTTCTGACACTGGAAGCGCTGGCCGTCTACCGAAGTAAGCTGTCGGACCAAGGCATGCTCGCCTTCCACTTGAGTAATCGATATCTCGACCTGGAGCCGGTTCTGGGCCGCCTGCTTCAGGTGGCGGGGCTCTCCGGCTTCATCCGCTATAACACCGGCCGGATAGGAGAACTGGACTCCGGTGCGGACCCATCGGTTTGGGCCGTTGTCGCTCCGAGTGACTCCTCTTTGCGTGCATTCCAGAGCGACAAGCGATGGCGGCCGCTGCGCACCCGCCAGAACCTGGCTCCCTGGACCGACGATTTTTCGAACATCTTCAGCGTTTTTCGCTGGCCGTAGGTGGCTACTGGAAGTCTGAGGCGACCGGGAGTCGTGAGGCGCATCCTGCTCCTCTTTCACCACCCCCTCACGGTTCCCCTCCTCGTCGGCGCCCTCACCTTCGCCTTCGTCTGGGTCGGCCAGACCCCTCCTGGCATCCCCAACGACTTCGACTACTTCTGGATCGCGGGACAGGCCGTCTGGCACGGACTCGATCCGTACGACGCTGTGCAGGCCGCCATCAAGCAGGGGACCCTGCATCACCCGCTCTACTATCCCGGAACTGCTGCTGTCCTCGTGGCCCCATTCGGGGCACTGTCCCGCCATCTCGGACTCACACTCTTTATTGCGTTGGGCATGGCGTGTCTCGTGTCCAGCGTCAGCGGTTGGCGGCGGTGGATGTTCCTGAGCGCCCCTGCCATTCAGGCGTTGTTCTCCGGTCAGTGGTCGCCCTGGCTCACCGCTGCCGTAGGTTTACCCTGGCTTGGGCTCGTCTGGGCCGCGAAGCCCTCGATCGGTCTGGCACTGTTCGCGGGCTGGCCCTCACGGCGAGCCCTCGTCGGGGGCTTCGTTCTCCTGATCCTGTCCCTCATTCTTGTGCCGAACTGGCCGGCCGACTGGCTCAACGCTGTCCGACATACGCCTCAGTACAAGGCCCCAGTGCAGCGGTTCGGTGGAGCCCTGCTTCTCCTGTCCTTCCTTCGCTGGCGACGGCCGGAGGCCCGGCTAGTCGGCGTCTTGGCCCTGATCCCGCACACGACCGTACTCTACGAGCAGCTCCCGCTCTTACTGATCCCGAAAACGGGGCGGGCATTTGCCGTTCTCATGGGACTGGGCTATCTGGCTCAGGTCCTGACTACCATGTTGGTGCCTCACGGACCGACCAATGAATTGCTGGCTACCCTGGATGCGGAGTGGCCCTACTACCTCGTGTTGGTCTACCTGCCCGCGCTCTACCTCGCCATCCGAAGTACCAGCTCGGAGGCACCGCATCGCAGGCTCGGGGTTGTCGCCGGCGGACCCTGACCCGTTTTGGGTCGTGTGCCAGTCGCGGCTACGAAAGGAGCAATCCGCGCTCACGAGATTATCTACCGAGGTAAGTGCACAGCCCACTGCGGGACTCCGGCTACGGGGTCTACTTGATTCGAGTAGGGGCGCAGCTCTTCTCTACCTGGCGGCGCTCGTCGTGCTCGGCACCCTCCTCTATTCACCGCTGCTCGACCGCCACGGCTTCCATTCCCACGAGGGCGCGGCCACCTATCTCAGGGTATTGGAGTACGTCCGGGAAATCCGTGCCGGGCATTGGATCCCCCAGAGCTTGCCCGACCTTTTTTCAGGTGCAGGCTACGCCTTTCCGCGATTTTACCCGCCGCTCGCCTACGGTGTCGCCGCAGCTTTTACCGCCGCAACCTCCGACGTCGTCCTCGGTGTACACCTCTCGTTTCTGGCTTCGGTTCTTTTGTCCAGTTTGACCATGTACTTCTTTGTGGCTGCGGTCACCCGAGATCGACTGGTCGGGCTTCTCGGTGCCATCGCGTATATCAGTTTCCCCTATCGGTTCCAGGACGTATTCGTGCGGAGTGCGCTCGCTGAGTGTTGGAGCTTTGTGTGGTATCCGCTGATTCTCCTGGGTGGCTGGCGCCTTCTGCAGGGTAGTCGAATACCCTGGTACCTTCCGATCGCAATTGCGGGGCTGGTGCTTTCGCACTCGCAAATGGCCCTCTACTTCGCCCTCGTATGCGTGCTTTTGTTGGCCTCTGCACGCCCTCTGCCGAATAGGTCCATGCTGCTGCGCTGCCTCTGGGCGGTCTGCATCGGGCTAGGCCTCGCGGCGTGGTTCTGGATTCCTCAGAGGTACTACTTGGACGCGGTATGGGCTGGAGATCCGGCGGCCATGTGGTCGAATCCTGAATTCGTGCACTCGCAGCGCCTGAATCCAGTGACCCTGCTGACCGGCATGCCTTTGCGCAATGCCATGGCTTTGAGCGTGGGAGGAGTGGGAATACTCGCTCCAGTGCTGGCGCTGATAGCCTGGGCTCTGCCGCTTCCATCTGGGCCGAGCACAGGTTTGCGAGAGAGCGCCCGCCGGTTGCTAATCCCCTGGTGGGCAATGCTGCTGTTCATGATCTCACCGAGGATCTTCCTCGCAATTCTGCCGGATGCCTTTGGTTATATCCAGTTCCCCTGGCGCCTGCTTGGCCTAATGGGATTGCTTTCGGCGTCGAGCTTCGCGCTACTGATTGCCTCGTGGAATTCCAGGCGTGTAGCCTTTGCGGGGCTGCTGGCGGTATGTGCCCTGGTTCTTCCCTCCGGGGTAGCGCCGAACACACTCCCCGGCTGGACGTC
This sequence comes from Gemmatimonadales bacterium, assembly GCA_038209515.1. Taxonomy (GTDB): domain Bacteria; phylum Gemmatimonadota; class Gemmatimonadetes; order Gemmatimonadales; family GWC2-71-9; genus CAVVWJ01. The sequence goes on from JBBQXQ010000087.1 coordinate 5,114, forward strand.
GGTCGCGTTGGCACGAGAGCTGTCGGGCCCTCGGGCTGAGGGAGGGCTGACGAGCCTCTCGGAGTACCTTCCCCGAACCATTGGAGACTTGCGGGGCGATTACGAGGGTACGATCGATAGAGTGAAGCGGACCATCAGTCGGGGTCCCCAAGCTTCCCGGGGGCTTTTGGTCCGATCCTATGTGCGAAAGGGATCCGAGAGCGAAGTAGCGGTTCAGGCGGATCGGGCTGGTGAGATCATCCTTCCTCTCATCTACTATGACTTCTACCACGCGCGTCTCCGAGGGGGCAGCGAACTTACCGTCCGCGATAGCAGTGGCTTCGTGGCGTTGACTCTCCCCCCGGGCGAACACCTTGTCGTGCTCTCCGAGCAACTCACGCGGGTTCAATGGGTCGCTCTCGCCGTTTCGCTGGGTGCTGCCCTAATATGCCTCGGACTGGTGCTCCATAAGGAAGCCCCTTGGTCGGGGTAACCGATGGAATGGCCGGAACCTTGATCATCAAGCACGAGAGGGGCTGCGCTGCCGTGCTCGCGGCGGTGCTAGCCTGCGCGGCCACCAGCTTGAGCTTCCACTGGTGGCCTGATCACAGCAATGACGTTGAAATCTTGTGGCAGGCTGGGCGGATGCTTCGTCAGGGCATGGATCCATATCCGCTCGCGTCTCAGTTCTCGAGATGGCCACTGTACTACCCATTGCCTGCCGTGCTCCTGGTCTTGCCGCTAACCCTGCTCTCATTCCATGTCGCTAGCGTGGTCTGGGTCAGCTGCATCGCTGGTGCCTTTGCATGGGCGCTCTCGACTCGGGGGCGATGGGCCCTCCTGGCACTTCTCAGCGGGGCGTCAGTACACGCGCTGGCCAATGGCCAAAGCACTCCCCTTCTGGTGGCGGCAGCGATCCTGCCAGGGTGGGGTGGGCTCTTCACCATAAAGCCCAACACAGGGCTCGCTCTGTTCGCGGCATACCCCACGAAGAGCGCCGTCATCGGAAGTCTGGCAATCCTGATCGTGAGTCTGGCCGTGCTGCCTGCATGGCCCGTCGAATGGCTCCGGACCATTCGTGACGCTCCCCATATCATCGCACCGATCTCACGCCCCTTTGGCTGGCTACTCCTGCTCGCAGGCATCCGCTGGCGGGACCCGCGGGCGAGACTGTTGCTGGCCCTCGCGATCATCCCGCAGAACCTCCTACCCCATGAGACTGTCGCCCTGGCACTTGTGCCGCGTAACGTCGTCGAAATGGGGATTTACGTGGTCGGCAGCTGGACTGCCTTGCTTGCCGTCTCAGCTCACGCTCCCATTCGGGCAGTCGCCGACCTTCACCTAGTAGTCGAAGCAGTGTGGCCTTACATGTTGACCTGTATCTATTTGCCTATGCTCTGGCTGGTCCTCCGGAGCCCCCGTTCATAGTCCGGACCTCGGGTTGACCCATGGTCAGCGATTGGCCAACTGGCGCTGCGCCTGCCGCCGATGCAAGTTATCGGTACACCCTTGGCTGACCCGAAGGCTACCTCAATAGTGGTTGTTAAAAGGCCCACGATGGCTCGAATACCCGATCTTTCCATTGTCATTCCGGCATATAACGAAGAGCTCAGAATCACGCCCACGATTCGAGACATCGTGGAGTATTGCCGGACAGGTGTACGTGCCTTCGAGGTGATTCTGGTCGACGACGGCAGCCGCGACGGGACCAGCGCTGTCGGACGGCTGCTTTGCGAGGAGTTCGGGGAGCTCAGGCTGATTCGTCTGGCCGCCAATCATGGGAAGGGCTACGCGGTGCGGACCGGCGTGATTAACGCGTTGGGCCGTACCATTCTGTTTGCCGACGCAGATGGAGCTACGCCTATCAGCGAGATCGAACGGCTCGAGGCTGCCCTCGACTCAGGTGCCGATGTGGCGATCGGCTCGCGAGCGCTCCGGGCGGAAGGCGTCCGGGTGCACGCGAAGGCCTACCGTCATCTCATTGGGCGCACCTTCCATCGACTCGTCGAATGGATCGCCGATGCAGGCGTGCAGGACACCCAATGTGGGTTCAAGGTGTTTCACTCCCGGGTGGCGCATGACCTCTTCTCGCGCATGCGGATGAACGGGTTCAGCTTCGATGTCGAGGTGCTGGTGATGGCCCGCCGACGAGGCTATTGCGTGGCCGAAGTCCCGGTGAACTGGACCCACCGACCGGGCTCGAAGGTTCGGCTGACCGTGGACTCTCTCCGTATGGCGGCCGACCTTTTCCGAATCCGAGCGCATTGGCTGAGCGGTGAGTACGACGCCCCCCATCTGGCCCCTTGGGGACAGAGTATCGAGGTCGGATCGAACATCCCTTGAGCTCCACCCGCGTGCGTCCGGGGGATCAGGCCGGCGCCGAGACGCTCGAGATCATGCAGGCGGCGCCGCGGTACAACCGCTGGCAATTGAGCCGGGTGGCACCCTACTTGGGTCGCCGGATCTGCGAGGTCGGTGCCGGGATTGGAAACATGTCCGGGCTCCTCTTGGAGAGTGGCCCGGAACTGTTGGTGCTTACCGACACCGATCCCTACTATTGCGAGGCGCTCCAGGATCGGTTCACCAGCTCCGCTGAAGTGGTGGTGGATCACCTCACCCTGCCGGATGAGTCGGCGGTGGAGCGGTTCCAGCCTTACGCATTGGATACCATCGTCGCGCTGAACGTGATCGAGCACGTTGCCGAGGACGTTGAGGCCCTCCGGTGCATGGCGAGCATGCTCCAACCCGGCGGCCGCGCCATCATCCTGGTGCCCGCCCTCCCAGCGCTGTTTGGTTCCCTGGACCAGGAACTGGGACATCACCGGCGATACACCCGGCGGACTATAAGCGATCGGATGCAGCAAGCCGGCTTCCGGGTGGAGCGGACGTTCTACTTCAACCTTCTGGGTACGATCGGGTGGTGGATCAATGGCCGCCTGCGGAAGGTGCCCCGGATTCCGTCCCAGCAGTTGCGTTACTTCGATGCTCTGGTCCCGGCGCTCCGCTACGAGGACTACGTACCCCTGCCGGTGGGACAATCTGTGATTGCTATCGGAGCTCATGGTGTCTGAATCCCTGCGACTGTCCGTCATCGTGGCCGCCTACAATGAGGAGCGGACCATTGCCGAGGCGGTCGAACGGGTACGGGCCGTGCCGCTTGATCTTGAGATCGTGGCCGTCGACGACGGCTCGTCGGACGCCACCGGCGCGGTTATCGACCGGTTGATGTCCGAGGGCAAGATCGATGTTGCGCTGCACCATAGGCATAACCGGGGCAAGGGAGCCGCATTGAGGACCGGCATCGCGGCTGCCTCCGGCGACGTCATCGTGGTACAGGATGCCGATCTGGAGTATGATCCGCAGGAATTCGTCCGATTGATCCTGCCGATCCAGCGAGGACAGGCTGATGCAGTCTTCGGCTCGCGTTTTCTCGGCGGCGACCATCGAGTGCTTTACTTCTGGCACTCAGTGGGGAACAAACTGCTGACGCTCCTCTCGAACATGTTTTCGAATTTGAACCTCACGGACATGGAGACGGGCTATAAAATGGTCCGGGCTCCACTCTTGAAGTCTCTCCCACTGACCAGCGATCGGTTCGGCTTCGAGCCCGAGGTGACCGCGCGCCTGGCCCAGGCGCGCGCGAGGGTGTGGGAGATCGGCATCTCGTACTCCGGCCGAACCTATGCCGAGGGTAAGAAAATTGGATGGCGAGATGGCGCTGCAGCTGCGTGGCACATTGTCCGGTTCAATTTGCTTTCACCGGCGCCCCGCTTGCCGTCGGCTGAAACCGCGCGTACGGCCGATCCGACGCCGCTCGCCTCTCGGCGGCGAGAAGAGCTGGGACCAGCATAAGCCTCGCCCGCACCATTCCCGGAGACCGTTCAGCTGAGATGAGGGTGCTCGCAGATGACGCGCCGTATCGGGCGTTACAGCGAGCCATTGTCGCTCTGGGTATTGCTCTCCGCCTGGTCGAATACCTCCACAACGACTCATTATGGGGAGACGAGGCGATGCTCTCGCTGAGCATCGCCAGCCGTTCATTCCACCAGCTTCTTGGCCCGCTCGGCTACGGGCAGGTCGCGCCAGTGCCTTTCCTCTGGGGCGAGCGCCTGATGGTGGAGCTGTTCGGGGTCACCGAATGGGCCCTGCGTTTACTTCCCTTGATTGCTGGGAGCGCCCTCGTAGTCGTCGTCGCACTCGTTGCACGGCGGCTGCTACGGCCAGAGGAGGCCCTAGTTGCAGTGGTCCTCGTAGCCTTCTCGCAAACCCTCATTCGATACTCCGCCGAGGTCAAGCCGTACGCCATCGATGCTCTGGTCGCCGTCGCGACGGCCGGCGCTGCTGCGGCACTGCTCGAGCGAATGGACAGCCCTGGTCGCTGGTGGCGCCTTGCCGCTCTGGGTGCAGGGGCCATTGTCGTGTCCCTCACCTCGGTGTTCGTCTGCTTGGGGGTGGGCCTTGCCCTCCTGGTTCAGGCCTTCAGGGAAAGACGCATGGGTCTGCTCCCACGGATAGGTTTCCTGGGGCTCGCCTGGGCGGTTCTTTATGCTCTGATCTACGCAACGTTTTATCGCTCGGCGGCGAGCGCCTCCTACATGCGATCGTTTTGGGAGGGGGCATTTCTCATCCCGGGGACACGCAATCTTCTGGCACGCACGCGCGTGGCGATAGGGGAGGTTTTGTGGGGTATCGATCCCGGAACAGTCCTTTGGGGACTCGGGTTCGTCACCCTTGCGCTGATACTGCTTGGAGCCATTGCGTTGTGGCGCCGTGGTCAGGCGGCCTACGCCATCCTCTTGGTGGTGCCAGGGCTCGCGCCGTTTGCCGCGTCCGTGGTCGGGATATACCCGATCGCCACACGGTTGATGCTCTTCGTCGCCCCCCTGTCAATCATGCTGGCCGGCGTAGGCATGATGGTCGCTGGAAAATCGGTTCACCGTTTGGCCCCGAGGGTGCCGACCCGCTGGGTGCTTGCACTCCTGCTACTACCCGCGGTATCGACGGCTCTTGCCTGGGCACTGGCGCACGGGCGCGACCAGCAGATGCGTCCTCTCGTTGATAGTCTACGCGGCCACTGGCAGCCCGATGATGCCGTCTACGTCTTCCACCGAGTGATTCCGGCGTGGCTCTTCTATACTACCGACTGGGCCGCACCTGACCTCCAGGAGCTTGCGTGGGCTATGGAGATGTCCGGACCCGGAGGACCCAGTCACGAGAATGGCCCTACGCGTGGCCCGAGACCACCCGGGGAAGGACGCGAGTTGGCCTACAAGCTCGATGGGCATCGCGTGCTCCTGGGTACGTCCAGCGGCATCCAGGGGCGCCCCATGTTCGGCTACCTGCCTCGCCAGCCTGATGAAGGCTGGGTGAACAATGAAAGTCAGCGAATGCAGAGCGCCGCAGGGCGCGTGTGGCTGGTGCTGGGGAACACTTCCTACGAGGGAGTGGATCTGGGGCATGCACTTATGCAGGAAGCGAAGAATCGGGGAGGAAGACTCACCTGCGAATTGGCTGGTGAGGACCCGGCGGCATATCTGTTTACCTTTGGTCCCGGCCCCTCCCGGTGTTAGCCGGGCTATTGGAGAGCATCGGCCTTAGGCTAATCCTCTGGTGTATTGCCGGACTGCTGGCCATCCCGGCCATTATCGCAGAATTTCGATCCCCGTTGAACGCGGATGCCGCCTGGCTGGCCTACGCAGCCGATTCGATGTTGCGAGGTCGTCAGCTCTACACCGACATCCTGGAGATCAATCCGCCGCTCATTGTCTGGCTCAATCTGCCTGCGGCACTGATGCATAGGATCACCGGTGTGAGCGGTCCATTGGCGTTCCGGCTGTTCGTGCTCGTGGTGCTCGGGGCAAGCATTTTGGCGTGCGTTCGGCTTAGCCGACAGCTGCGCGGTCCAGCGATCATCCTGCGTGCACGCCTGCTCACTCTGTCGCTTCTGTTTGTGTTACTGCCTTTGGTGGCTGGAATTTTCGGCCAGCGGGAGCATCTCGCACTGGCACTTATACTACCGTTTGTCGTTCTCGTCGCGCTTCGGGTCCAACGACAGCCGGTGTCAAGGATGCATGCGCTCGCCATCGGAGCCGCAGCGGCTGTCGGATTCTCGCTCAAACCCCACTTCCTGGCCGCCTGGCTTCTACTGCTCGGATACCGCATGTGGCAGAGCGGCAAGGAGGGACCCCGATTCCTGGTGGAGGACGGGGCCGTTATTGGCACCGGGATGCTCTATATCCTCGCGGTTATCGTGTTTGCACCGGGGTACTTCAGTTTTGCGCATGGAACGGCCCGTGACTACCTCGTCTTCGGGCAACATGGGCTGAGCGATATTCTGCTGGGCGATACCCCGGCGATCTGGCTCTATATCGCCGTGCTATGCTGGTATATCCTGGGAGTGCCAGGACGCGAAGGCGGCCTGGCTGGCCCGTTGGTTGCAGCCGGCCTCGGGTTCGTGATGGCCGTTGGCCTGCAACACAAAGGCTGGAGCTACCATTACTACCCGGTCACCGCCTGTGCGGTTCTGCTGGGGATCTGCACCCTCTCGTCTGCCATAGGGAGCAGGACTTCACCGAGCGCCTGGCAGCGCGTGGTGTCGCGTGCGGCGCTCGGTGTGTTTGGAGCCCTGCTCGGCCTCTTCGCTACGAAGACCTTGATCGACACTGCCCATCGCGCCGCGGGTGCGCTGAGCGACCGCCAGGTGACCCAACTGAAGCTTCGCGCTGTTGTCGGCAGCCTGCAGGGCGCTCGCTCGATCCTCATCCTCTCTTCCCAGTTGCGGGACGCGTTTCCTCTGGTCAATGACACCGACTTGGAGTGGAACGGCACCTTCCCGGTTCTCTGGGTTCCCCTGGTTCGGTACCGCAGCTATGCCGGGCCGAGTGAGCGCACCGCGTATCGATCACCCGACCAGATGGACCCGGTCGAGCGGCTGGCGTTTCGACGTGTGGTCTCAGACTTCATTCTCAGGCCGCCGGATGTGCTGGTCGTGGAATCTCGTGCCTTGAACGAGCGTCGGACCAAGTTTCCCGGTGGTTTTGATTACTGCTCCTACTTCGGGCAGGACCCGCACTTTGCCTCACTGTTACGCGACTACCTGCCACTCGGAGATGTGGGCGGCCTCTTGATTCTTCGGCGGGAGAATACCAGTGCTCCTTCACGAATATGAGACGATGTACGCTCTGGAGCGAAGTCACTGGTGGTTCCGAGGACGGCGACGAGTGCTCGTCGATCTCCTTCGGCGCGTTGCGGAGCACCGAGCGGGCCTTCTCAAGATTCTTGATTTTGGCTGCGGAACTGGCGGGAACATCCAGGCCTATGTCCCTTTCGGGGAAGTGGTCGGCATAGAGCCAGAGCCTGCCGCGCTCAAACTGGCACGCACGCGGGGGCTCGCCCGCTACTGTCGGGCGAGTGGAACGGAACTCCCGTTCCGATCCGGGATTTTCGATGTGGTCATAGCATCCGACGTCATTGAGCATATAGCCGATGACGCTGCGGCCATCTGGGAGATCACTCGGGTACTCCGGCCGGGCGGCGCGGCGGTTTTTAGTGTGCCGGCACACCCGTGGCTCTTCTCAAAAACCGATGAGGCGCTTTATCACCACCGCCGGTATACGAAGGCGACACTTCGAAACGTGCTGGAGAAGGGTGGACTTCGAATTTCCCGGCTATCGTACTGGAATGCTGCGCTTTTCCCGTTGGTTTGTCTCTACCGGGGACTCAGTAAAGCTCATCCATCCGGTCAGCGGCGGTCCGATACCAGACCGACACCATGGCTGATCAACGAAGGTCTGGCGTCGCTCTTAGCCGCGGAGGCCTTGGTAATGCGATATACGCCGCTTCCCTGGGGGGTTTCACTCGTGGGCGTCGCGCAACGTGCGTGAAGATTGTTTGGTGCACCCATTGAGCGCCTGCTCTGCCGAATCGGCCATCGCCGGCGTCACCGCCAACGTATCGGCAGACGGGCGCAGCACGACTGCCAGCGAATCGCAGTACCATAGGCCCCACCCACCATCTCTCGCGAGCTCGTGGGTCAACGCTGATTCGCGGCGGAGCAGGATGAGCGAGATGTCCCACTTCTTGAGCACCTCCCGCCAACCTGGACTCAAGCGTTTGATCGTCGAGTACTCGCGGAACAGGTCCTCACCGAAGAAGTCGGTGCCGCCATCGATGAAGATCTTCTGCTCCGGCCAGGCGTAAATCAGGTAACCACCCCACGCAAACTCGCTGAACAGATTCCCCTCGAGATGGTTGTTTCGGGCCTTGGCCACAGCAGCGACAGGAAACACTGTCGCGTCAAACTGATTATCGATCAACTGAAGCCGGCCGAGGCGGCCATGTGCTAGAGCCAGTCCGCAGAGAAGAACCAGAACGGGTACGACCCAAGGCAGGGTCGACGTACGGCCCGCAGTCTGCTCGAAGCGCCCGCGCAGGCCTCCCGGGTCGGGCAAGCGGCGCCAGGCATCGTCCACATGAAGCGCGAGC
>JBBQXQ010000088.1:0-13355 GCA_038209515.1 Gemmatimonadales bacterium
CAAATCCTCCCACTCGAGTGGCCCCCGCCCGACGAGCGCGTCACGCGGATCCTCGCGCTGCCCGACTGCGGCCACAGTGATTCCGTCCGGTAGCTGCGTCGGCAGGTCTTTGAAGGAGTGCACAGCGAGGTCGATACGGCCCTCGAGCAACGCATCGTCGATCTGCTTGGTGAACAGCGCTCGACTCCCGATCCGGGCGAGCGGGACATCCGCCACCAGATCGCCAGTCGTCTTGATCTCGATACGCTCAGATTCGTAACCCGACTCGCGAAGCCGGGCCCGAACCCACTCCGTTTGCCAGACCGCCAGCGTACTTCCCCGGGTGCCGATCCGAAGCGCAGAGGGGCGTTGGCTCAATCCTGCCCCGCAGGGGAAGCAGTACGGGCGGGGCGCTTGGATCCTGCCATCACCGGTTCCACGCCGAGGAGCTCGGCCACACGGGTCGCGGTCCGCTCGCCCGATCCGATTGCCTCGGCGAGAGACACGCCGTCCCGGTAGGTCCCCGCCAGCAGCAATCCTGGATTGCGCCGCTCCACCTCATCGGCAATATCCTTGAAGCGGCCGTATCCGAGCACGTACTGGGGAATTGCCTTGGGCCAGACCTGAACTGCGCGGAAGGTGGGCTCTCCCTGGGCTCCAAGCAGGACACGCAAGTCGTCGAGCACCCGAGCGGTGAGTGTCTGAGGATCGGCCTGCACGAAGTCGGGGTCGCGCGTCCCGCCAACAAAGGTGGTCAACATCACGTGTCCCTCGGGCGCACGATCGGGGAAGATCGTGGACGAGAACACCGCGCCAAGGACCCGACGGCGTTCCACTTCGGGAGTGAGGAAGCCAAATCCATCGAGCGGGTGCGACACCTGTTCCCGGCGGAAGCCGAGGGCCAGAACAGCGACCGGCGGATGAACGATGCTGGACAAGGTGGAGAGCCGCTCGCCACCGAGCAGGTCGAGGTCGATCTCCTCCAGGCTGTGCGCCGGGGCCGCATAGATAACCGCGTCGTAGAGCTCCGGGGTCTGCAACGCGGCTCCAACGGTCCATCCTCTCGGGCTCTGCCGCAACTGGGTCACCGGCGAGCGAAGCCTCACCTCGGACGAGAGCTCGCGTCCCAGCGCGTCCGGAAGCTCCTGAAGACCGTCGCGGAACGAAATGATGCTCCCCGGACCGCCTTGCCCCTGACTATCTGCCCGATGCCCCTTCATCATTTGCACGAAGGCCTTCACCAACGAGCCCTGGGTACGCTCCAGTGCCTGAAGCCGCGGCAATGCGTGACGAATTGACAGTTGCTCGGGGTCACCGGCAAAGGTCCCGGCTACAAACGGGTTCGCGAGATAATCCACCACTTCCTGGTTGAAGCGCCGGCGCACGAATGCCGCCACGCTTTCGTCGACGGCAGAGTCGCTCGCCTCCAACAGGGGCTCGCCGAAGATGGCCAGCTTGGCGGAATTGGAAAAAAGCCTGGAGGTGAGTAGCTCGGCGAGAGACATCGGCAGCCGGACCAGCCGCCCGCGCCGCACGATGTAGCGGGTCCGCGCCGCGGCCGCGGCAGTAACCCGGCGTGAGTCCAGCCCCAGCTCGGCCAGAAGCGCCGCCACTCCCGCCGATGGTGTCGCCAGAGAGTTGGGACCCAGCTCGGCGAGATAGCCGTTGCGGCGTTCCGATTTTATGGCGCCACCGATTCGATCGCTCGCCTCATACACCACGACTCTGCTGCCCCCCTGCTTCAGACGGTACGCGGCGCTGAGCCCGGTGATGCCGGCCCCCACGATCGCTATCGAGGCCATGCGGTCCTGAGGGCGGATTCGAGCACGTCGAGCTCCGCCGTACCGTGCACCGTGGATGCGAACGCCGCCTCATAAGCCGAGGGGGGCAGATACACCCCGTTTTCGAGCATGGCGTGAAAGAATGCGGCGTAGGCCTTGGCATCGGTGCGCTTGGCCTCGGCAAAGGTTCGTACCGGCCGCTCGGTAAAGAACGGGGTGAACATGGTGCCGACCCGCTGCACTGTTAGCGGCACGCCAGCACGCTCGGCTGCTGCCGTCAGCGCCGCTGCGGCACGCTGGGCCCAATCGGCGGCTCGCTGCCAGACTCCCGGACGGGAGAGCACGTCCAGGGTGGCGAGGCCTGCGGCCATGGCGATCGGGTTGCCGGAAAGGGTGCCCGCCTGGTAGACGGGGCCCGCAGGAGCGATGAGCTCCATCAGCTCGCGGGTCCCGCCGTAGGCGGCGGCGGGGAGGCCACCACCGATCACCTTGCCGAGGCAGGTGAGGTCGGGCTCTACCCCATACAGAACCTGGGCGCCCTGCGGGTGCACTCGCCATCCGCTCATGACCTCATCGAAGATCAGCAGCGCGCCGTGCCGCTGGGCAACTGTCCGGACACCCGGGAGAAACCCTGGCACCGGCGGGACCACTCCCATGTTCCCCGCAACCGGCTCGACCAGCACAGCCGCGATCTCCGATCCGCGGTTGGCGAACAAGGTCTCGACTGCTGCCAGGTCGTTGTACGACAGCACCAGCGTGTCGGCCACGGTGGCGGGAGTCACGCCGGGGGAGTCGGGCAGACCGAGCGTCGCCACGCCCGAGCCGGCGGCCGCAAGCAGGGCGTCCGAGTGGCCGTGATAGCAGCCGTCGAACTTGAGGATCAGCGTTCGTCGAGTGGCCGCCCGGGCCAGCCGAACGGCGCTCATGACGGCCTCGGTCCCGGAGCTGACGAAGCGGACCATCTGCATCCCGGGGAAGGTGGCGACAACCCGCTCCGCCAGACGGACCTCCAGCTCGGTGGGCGCACCATAGGTCGTTCCCCGCTTTGCCGCCTCGATCACGGCGGCGAGGACTTCGGGGTGGGCATGGCCGAGAATGAGCGGTCCCCAGGACAGCACCAGATCCACGTAGCGGTTTCCATCCACGTCGATCAGCGAAGGCCCCTCCCCCCGTGCAATGAAGCGGGGGATACCGCCGACACCCCGGAACGCGCGCACCGGGCTGTTGACGCCCCCCGGCAGTACTCGCTGTGCAGCGGCAAACAGCCGCTCGGATGCAGCCGTCAGTTGACCCGCTACTCGCACCTCGGTCATCGAGCGCCTTCCGACGAGAGCCAGGTGGCCACGTCCTTCGCATGGTAGGAGATGATGGCATCCGCCCCGGCCCGGCGCATGCCGGTCAGCGCCTCGAGCACGACCCGGCACTCGTCGATCCAACCCAGCCGCGCAGCCGCCTTTACCATCGCGTATTCGCCGCTCACGTTGTAGGCCACCAACGGAAGCTGGGTCCGCTCCCGCACCGCCCGCACCACATCCAAGTAGGCCAGCGCCGGCTTGACCATCAGCAGATCGGCTCCCTCGGCTTCATCGAGGGCCGCTTCGAGTAACGCCTCTCTTACGTTGGCCGGATCCATCTGGTACTGCCGCCGGTCGCCGAAGGCTGGGGCGCTTTCCGCGGCTTCGCGGAAGGGCCCATAGAACGCGCTGGCGTATTTGACGGCATAGCTCAGGATGGCGGTCTCGCTGTGCCCCTCCTGGTCCAGGGCGGCTCGGATGGCCCCGACCATGCCATCCATCATGCCGCTCGGGGCGATGATGTCGGCCCCCGCTCGTGCGTGACTCAGTGCCGCGCGGCCCAGTATCTCCAGGGTTGCGTCGTTGTCCACTGAGCCATCCCGCACGATGCCGCAATGCCCGTGGCTGGTGTATTCGCAGCAGCAGAGATCGGTGATCAGCAGGAGGTCCGGGTGCCGCTCCCGTACACGGCGGAGTGCCCGCTGCACGATGCCGTCGTCCGAAAAATTCTCCGACCCGATCTCGTCTTTGGTGGCGGGAATTCCGAAGAGCACAACGGCGGGAATGCCGAGGGCCCGAAGTCCGTCTACTTCGCGGTCCAGCATTGCGTCAGCCGAGAGCTGGAAGACTCCCGGCATGGATCCGATCTCGCGCTCCACGCGGGTGCCGTGCACGACGAACAGAGGCTGGATGAGGTCGGCCGGGGAGAGCTGGTGCTCACGCACCAGTTGGCGCATCGCAGCCGTCCGGCGCCGGCGCCGGGGGCGATTGACGGGAGGGAGGGGCACAAGGGGAAGATGAGGGCGCGGTGGCCCGCGCCGCAACCATGGCGAGAAGTTGCACATCATCTTGGCACGTGCCTTGCCCTTTTAGGGCCCAGACCCGGTTTTTCCGTTTTCCCGTCCACGCGCAGGAGGTCTTACAATAAGGAAAGGGCTCGGCCCGTCTCTCCCCGCCCAAAGCGCACCATGCGTTCGCGGAAGGGGTTAGCCGCAGCAGGCGTAGTGTTCCTGGTCACCATGTGGGCCCGCCTGGCTATCACGGCCGAATGCATTCTTTCCCGGCATCTTGAAGCAGGACCGGTGCGAGGCGACCCCCAAAGCGGCATCGTGCCGCGTCGCCCGCCAGCGCCAGGAGCGCGTCATGAGGCTGTCCTTTTCGATTCTTTCCTTTACCGTCATCCCGACGCTGGTCCTGAGCGCCTGCAGTGGAACTGCGCCCCGACTCCGGGAAACCCCGGCGCCTGATCCCACCATCGCGATCATAGGAGCAAATCTCTGGGATGGTACCGGCCGCGCGCCGGTCTCGAACGCCGTCACTCTGGTTCGCGGCGATCGGATCATCTGTGCCGGTGCCGCCGGCGAATGCCCGGTCCCGCGCCGTGCCCGCGTGATCGATGCGCGGGGTCAATGGCTGATTCCCGGACTGATCGATAGCCACGTTCATATGCTGTTCCTGATCGGCGGAAGCGCGAGCGAGGAGCTTTCGCTCGACCTGCACGATCTGATGGCCCAGGGCATTACCACCGTCCGCGACATGGGCACCAACCCGGCCGAGCTGCTCCGGCGGGTCAACGCCATGGGTGCCGCCGCGCCGCGCGTGTATGCCATGCAGCTCGTGGCCGGCCGCCGCTTCTTCTTCAACGGATTCCGGGGCACGGCAACGGCACGAGGCCGGGTCTTCCGGCAGCCGCCCGCCATGACCATGCAGGCGCTCGGGTGGACGCCCATCCTCTTCAACCCGGACGATGATGCCGACTCGGTCGCCGCCGTGGCGCGTGAAGCTGGAGCGCTGGGTCTCAAGCTCTACGCCCAGCTCGACCTCGAGTCGGTAAAGAAGCTGGTCGCGGCCGCTCATCGGGCGGGTATGCCGGTTTGGGGCCATGCGTGGGTGCAGCCCGCCAGCGCCCTGGAACAGGCACTCGCCGGCCAGGACGGGGTGGTGCATGCCGCCGGATTCGCCGGGGAGCTCTTCTCCAAGGAAGAGCGGGACACGCTCGTCAATGACGGCAACCTTCAGATGGCTACGGCAGAAGTCGCCACGGTCGGGTCGGTACACGATCCAAGGATTCTCGACGCTCTCGATTCGATGGCACGGATCGGCACCTTCTTCGAGCCGACGCTCGATGCCACCCGGCACAGTGTCGCTTACTTCGACTCCAAGCGGCGTCACATCCCGTCGGAGCAGGAGGAGTATGTTCGCGCGGCCTCTGGATTCGGTATGGAGGTGACACGAGAAGCCGTCAGACGGGGAGTCCGGATCAGCGCCGGCAGCGATCACGTGGCCTACGGGCCTGCCAACGAGCGCGCCTCACTGCTCGGCGAGCTCGGTCTGCTGGTGGACTCGATCGGCCTGACGCCCCGGGCCGCGCTCCTGGCTGCCACCCGTGACGCGGCACGCGCGCTCGGGGGAGAGCCTGCCCGTCGGCTCGGAACGATCGAGGCCGGCCGTTACGCCGACCTGGTGCTCCTCAGCAAGAACCCACTCAGCGACATCGGGAACCTCGAGTCGGTCGAGTGGGTCATGAAAGGCGGCCAGATCTGGCGGCCGGGACAGCTGCGGAGTGGGATCGCGATGAAATAGGCGGGGAAGCGAACTACTTCCCCGCTTCCCCGCTTCCCCGCTTCCCCGCCTCGATCGGTAGATCGACCCGCTCCGCCCACTCGGTCCACGACCCTACATAGATCCGAACCCGCGGATATCCCAGCAAGTAGCGCAACGTGAAATGCACATGGCTCGCTTCAGTCGTGCTGTTGCAATAGACGATGATGTTCTTGTCTGGCGTAATCCCCTGCGCGGTATACCCGGCACGCAGCTCCGACGGGTTCTTCCACACGTGGCCGAAGCCTTCCTGGGTAAGATCGTTCTGCCAGTAGTGGCTGATGGCACCGGGAATGTGGCCTCTCCGCATCTGAGCCCCCGCCTGGCCGGCGTACTGGTCCGCAGGCCTGGCGTCCACCAGGATGGCATCGCCGGTGGTGATCGCCCGCCGCACGTCCTCCAGGGACGCCTGCTCGGGGTGAAAGGGACCGGCGGGAAACCGGGTCGCGGCGAGTCGAGGATATTGGGGAACCACTGCCCGCTGTTCCAGCTGCCACTTGAAGTAGCCGCCGTTCAGCACGTACACCTTGGGATGGCCAAACCCGGCCAGCAGCCAGGCCAGAAAGGTGGCATCGATGTTACGGGTCTCCCCTGCGCTATAAATGACGACCGGCTGATCGAGGCTCAACCCGAGCCGGCCAAAGAGCTCGGCGTAAGCTCCGGGCGTGAGGAGCTGCGCCGGGATCCCACCAGCGCTTGCACGAAGGGTCTCAGTGTTGAGGTACACCGCACCGGGCAGGTGGTCCTTCAAGTAGGTAAACAGGTCCGCTCTCACATCCACAACACTCACCGGACCCTGCCGCTGCCATCGCGCAAGCTCCTCGGTGGATACCAGCCGCGGCAGTGCTTCCACCGTGGTCGCGGGTTCCACCTGCGACGAGGCGCGGCGTGCACAGCCAGCCCCGACGTATCCCAGCATGAGCCCCGCCACGATGCACAATGGCCTCACCGCGCAGAATCCAGTCCCATGTATACCCTCTCCTCTTCCAGGTACACTCTCACTGCGTTGCGCCGCCGCCTGGAATTGAGTGAGACCGGCCGAGTGGCATCGGCCGGGGGCAGTGACGCGAGCGCGCGCCCCATCGGCCGCCCCTGCTCGATGGCAGACTTCATGTCTCGGCGGAGCCCGACGATGTAGCCGCGAGTGCGCGCCACCAGCTCTCCCGGCCGGGCGGGGATCGCTCCGTGACCCGGGACGACCACCCTGGGGCGCAGAGTGTCGATCCCCCGGAGGGCTCGGAGAAGCTCGCCCGAACTGCCGTCCACCACCATAGTGACTCCGTCCTCGACGAGCAGATCGCCGGCGAACAAGATCCGTTCATGGGGCAGCCAGATCGTGAGGTCTCCGGCGGAGTGCGCGGCACCCGGATGGGCGATCACGACGGTACGGCCCCCGAGCTGAAGCGTATCCGTCCCGGTTACCGGGCGGTCCGGTGTATCGGCGAACTCGAATCCACGCATCGCATCGAGCCCGACGACCCTGACCCAGTCGGCCAGCAGGGCATCCTGCCCAGCATCAGACGCCAGACTGCTTCGATCAGGGTGAGCGATGACTCTCGCTCCGAGCCGGCGAAAGACGATCGCGCCGAAATGGTGGTCGGGATGGTGGTGGGTCAGGATGAGCCATTTGATGGGCTGATTGGTCACCGTGTGGATCGTGGCGACCAGCGTTTCGCCGTCGCGAGGGCTGGCCAGAGCATCGACCACAATCACCCCGTCGTCGGTCACGATGAAGCCGGCATTGGGCCGTCCCTCCGACCCGCGGCCGATGTCGCCAAGCACGGCGTACACTCCCTTGGCCAGGCGGCGCAGCGGAAGCGGGCTCGACTCCCGGGGCTTCCCCGGCACGTCGGGAGTCGCCGCCGGTACGCCGACGAGGATCAGGGCAAAGACGATGGTGCTGGGGAGAAACACGAAACCGGCGCGGACGGGCCGCCGCATGCGATGGAGTCGCGGGTCCGGATCAGGCTGACGCGAAGCTGATGCCGACCGACTGCTTGAACACAGCTCCCTGGTTGTCGGTCCAGACCATGGTCAGGGGAGCCTCCTTATCGGCCTTGACGGTGAAGCTCACGACGGGGTCCCGGCTGATGCCTGACGTCCACTCGAACCGGGCTACCTCCTGCTCGCCATAGGTGACAACAACATCCTTGATGAAATACGCCGGAATGGGATCGCCGTCGGCGTTCCGGAAGAATCCGGTGTCCATCGGATGGGAGATGATCGAGTTGACCACGATCACCTCTCCGCGAGCTATCCGGTCGGGAACCTTGATCCGGGCTTCACCGATATGGTTGGTCATCATCCGCACCCGTTGAGCGTGACGAGCACCCGCGTGTAGCCGGCCCACACTTCACCGGTGTTGGTCTCCAGAATGGCCCGCACCCAGGTGGTGCGTTTCATCTTGATGCGTGTTGAGATCGATACCTGGCCCAGCGCCGGTGTGAGGTGAAACGCCGCGAGATGTGCGTCGGGGTTATGGTCGACAATGAGATGCACCCCCTTGACGTACTGCTCCTTCGACATCGGCAGATCGCTCTCGATGATTACCGGCACGACTCGGCCATCCTCGGCCACCGCGGGCATGTCGAGAGAGACGTGGCCTCTTCTGATGGGCCGG
Source organism: Gemmatimonadales bacterium (assembly GCA_038209515.1). Classification (GTDB taxonomy): domain Bacteria; phylum Gemmatimonadota; class Gemmatimonadetes; order Gemmatimonadales; family GWC2-71-9; genus CAVVWJ01. The sequence continues at coordinate 8,496 of JBBQXQ010000088.1, forward strand.
TCGCCGAACAGGCCTTTCAGAATGCGGGCGACCTCCTCGTTGGGGACCTCCGGATCGTCAGGACCTCGGAGACGAGTGGCGGCCAGCAGTCCCTCGGAACGAGAGACGGCGCTTGAGGCGACCAGTCCTGCGACACCCATGGCACATGAACGCAGGAACGACCGGCGGGAATCGGTAAAGTCTGACATCCAGTTCAAGCTCGGCGGTTGTCGGGTCCAAGTCAAGCCGAACACATCCGAACCGAGCATCATGTAGCGACTTAAGAAAGTTCCTCTCTACCGATCCCGCCGGCCCACTCATTAGCTACCTGCGGTCACCACCCGCCATCGCAGCGAAAATTGTGTCCTGGGCCTCGAACCGGCCTCGGCGAGCGCAGCCTATAAATGACTACCGCCGTCGTCCTGCTGAACAGGCCGAGCAAAATTCTGGCGCTGGGTCTATTTGACTGTAACAGATTTCGGGTCCATCAGCGTGAGCAGATCGTCCACCGTCCACGTGATTCCGCATCCGCAGGCAATGGTAAGCCGCACAAAACTCCCCCGCCTCAGCTAGGAGCCGCAGCACCGCGCCCTTGCTGAGCCCGGCCACGCGAGAAGTGGCCCTGACGCTCATTCCGTCAGTCAGGCACCGGAGGGCCATTGCGCGCACTGGTGGAGAGACACGGTTCATGCATCCAATATATGCTTAGGCGCCTAAGCTGGCAATAGGTCACGTGACCTACTCTTATGACCCACTTAAACACGTTTATGCACCGTTAACGGCCCTGCGTGTGTACGATGAAACTATGCATGAACGGGGAGGCTACCGTTAAGCCCCAGGGGGGACCGACCAGAAGGGTGACCAATAGAAATACCCACCCCACTTGTGCCGACCAAAATCGGTTTTAGCTTTGGAGGGTACCTAACAGAAACGGTGGCACCGGACCGCCCCTAGGAAGGTTGACCGGTGCCACCGCCAGAGGAGGTGGTGGTAAACATGAAAGTCCCCTGTAACCACCCTGAGTGAGCGGGTGGTCTGCTGAGGGGGAAAGGTCCGGCCGGACTGCGACCGGTTGGCCTTTCTCCCAGGCAGCAGGCCTGCAATCTAACCCCTAGGCCTGCGGGCCGGAAAGAGGGCCGTGGTCATGGCGGATCAGGGTTTGGACATCAGTACATACTTGGCCGAGCTGGAGGACGAGAGGGCCAAGCTCGACATTCAGATTGCCGGGCTGCGGGCGCGGCTTGGGCTTGGCCCATCCGACACCAACGGTGGTGGCCCGACACTCAGGGTGACGGCTACGGGGACCGTGAGGGAGCCGACCGTCACGGGTAAGATTCGCCCTGACGAGTTCTTCCGAATGTCTATCCCCGAAGCGATCAAGCGGTACTTGGAGATCATGAAGCAGCCACAGCCGCCGAGTGCCATCACGACCGGCCTTAAGGCCGGAGGCATTCTATCGGAGTCGAAAAACTTCTACACCACGGTCTGGACAGCCATAAAGCGGCTTCGAGCAGCGGGTGAGATCGTAAGCACCCAGCGCGGAGCCTGGGCGCTTTCAGAGTGGTACCCGAATAGGCCCAAGGGCGGCGGTGACGAGAAAAAGGGTAAGAAGGGGAAGAAGTACGGTAAGGTGGCCCAGAAGGCCGGGAAGGCCCCTCAGAGGGCCGGGAGAGCACCAAAGGCCGGTACGAGGCGGGCGAGCCCGTACAGCGCGTTTGTGGGGCAGCAGATGAAGGCCGGCAAGACGATGAAGCAGGCAATCGAGGCGTGGCGTGAACAGAAGGGCGAGGCTTAGTCCTAGCTCTTCTTGTGGTCCTTCCACCGCGCCTTCGCCCCTTCACGGGCAATCTCTGAGCGGCGTTTCTGACTCAGCCGTTTCGCTCGCTCTTGACCGCCCTTACTCCCGCCCAGCTTCCCTAGCAGCCGGGCCGCTTCGCTTCGCAGCTCATCGTCGGTCCGCCCCGTCAGGGCATTGACCGCTAGGAAGGCTGCTACGTTGGGATCTTGAGGCGGCTCTTGGACCTTGCTTGGGCGCTTAGGCATGTATGTAGGATAGTTGCTGGCACGGTGATAGGCAATGGTATTGACTGAGGGCGACCCCGAGCCGATACTTAGGGTGTCGCAGGCGCTAAACCCGCCAGCGACTTTACCTCCCCCAGGTCTGCCACCCGTGCACACCTGGGGCTTTTTTTATGGAACGTGCCTGCATTTACATCGATGGAAACAATTTCTACCACTTCGTTAAGAAGTGTGTATCCTCGCCGTTTGCTCTCTCCTATGCCAAACTATCGCAAAAGCTGGTAGGGGCTCGCACATGGCGCAGCACCGGGTATTACATAGGCGCACTCAAGCAGGATTGGAACCGGAAGCATTACGCGGATCAGCGGTCATTTCTTGCTCGGATTCAAGCCGATGACAGCAAGGTCAGTGTTCACTTGGGACGCCTAGAGCGCCGAGTGGAGATAAACCCCTTGGCTGCTCAACTCCTAGCCTATTTGGACGATCCGGACTGTGCCATTCCGCCAAAGGCCGCGAGCGAAGTGCGCCTGATGGCTGAGGCCAACGCTCAGGTCGAGACGCTGAAAGAGAAGGCAGTTGACATTATGCTCGCCCACGACATGCTGGAGGGCGCGATCAACGATGAGTACGACTGCGCATACCTTCTCAGCGCCGATGGCGATTTCACCCCGATAGTGGAGAGTGTCCGGAAGAAGGGGAAAAAAGTATTCGTGGCTTCACCCGTCCCAGGCTACTCCTCACAGTTGGCCAGGACTGCGAATACGTTTATCAAGTTGGAGCCACCGTGGTTTCAAGACTGCTACCGGTAGGGCCATTCTCAACATTACGCTCAAACTGACGCACTACCTCGGTTTGATGTAACAGCGCTAACGGACCCAGCGCCAAAATTCTGCACCTGGATTGGGGCTCCCAAAAATAATCAGGGGTTGCCCTCGGTCCAGCGGCGCAGCCCTTGCCCCAGGGCAGGCTTTCGCGGTGCGCGAGCAGCCAGTCTTTCCGGCTTGTGCCCCTCCCCTGGCATCACTACTTTAAGCCTTTCGGCGACATAGCGATGTGGGATTGTTGACTCCTCTCAGGGCCGAGGGACCGTGGACACACAAGAGCTTCAACAAGTCGCGCTGTTCGAGAAGTGCCGGCAGTTCACCAAGGCGCGCGAGTTGCAGGCCATCGGCCTCTATCCGTACTTCAATCCGATTTCCGAATCGGAGGACACCGTCGTCGTCATTGACGGTCAGAAGCGGATCATGCTCGGGTCCAATAATTACCTCGGCTTGACCCATCACCCCAAGGTTCTCGAGGCTGCTTCGCGAGCCCTCGGCCGCTACGGATCGGGATGCACCGGCAGCCGGTTTCTGAACGGTACCCTGGACCTGCACGAGCAGCTCGAGAACTCGCTGGCCGAGTTTCTGGGTAAGGAAGCCTGCCTCGTCTTTTCGACCGGTTACTCGGCCAATCTCGGCCTGATCTCCGGCCTGGTCGGACGCGGGGATGTCGTCTACCTGGACAAGCTCGACCACGCCTCGATCGTCGATGGCGCCAAGATGTCCTACGGCGAGACCGAGCGGTTCAACCACGGCGATATGGCTAATCTCGAGCGCAGGCTGGAGCGCAACGGTTCCACCCGCGGGGCGATGATCATCGTAGACGGCGTGTACTCGATGGAGGGCAACATCGCCGACGTCCCGGCCCTGTCTCGCGTGGCCCGCAAGCATGGGGCGGCCCTGGCGCTCGACGATGCCCACGCCCTGGGGGTCCTTGGGCCGAATGGCGATGGAACCGCTGCGCACTTCGGCATGACCGAGGAAGTCGACATCATCGCGGGCACGTTCTCGAAGTCGCTGGCGTCCATCGGCGGATTCGTAGCTGCCTCCGAGAGCGTCATTCACTATCTGAAGCACCACAGCCGGCCCCTCATCTTCACAGCCTCACTGCCCCCGGCCAACACGGCCGGCGTGCTCGCTGCGCTCCAGGTGCTCCAGCGCGAGCCCCATCGCCGGGACCGTCTGTGGGCCAACACCCGACGGCTGCACGAGGGCTTCCGCAGCCTCGGCTTCGAGATCGGTCCGACCGAGACCCCGATCGTGCCGGTCCTGATCGGCCCCATGGAGCAGACCTTCCTCATGTGGCGCCGTCTGTTTGATGCAGGGGTGTTCACTAATCCGGTGGTCTCTCCAGCCGTGCCGCCGAGCCAATGCCGGCTCCGCACCAGCGTAATGGCGACCCACACCTTCGAGCAAATCGACTTCGCTCTGGAGCAGTTCGCCACGATCGGAAGGGAACTGGGGGTCATCTGACCGAACGCCTGCGCGTCCGAGGGGCGCGCGATCGGCGGGACCTGAAGCGATTCATCGACCTGCCCTACCGACTCCATGCGCGGGACCCTCTCTGGGTCCCGCCTTTGCGTCGGGACATGGAGACGCTCCTCTCCCGGACCAAGAACCCCTTCTTCGAGCACGCCGAAGCCGAGTACTTCATCGCGGAGCGCGATGGAGTTGTGCTTGGCCGTATCGCAGCCATCAGCAACCGGCTCCACAATGAGACCCATGATGACCGGGTCGGTTTCTTCGGCTTCTTCGAGTGTATCGACGACCAGGCGGTGGCTGATGCGCTCTTTACCGCCGCAGCGGACTGGTGCCGAGCGCTGGGCCACGACGTGCTGCGGGGACCCGCCTCGTTCTCGGTAAACGATGAGTGCGGACTGCTGGTCGATGGCTTCGACAGCCCGCCTGCCCTGATGATGCCGCACAACCCCCGCTATTACATCCCTTTGCTCGAGCGCGCCGGGTTTACCAAGGCCAAGGACCTGTGGGTGTATCAAGGCGGAAGCGAGGAACGGTACGTCCCGGTGCCAGAGCGGCTGGC